>NZ_BAABEO010000023.1:155664-348898 GCF_039540195.1 Arthrobacter ginkgonis | reverse complement strand
GGCGTTTCACCAATATATAAAATCGGTGTCAACAAATTTGGCACACTATTGAGTTCTCAAACAACAGGCGACTCGCGGTTCCGGCGACCAAGAATCCTTGATCTTTATCGCTTTGTTCCGCGGCGACATTTCTAATTTATTTCATCGTTTCCTTCGTGTCAAATCGCCGTTTCCGGCGACCCGCCCCGAAGGAACCGGTCCCACCATCCCCCGCCGAACCCGGGGCGCGCCAAGCGACCCATCCCGACAGGACAATGTTGTGTGTGGATTCGTCGCCCTCCGGTCCAGCCGTTTCCGGCCGTCCCCGTCCCGGCGACTCAGAAAACAATACCTCCAACCGTGCCACGCAGCAAATCGGGGTGCATCCCGGGCGTGTCGCTGCCACACTCCTCCGCCTGCATGCGGTAGTGAGCGGCGCCACCCTGAAGTCCCCACCAGCCACGCGGGCGTCGGCATTCCCGTTAGCCGGACCGGCCCGGGAAAGCGGAACCGTCCTGGGCAGCGATCGTGCAGCATCGGGAAACGCCAAGGGCGGGCGGCCGGGGTGTCCCCGATCCGCCCGCCCTTGGCGAGTGTTCAGTCAGTCCGCACGCGGCGGGTGGCTCAGGTCAGGCGCCCTCAACCACCGCGAACGCCAGCTGCTTCTTGCCGCGGCGCACCAGCAGGTAGCGGCCGTGCAGCAGTTCGGCCGCCTCGATCACGGCATCGGCGTCGGTGACCTTGCGGTTGTTCACGTAGGCGCCACCCTCGGCAACGATGCGGCGCGCAGCCGACTTGGAGTCGGAGAGGCCGGCGGCAACCAGCAGGTCGACGATGCCCAGAGCTTCGGTTCCGACGGTGGCGGAGCGAAGCTCCGCGGTCGCGGCCTTGAGCGTGGCCTCGTCCAGGTCCTCGAGGAAGCCCTGGCCGAACAGCGCGGCGGAGGCGGCGATCACCTTTTCCGTGGCCTCGACCCCGTGTACCAGCGAGGTCACGTCGAAGGCCAGCGCCCGCTGGGCCTCGCGGGCGAACGGCCGCTCCTCCACGGACACTGCCAGCGCCTCGATCTCCTCGCGGGTCTTGAAGGTGAAGACCTTGAGGCGGTCCACCACGTCCGCGTCGGCGGTGTTCAGCCAGAACTGGTAGAAGGTGTACGGGCTGCACATCTCGGCGTCGAGCCAGATCGCGTTGCCCTCGCTCTTGCCGAACTTGGTGCCGTCGGAGTTGGTGATCAGCGGGGTGCCGTATGCGTGGACCGACTTGCCTTCCACCTTGCGGATCAGGTCGGTGCCGCTGGTCAGGTTGCCCCACTGGTCGGAGCCGCCGGTCTGCAGCACGCAGCCGTAGTCGCGGTTCAGCTGCAGGTAGTCCATGCCCTGCAGGATCTGGTAGCTGAACTCGGTGTAGCTGATGCCCTCGTCGGAGTTCAGCCGGGAGGCGACGATGTCCTTCTTGATCATGGTGCCGACCCGGAAGTGCTTGCCGATCTCGCGCAGGAAGTCGATCGCGGACAGCGGCGCGGTCCAGTCCAGGTTGTTGACCATGCGGGCGGCGTTCTCGCCCTCGAAGGAGAGGAAGCGGGAGACCTGGGCCTGCAGCCGGCCCACCCACTCCGCGACGGTCTCCTTGGTGTTCAGCACCCGTTCGGCGGTCTGCCGGGGATCGCCGATCAGGCCGGTCGAGCCGCCGACCAGGCCCAGCGGCTTGTGGCCGGCCAGCTGCAGCCGGCGCAGGTTCAGCAGCTGCACCAGGTTGCCCAGGTGCAGGCTCGGCGCAGTGGGGTCGAAGCCGCAGTAATAGGTGATCGGGTCCCCCGCAAGGGCCTTTTCCAGCGCGGTTTCATCGGTGGACACGTGGACCAGCCCACGCCACTTCAGTTCCTGCCAGATGTTGGGGAAGGACGGATCGTTACTCTGGGCCGCCAGTACGGGGTTCTGCTCGCTCGAAGACACGCCCTTAAACGTAGCATCCGGAGCGGGAGCGCACGGGCCGGCCCGGCAAGGGGTCCCGGCCGACCCGCGCGTTACGGCTCGATGCCGGCCGGGACCGGACCCTCGGCGAGGACGCGCAGGCGCTGGGTGGCACGGGTCATCGCGACGTACAGGTCGCCGACGGTTCCGTCGGCCTCCTGCACCAGCAGCTCCGGTTCCAGCACCAGCACCACGTCGAATTCCAGGCCCTTGGCCTCCTGCGCGGTGGTCACCACGATGTCCTGGTCCAGCCCGCCGGAGCCGCTGCCGACGCGGGATCCGTAGAGCCCGACGACGGCGGCACGCACCTCGCGCAGCATGGCGGCCGGCGCGATGACGGCCACCAGGCCGCCGTCGGCCAGGCCGACCTCCTCCGGCAGGACCTCCGCCAAGTGCGCCAGCAGCGTCCCGGCGGCAAGCCTGTCCACGACCGGCGGCCACTCGCCCTCGCGGACGGCCTTGGGCGCGGACACCACCAGGCCGGCGGCCTGGGCCATGAGGGCTGCGGCCTCGGCGATCTGGGTCGGGGTGCGGTAGTTGACCGTGAGTTCCTCGAGCGTGAAGCGCTCCCCCACGAATGGCTCCATGGCCCCTTCCCAGCTGGTGGCGCTGGCCGCGGAGCTGGCCTGGGCGATGTCCCCGACCACGGTGAAGGACTTCAACGGGCAGCGGCGCATCAACAGGCGCCACTGCATCGGGGAAAGTTCCTGGGCCTCGTCCACCACGATGTGCCCGTAGGCCCACGTGCGGTCCTGGGCGGCGCGCTCGGCGGCGGTCGTCACCCCCTCGGACTCCTCGTTCATGGCCGCGAGGTCCTCGGCGTCGACCGTCCCGTCGGCGCCGATCTCGCGCAGCATCGCGTCGACGTTGCGCAGCGCCTGTTCGGCGTTGGCGATGTCCCGCTGGCGTTGGGCCTCCTGCTGGGCCTGGGCGCGCCCGCTGCTGGCGTCGAAGGTGCCCAGCAGTTCGGCAGCCTCGTCCAGCAGCGGAATGTCCGCCTCCGTCCAGGCCGAACCCGGGGCGCGCCGGAGCACCAGGCGCTCGGCCTCGCTCAGCTGCGGAGCGGCGGCCGCCAGCTGTTCGGGCCTGGCGAAGAGGTCCTCGATGAGCTTTTCCGGCGTCAGCGGCATCCAGCACAGGTTCAGGGCGATGCGCACGTCGCGGGAGGAGCGCACATCCTCGATGAGGTAGCTGCGGTCCACCGAGTTGCCGGTGCCTGACGATTCCTCGAGCTTCTCCTGCAGCTGGTCGGCCAGCTCGCGGAGCATGATCTTCACGAAGGTGGCGCGGGCCTCGTTGTGCGGCTTGTGGGTGGCGCGGGCCCTGTCGCGGGCGCGGCGGACCGCACGCGGGTGCAGTTCCAGCACGGTGCCCTCGACGACGACGCGGCGCGGGCCCTCCGGCAGGCGCTGCCGGTTGGCCACGGCGCGGCCGACCACCTCTGCCATGTCGAGGCGGCCCTTGATCCGGGCCGCCTCGCGGCTGGCTTCGGGGATGGCGCGGATGCCGGGCATCAGCCGGCCCAGGCTGGCCATGACCACGCCGGTTTCGCCCAGCGACGGGAGCACCCGTTCGATGTAGCGCATGAACGACGTCGAGGGCCCCACCAGCAGCACACCGGCGGACTTCAGCCGCTCCCGGTGCTGGTAGAGCAGGTAGGCGGCGCGGTGCAGGGCGACGGCGGTCTTGCCGGTGCCGGGTCCGCCCTGGACCACCAGCACGCCGGCCAGCGGCGTGCGGATGATGCGGTCCTGCTCGGCCTGGATGGTGCTGACGATGTCCGTCATCCGGCCGGTGCGCTTGGAGGTCAGTGCGGCCAGCAGCGCGCCTTCGCCCTGCTGGTGTCCTCCCTCGGAGAGCAGCGCGGTGTCCAGTACGTCGTCCTCGAGGGCGATCACCTCGCGGTTCTTGAGGATCAAGTGGCGGCGGCGGCGCACCCCCTGCCGCTGCAGCGCGGTGGCCTGGTAGAAGGCGCCGGCCTCGGGGGCGCGCCAGTCGATCATGAGCCGGCCCTGGTCCTCGTCGGTGAGGCCGATGCGGCCGATATAGCGGGAGTTGCCGTCCGGGGTTTCCCCGTCCAGGTCCAGCCGGCCGAAGACCAGGCGCTCCTCCACGGCGTTCAGCTGGGCCAGCCGGTCCTCGTACATGGTCGCGAAGGCGTCGCGTTCGGAGACGTTCTGCATGGAGCCCACCGCACCGGTCCCACGGACCCTGGCCAGCTGGGCGGCCTTTTCCACGCGCAACGCATCCAGCCGGCGATACAGGCCGGCAACATAGTGGCGTTCGAGCTCAAGCTCCGGCTGGACCGAAGTCGCCTCTTGCATGGATCCTCTTCTCACGCGTTACGACGGACAAACAATTGTACTCTTCGCGGCTTAGACCTGCTGCAGGGCGTGCACGCGGTGGCCGGCGAGGCGTTCGCGGCCGCCCAGGCCGGACAGCTCCAGCACGACGCCGACGCCGGCAACCGAACACCCCGCGCGCTCGAACAGGCGCACCGCCGAGCCCACGGTGCCGCCGGTGGCGAGCACGTCATCCAGGATCAGCACCCGGGTGCCGGGGGCGACGTCGTCGCGGTGCAGTTCAAGGGTGGCGGTGCCGTATTCGAGCGAGTAGTCCTCGGAGTGGACCGCGCGCGGCAGCTTGCCCTTCTTGCGCACGGTGACCATGCCCGTGCCGGTGGCGTAGGCGGCGGCCGCGGCGAGCACGAAGCCGCGGGCCTCCAGCCCGGCGACGACGTCGAAGTCTCCCGCGAACGGGGCGACGATCTCGTCGACGATACGGCGCAAGCCGGTCGGGTCGGCGAAAACGGGTGTCAGGTCCTTGAAGGAGATCCCGGGTTGCGGGTAGTCAGGGACGACGACGGAGAGCCGGTCGAGCAGCTCGGTGACGGTTTCGGAGGCTTTTGGCACCCCACCATGTTAGCGGCTCGGCACCGCGCCGCCGGCCGATTCGCCGCCCGGCGCCGGAGGTGTCGGGCGGGGCGTGCGGGACCGTGTGCGGACGACGGCGGGCCGGTAGCGGGAGACTGTCGGTTCCCCGTCGATCCAAAAACGCCACGGGTAGCCGTCCGATCCGCCGGGGCCGGCGACGCCCACGCGCGGTCCCTGCAGCACCTGCCCCGGCGACACCGTCCCCCATCCGGACAACTGCAGCACGGGGGCCTCGGGGCCTTGGCCCTCCCCCGCTGCGGGATCCACCGCGGGATCCGGTTCCGGACCGGTGGAGGTCCCGAGCCGGGTTCCGTTGTGGTCCAGGGTCAGGCCCAGGCTGCGGGCCAGCCGCGCCGGCCCGCTGGCCAGGTCGCGGTCCCGCAACGGCCGCGCGCGTCCGGACGCCGCCCCCAAGCCTGCGGACTTCCTGCGCTGCGACCGGTCGCGTGCCGTTTCGGCCCCGGCCAGCACCTCGCCGGCACGCAACAGCACGGCGGAGGCTTCGCCGTCGTGCCCGCAGACGATGTTCACGCAGAAATGCATCCCGTAGGTGAAGTACACGTAGACGGTGGCCGGCGGACCAAACAGGGCCGCGTTCCGGGCGGTCCGGCCGCGGAAGCCGTGGGATCCGGGGTCGTGCCCGCCGGCGTAGGCCTCCACCTCGGTGAGCCGGACGGAGACGGGCTCACCATCGACGGTCGAGGTCAGCACGGCCCCCAGCAGCGCCGGCGCCACCTCCAGCAGCGGCCCGGCGAGCAGCTCCGTGCCCGACAATCGGGCCAGCGGCACCCCTTCCCGAGGGAAGCGGGGGGACGGCAGGTGGCCGGGCGGAAAACTACCCTGCGGCACATTCTCCATCGGCACGGTGGGCATGGCGCGCCGGCCGGCTAGGACTGCCGTGCCGCCGGTTCGGCGGACTGGGCCTGATCCACCGCGAGTGCCTGATCCACGGCAAGCGCCGGTTCCGCCGGCAGCGCCGAGGGCCAGGGACCGAGCTCGGGCAGTTCGGCGGCGTCCGCCGCGGCGGTGGCGCGGACCTGTCCGGAGGGCTCGCGTCCGGCCAGCCAGGCGGCCAGGTCGAACTCCATCCCGGTGAGCACCCAGCTGTCCCGCCCCTCCCCCAGCACCACGGGCGGACGGCCGGTGGGCTGCAGGACGAAGCGTGCCCCGGCGGGCACGCGCGGGGCCAGGAACTCGAACAGGTGGGCGCAGAACTCGGGGGTCCAGTCCACGGGACCGGCGGTGCCGCCGAGGTCGTAGGCGTGGATGGTCAGCTCGCGCCAGGCGCCGAACACGCAGTCGGCGACCGTGCCGTGGCCGCGGAAACTGGTCGCCGCGTCCCAGCCGTCGGCGGGGACGGCGTCGAGCTCGGCTTCGAACAGGTCCAGGGCCTCGCGGAGCCGATCGCGCAGCTGGGCCGGCGCCATCAGGGCCCCCAGGTCGATGCGGCGGTTGCGCCCCTCCATGCCGCCGTCGTAGAACTCGATGCGCTCGCCGCGGCGGGCGTACTCGAGCTGGCGGGCCAGCGCGCGGGCCACCCCGTCGATGTGGGCCAGGACGTGGGCCTTGGACCAGCCGGCCAAGGCCGAGGGGGTGCGGAACGCGGAGTCTTCCAGGCGGTCGGCCGTGCGGCGGAAGTTCGCGGCGGCGGCACGGACCGCGCCGGCCAGGTCAGTGGGTGTGATCCGGGTCATGGGCCCAGCCTAGCCCGGCTCCCCCGTCCGCGTCAGTGACCCCGCCTGGCTGACTGTGCCTCAGTGACATGGCACGACGGCGGCCGGTGGCCTTCCGTGCGGAAAGCCACCGGCCGCCGTCGTGAGGTATGGCAGGCTGCGGACCCCTGCCGAGCGGGCGAGGAGCCCGCTCGGCGCTAGCCGGCGTAGCCGCGCAGGGCTCCCAGCTGCTCCTTGAGGGCGTCCAGCTGCGCAGCCACGGCGGACGGCGCGGTGCCGCCCTGCGCGCTGCGGGCGTTCAGCGACCCCTCGGTGCTGAGCACGGAGCGGACCTCCGGAGTCAGCGCCGCGGAAATGCCGGCGTAGTCCTCGTCGGTCAGGTCCCACAGCTCCACGCCGCGGGACTCGGCCAGCTTCACGGCCGCGCCGGAGAGCTCGTGCGCCTCGCGGAACGGCACGCCCTGGCGGACCAGCCATTCGGCGATGTCCGTGGCCAGCGCGAAGCCCAGCGGGGCCAGCTCGGCCATCCGCGCGGTGTTGAACCGCAGCGTCGCGATCATCCCGGAGACGGCCGGAAGCAGCAGCTCCAGCGTGTCCGCCGCATCGAAGACCGGTTCCTTGTCCTCCTGCAGGTCGCGGTTGTAGGCCAGCGGCAGGCCCTTGAGCGTGGCCAGCAGCCCGGTCAGGTCGCCGATCAGGCGGCCTGCCTTGCCGCGGGCCAGCTCGGCCACGTCGGGGTTCTTCTTCTGCGGCATGATCGAGGAGCCCGTGGAGTAGGCGTCATCGAGCGTGACGAAGGAAAACTCCTTGGTGGCCCAGAGGATGACCTCCTCGGAGACCCGGGAGAGGTCCACCCCGATCATGGCGGCGACCCAGGCGAACTCGGCGAAGACGTCGCGCGCGGCGGTGCCGTCGATCGAGTTCCAGACGGCCGAATCGAAGCCCAGGTCGGCGGCCACCGCGTTGGGGTCCAGCCCCAGCGTGGAGCCGGCGAGGGCACCGGAACCGTACGGGGAAACCGCGGCACGCTTGTCCCAGTCCGCCAGCCGCTGCACGTCGCGCAGCAGCGCCCACGCGTGGGCCAGCAGGTGGTGGGACAGCAGGACCGGCTGCGCGTGCTGCAGGTGGGTGCGGCCCGGCATCGCGGCGTTCGGGTGCGCCTCGGCCTGCTCCACCAGCGCATCGATCGTGGCCAGCACGCCACGGGCGATGATCCGCGCGTGGTCGCGCAGGAACATGCGCCCCAGCGTGGCCACCTGGTCGTTGCGGGAGCGGCCGGCGCGCAGCTTGCCGCCGAGGGCGGGCCCGGCCCGCTCGATCAGGCCGCGCTCCAGCGACCCGTGCACGTCCTCGTCGGACTCGGCCGGCACGTAGGCGCCGGAGACGACGTCGGCGTCCAGCCGGTCCAGCGCGTCCAGCATCCCGGCCAGCTCGGCGTCATCGAGCAGCCCGGCGGTGTGCAGGACGCGCGCGTGGGCCTTGGAGCCGGCGATGTCGTAGCGGGCCAGGCGCCAGTCGAAGTGGGTCGACTTGCTCAGGGCCGCGAGGGCGTCCGCGGGGCCGCCGGCGAACCGGCCACCCCACAGCGCGCCCTCGTTAGTCCCCGAGCGCTCCCCAACCTCGCTTCGCTCGGCCGGGGCCCCCTGCGCCCGTGGGCCCATCGAGCGCTCCCCAACCTCGCTTCGCTCGGCCGGGGCCCCCTGCGCCCGTGGGCCCATCGAGCGCTCCGAGCCTTCGGCGGCCACTTACTTGGCCTCTCCGGCCACGCGCTCGTCGCGCTCGGTGGCGACCTTGGAGGTCAGGCCGAAGATGTCGATGAAGCCGCGGGCGCTGGACTGGTCGAACGTGTCGCCGGTGTCGTAGGTCGCCAGGTCGAAGCGGTACAGGCCGGTGTCAGAGCGGCGGCCGTTGACGACCGCGCGGCCGCCGTGCAGCTCCATGCGGATGTCGCCGGAGACGAAGCGCTGGGTGTCGTCGATGAAGGTGTCCAGGGAGCGCTTCAGCGGGGAGAACCACTGGCCGTCGTAGACCAGCTCGGACCAGCGCTGGGAGACGGTGGCCTTGAAGCGGGCCTGCTCGCGCTCGACGGTCACGTTCTCCAGGTGCTTGTGGGCCTCCATGAGGACCATGGCGCCCGGGGCCTCGTAGATTTCGCGGGACTTGATGCCGACCAGGCGGTCCTCGACCATGTCGATGCGGCCGATGCCCTGGGCACCGCCCCGGCGGTTCAGCTGCTCGATGGCCTGCAGCGGGGTGACCGCGACGCCGTCGATGGCCACCGGAATGCCTTCCTTGAAGGTGATGGTGACCTCGTCGGGAGCCGGCGGGAACTCCGGGGAGTCCGTGTAGCTGTAGATGTCCTTGGTCGGGGCGTTCCAGATGTCCTCGAGGTAGCCGGTCTCGATGGCGCGGCCCCAGACGTTCTGGTCGATCGAGTAGGGGTTCTTCTTGGTGGTCTCGATCGGGAGCTGCTTCTCCTCCGCGTAGGCGATGGCCTTGTCGCGGGTCAGCGCCAGGTCGCGGACCGGGGCGATGCACTTCAGCTCCGGGCCCAGGGTCTGGATCCCGACCTCGAAGCGGACCTGGTCGTTGCCCTTGCCGGTGCAGCCGTGGGAAACGGTGGTGGCACCGAACTGCTTGGCGGCCTTGACCAGGTGCTTGACGATGACCGGACGGGAGATCGCGGAGATCAGCGGGTAGTGGTTCTGGTACAGCGCGCCGGCCTTCAGGGTGGGCATGCAGTACTCGTTGGCGAACTCGTCCCGGGCGTCGGCCACGTAGGCCTCGACGGCGCCGCAGCCGAGGGCGCGCTGGCGCACCGTCTCCAGGGACTCGCCACCCTGTCCCACGTCAACGGCCACGGCGATCACCTCGGCGCCGGTGGCGTCGGCGATCCAGCCGATGGCGACGGAGGTGTCCAGGCCGCCCGAATAGGCGAGGACGATGCGTTCCTTCACGGTGTTCTCCTTGGTCAGTCTGCCTCCCGCGCGCGCGGATGCCCGCGGGATAGTGTCGTTTCTTATTCACAAGTCTACATAAATATGCAGAAAGGTCGACCTGCGCCGGGGCAGCGGCCTGTTGAGGGGGCTCGAACGGTACCCTGTTCATCATGACCCAGGATTCCGCCGCCGGCACCCCCGAGCAGGGCGCTGCCCCGCTCGCCGAAACCCAGCTCACCGACGACGAGCTTGCCTTCCTCCACTCGACCTTCGACATGGCGCGCAACGGCGAGACCGACCGCCTGCTCGCCCTGGTCGACCAGGGCCTGCCCGCCGACCTCACCGACGCCAAGGGCGACACCCTGCTGATCCTCGCCGCCTACAAGGACCAGGACGCGATCGCGCGGGGCCTCGTTGAGCGCGGCGCGGACGTCAACCGGCTCAACGACAAGGGCCAGGGGGCACTCACCTGCGCGGTCTTCCGCCAGAACGAACCCCTGACCCGCTTCCTGCTGGAGCGCGGGGCCGATCCGAAGCTGGGGGCGCAGAACGCGCTGGCGGTGACCGACATGTTCGGCCTGCCGGAGTTGAAAAAGGTCATCGAGGAATACCTCTAGCGCGAAGCAGGCCCGTTCATGTCCACGTCGTCGCCACGCAAGGACCCGGCTGACCCGCGCTTGCGCATCACGGTCCGCCGCGGGGACATCACCGTCCAGGACACGGACGCGATCGTGAACGCCGCCAACTCCGCTCTCGCCGGCGGCGGCGGGGTGGACGGGGCCATCCACGCCGCCGCCGGTCCGGAACTGTCGGCCGCGTGCCGCGAACTGCGCCGAACCGTGCTGCCCCGCGGGCTGCCGGTGGGCCAGGCGGTGGCCACCACGGGAGGGCGGCTGCCCGCGCGCTGGGTCATCCACACCGTGGGACCCAACCGCCACGCCGGCCAGACGGATCCCGCGCTGCTGGCCTCCTGCTTCACCTCCAGCCTGGACGTCGCCGCCGAACTGGGCGCGCACAGCGTCGCCTTTCCGGCGGTCAGCGCCGGGATCTTCGGCTGGGACGTCGAGGAGGTCGCGCGGATCGCGGTGGACGCGGTGCGCGGCTGGCGCGCGGCCCCGCAGACAGGAGAGGCCACGCCGGCACAAGCAACGCCAAGGCAGGACGACGTCGGCATCGCCGAGGTGCGGTTCGTACTGTTCGGCGCCGCGGAGGAAAGCGCCTTCCGGCGCGCGGCCGGCGAATAGCGCCGGCCGCCAAGCACCCACACCTGGCCAGGTCAGTCCTGAACCAGCCCGGTCCTTGAGCGAACTCAGTCTTCGGCGAGCAGGCTCGAGGCCGGAGCTTCCGGGACCGCCCCGCTCTCCAGGAATTGTCGGGCAACCGCCAGTTCGATGATCCACCCCTCCGTGTTGTCCTCACGGGTGTGCCGGCGGGTTTCTTCCGAGACGGGAAGGGACTCGAAGCCGCTCTCGGCAACGGTGAGCCTCACGGTGCCTTCGCCGGAGTCCTCCAAGCGGAATTCGATCAGCGTCGAGCCCTCGTCCTGCCCCGCCGCGGGTTGGGGGGCGGGCGCGGTTTCGGAGGCGGGCTCGAGCGCGAGCTCGGTTATGGCCTCGGTTTCGGGGCCGGGCTCCACGGGCAGCCACCGGAACGCCGCGCGGTGCGGCTCCTCCAACGCCACCGTGCGGATCAGGAAGGTTCCGTGGTCCGGGTCGGTGACGCGGGCGAGGTCGCCGTCGCGTTCCACCTCGTGCCGGGTAATGCCGCCGTCGTTGATGAACCAGCCTGGTTCGGACACGAGGGCCCACGCCGCGGTGAGGTCCGTGCGGATCAGGATCGAGCGTTCGATGCGGTCGGTGGATGCGTTCATTGGTGCCTCCCCTGCTTTCGGTGGCGCCACACCTCCGTTGGCGCGGCCCGTTCCTGCACCCATGCTCGCACCCGTTTCCGCCGTGCGCAAACATCCCTCCCGGCCGGAAAGACGGGCAGCGCCCGGGGCCCAGGGCAACGGTCCGCCGCTACGGCTCAGAAGCGTGGCGGCCAGGAGGAAGCGGCCACGCTGACGGTGCGGAGGACTCGGGTGGTGTTCCCCGCCGCATCGGAAACCGCGTAGACCAGCCGATACTCGCCGGGAATGCTGCTGAGGACCCGGCCGGAGACACGAAGGGCAGCGGTGAGGTCGCCGTCCCGGGCGTCGCTGGCCGACACTCCCTCGAGCGGATCGAAGCCTCCACCCCGCGCGATGGCGGCGGTTGCCGCTGCCGTGATCGACGGGGCCTCGCGGTCGGGCTTGGAAAGGGCGACCCTGTCCAGGACGGAAACGGTGGCGTTGGCGGCGGCTCCGGAAAGGACGTAGGTGGTCAGCGTCAGCACGTCGTCCGTGACTTCCACATTGGTGAAGTTCGCCCGTTTCGATTGGTTCCGCACGGCCGCGTAGGCGAACTTCCGGTCTTTTATGGAGTAGAACTTGCTGGCGCTTGAGGAGTTGGCCGTCAGATACAGGACCTCGCCCTCCTCCGGTTCCAGGTCCCCGGCGAGTTCCCCGCGGTCCCGGGACGGGGTGGTTCCGTCCATCAGGAAGGAGCGCACGTACACGTGGTCGTGGCCCATCAGGACCACGTCCACCCCCGCCTCGGAAAACACCGGCGCGAGTGCCTCGCGGCGGGCGAGGATGCCCGCCTGGGTGGCATGGTGGGCCACGCTGAAGACGGAGTGGTGGAAAGTGACGATCGTCCACGCCGGGCCGCTGCCCTGCTCGTCGGTACCCTGTTCGGCGATGACCTCACGCACAAAGGCCGCGTGCGCGGCATTGTCCTCGATGTTCGAGTTCAGGTTGATGTACAGCGCGCCGTTGTAGCGGAACCAGTAATCGCCCTCGGGCCGGGAGTCGCGGGCCGTGCCGGAGTTCGGCATGTTGAAGTGCCGGTCGTAGGCCTCCGAGCCGGCGTCGTGGTTGCCGATGGTCGTGGCCAAGGGAAGCTCGGCCAGTTTCCCGGGGGCCAGGAATCCGGCGTACTGGGCCTCGTCCGACGCCTCGTTCACCTGGTCCCCGGCGGACATCAGGAAGGCGGTGCCGGGGAACATGTCCGTGGCCCGGCGCACGGTGCTGGCCCACCCCGCACTGTCCGTCCCCAGCTCCCCCGCGCCGATCTGCGGGTCGCCGAACAGCAGGAAGGCGTGGCCGGCGCCGAAGTCCCCGGTCGTGAAGGCGTGGGTCCTGGACCAGCCGGCGGCGTCGCTGCCCACCCGGTAGAGATAGCGGGTGCCCTCCTCCAGTCCGGCCAGCGTCGCATCGTGATAGTGCCGGCCGCCGTCCTCGCCCCCGGACGTGGCGGCGACGGTGGTGGCCACGCCGGCGGGGAAGGCCCCTCCGGCGGCGTCCGCGGCCTTGGCCAGTTGCACATACTGGTCCTCCCCCGTGGCGGAGGACCAGGCGAGGTTGCGCCGGGACTGGTCCGCGCCGATGTTCAGGACCAGGCTTTCGACCTCCAGGACCGGGCCGCCGACGGCGGTGCCGGAAGCGGCGGGGGCGGCGGACCCTGCAGCCGAACAGCCGGCGAGGACTGCCGCGGCCGCCAGGAGGGCCACCGCCCGGGCGCGGAGGATCGGGGCGGGACGGGCTGCGGCGGGACGGGCTGCTCGGGGGTCCTGGGCCATGGGCGGTCGTTCCTCGA
This sequence comes from Arthrobacter ginkgonis, assembly GCF_039540195.1. Taxonomy (NCBI): domain Bacteria; kingdom Bacillati; phylum Actinomycetota; class Actinomycetes; order Micrococcales; family Micrococcaceae; genus Arthrobacter; species Arthrobacter ginkgonis. The sequence goes on along the minus strand of NZ_BAABEO010000023.1, from coordinate 335,730 downwards.
GGTCGGCATCCTGGCAGGTTCTGGCAGTGTAGTGCGCGTTCGGTCCGATTCCGAGGGCGGATTCCGGGGGGCGGATTCCGGGGGCACGGGCCACCGCCGGGCGGGACGGGCAAGGGTCCCGATGCCGCGGTGGTGTCGGGACCCTGGGGGCAGCGCTGGGCCGCCCGGTGGATGGCTTCTTGCGTCCTTCGCTATTGGGGGTCGGCCAGTTCCAGGAACCGGGCGGCCACGTCCTCCCCGCCCTGCGCGTCGCGGGTGACCAGCAGGACGGTGTCGTCCCCGGCGATGGTACCCAGCACGTCGGGAAGGACTGAGTGGTCGATCGCCAGGGCCAGGAAGTTCGCGGCCCCCGGCGGGGTCCGCAGCACCACGATGTTCCCGGAGGCTTCGGCGGTCACCAGCAGCTCCGCGCACAGCTTGGCCAGCCGGGCGTCCAGCACCTCCTGGGTGGGCCCGGTGCGCGGGGTGCGGTCCCCGCCCTCGGCGCGCACCGCGTACACCAGCCCACCGTCGACCCCGCGGACGCGGATCGCCCCCAGCTCCACCAAATCGCGCGAGAGGGTCGCCTGTGTGACCTGGATGCCCTCCCCCGCCAGCAACGCGGCCAGCTCGGCCTGGGACCGCACGGACGCGGCACCAAGGATCGCCTTGATGCGCGCCTGCCGCGCGATCTTGGTGCCCGGCTGGATCGAGCTGGGCTGCACCGAACCGGCCTGCGTCGAACCTGGCTGCACTGAACCGGGCTGGGCGGAGGAGACGCTCATCGGCCGCGGGCCGCCGTCGCGCTCTCCAGCTCGGCCAGCCCGGACGCGGCCATCAGCCAGGCCATCAGCGCCTTCTGCGCATGCAGGCGGTTCTCCGCCTCGTCCCAGACCACCGACTGTTCGCCGTCGATGACCTCGGCGGCGATCTCGTACCCGCGGTAGGCCGGCAGGCAGTGCAGCACCACCGCATCCGGCGCGGCCAGCCGCATCGCCTCGGCATCCACGGCGTAGGCGCGGAACAGCTGCAGGCGTGCCTCCTTTTCCTCCTCCTGGCCCATGGAGACCCAGGTGTCGGTGGCGACCACGTCGGCCCCGGCCAGCGCGGCGGCCGCATCGGTGGTCACCAGCACCGAACCCCCGGTCTCGGCCGCGCGCGCCTCGGCCGCCGCCACTATGTGCTCGGCGGGCAGGTAGCCCTCGGGGCCGGCGATGCGCACGTGCATGCCCGCGGTGGCGCCGGCGAGCAGGTAGGAGTTGGCCATGTTGTTGGCGGCGTCGCCCAGATACACCATCGTCAGCCCGGCCAGGGTGCCCTTGTGCTCGCGCACGGTGAGCAGGTCGGCCAGCAGCTGGCAGGGGTGGTAGTCGTCGGAGAGCGCGTTGATCACCGGCACGCGGGAGTTCGCGGCCATCTCCTCCAGCCCGGACTGGGCGTAGGTGCGCCAGACGATGGTGGAGACCATCCGGTCCAGCACCTTGGCCGAGTCGGAGATGGACTCCTTGTGGCCCAGCTGGGATTCGCCGGCGTTGATGACCAGGGGCGAACCGCCCAGCTCGGTGATCCCGGCGGCAAAGGACACGCGGGTGCGGGTGGAGGTCTTGTCGAAGAAGACCGCCACGGTCTGCGGGCCGGCGAACGGCCGGTAGCCGTAGCGGTCGGCCTTCATCGCCAGGGCCAGGTCCAGCACCTCGGCCTGCTCGGCGGGGCTCAGGTCGGTGTCGAGCAGGAAGTGGCGGACGGGGGTGGTGGTGCTCACGGGGTCTCCTTCGCGGCGGCGTAGATGGCGGGGACCGCGTCGACGAAGCGCTGCAGCTGCTGCGCGGTGACGATCAGCGGCGGGGCCAGGCGGACGGTGCGCGGGCCCGGCGCGTTGACGATGAAGCCGGCCTCCAGGGCGCGCTGGACGAAGGCGGGCGCGACGTCGGCGTCCAGGTCGAAGCCGACCAGCAGGCCCTCCCCGCGCACCTCGGTGACGGCGTCGAGCGCGGCCAGGGCCGCACGGACGGCCTCGCCGGTTTCGGTGACGTGGCGGAGCAGATCCTGCGACTCGATGGTGTGCAGGGTCGCCAGCGCGGCCGCGGTGGCGACCGGGTTGCCACCGAAGGTGGTCCCGTGCTGGCCCGCGGTCAGCAGCGTTGAGGCCGCCTCGCCGAACGTGATGAGGGCACCGATCGGCAGGCCGCCACCCAGGCCCTTGGCCAGGGTCATGGCGTCGGGCAGGACACCTTCGGAGGCGAACCACTTTCCGGTGCGGCCGATGCCGGTCTGGACCTCGTCGAAGACCAGCAGGGCCCCGTGCTCGCGGGTCAGTTCGCGGGCCGTTTCCAGGTAGCCCTCCGGGTAGCCGCGCACGCCGGCCTCGCCCTGGATGGGCTCGATGAAGACGGCCGCGACGGTGTCGTCGATCGCGGCACGCAGCGCGTCGGCGTCGCCCGCCGGGACCCACTCGACCCCGCCGGGCAGCGGCTCGAACGGCTCGCGGTAGGCGGGCTTCCAGGTCAGGGCCAGGGCGCCCATGGTGCGGCCGTGGAAGGAGTTCTCCAGCGCGATGATGCGGGTGCGCGGCTTCTCGGCGGTGCCGGCATTGCGGCGGGCCAGCTTGAACGCGGCCTCGTTGGCCTCGGTGCCGGAGTTGGCGAAGAAGACCCGGGACCCCTTCGGGGCGCCGGAGAGCGCCAGCAGCTTCTCGGCGAGGGCGATCTGCGTGGGGCTGGTGAAGAAGTTGGAGACGTGGCCCAGGGTGGCCAGCTGGGAGGACACCACGGAGGTGAGCAGCGGGTGGGCGTGGCCCAGCGCGTTCACGGCGATGCCGCCCAGCAGGTCCAGGTACTCCTTGCCGTCGGCGTCCCAGACCAGGCAGCCCTGGCCGCGCACCAGCACGCGCTGGGGGGTGCCGAAAACACCCATGAGGGAGCGGTTGTAGCGCTCCAGGAGTTCGGGTCCGTGCAGGCCCGCCAGGGCTGCGAGTTCCTCGGTTGCTGCCAGTTCGGTCATTTCTCATCCTCCGGGACGACCTGGGTGCCGACGCCGTCGGAGGTGAAGACCTCCAGCAGCATCGAATGGGGTTGGCGGCCGTCGACGATGTGGGCGCGGTCCACGCCCTCGTCCACGGCCTTGAGGCAGGCGGCCATCTTCGGGATCATGCCCGACTCCAGGCCCGGGAGCATGGTGCGCAGTTCCTCGGCGGTGAGCGAGGAGATCAGCGAGGACTTGTCCGGCCAGTTCGCGTACAGGCCCTCGACGTCGGTCAGGATGACCAGCTTGCTCGAACCCAGCGCGACGGCGACGGCGGCCGCGGCGGTGTCCGCGTTCACGTTGAGCACCTGGCCGGTGGGCACGCCGTCGGCGTCGACCTCGGGAGCCACGGTGGAGATGACCGGAATGCGGCCGGCCTCGAGCAGGTCGATGATGGAGCTGGGCTCCACGCCGGTGACCTCGCCGACCAGGCCCAGGTCCACCTCCTCGCCGTCGACGAGCGTGCCGGTGCGCTCGGCGCGCAGCAGCGCCCCGTCCTCGCCGGAGAGGCCCACGGCGTAGGGGCCGTGGGAGTTGATCAGTCCCACTAGCTCGCGGCCCACCTGCCCGGTGAGCACCATGCGGACCACGTCCATGGCCTCCGGGGTGGTCACCCGCAGTCCGCCCTTGAACTCGGATTCGATGCCCAGCCGCCCCAGCATGGAATTGATCTGGGGGCCGCCGCCGTGGACCACCACCGGGTGGATGCCGGCGTGGTGCAGGAAGACGATGTCCTCGGCGAACGCGCGCCGGAGGTCGTCGTTGACCATGGCGTTGCCGCCGTACTTGATCACCATGCGGGAGCCGGCGAAGCGCTGGATCCAGGGCAGCGCCTCGATGAGGGCCTCGGCCTTGCGCTGGGCCGTGTCCATGGGAGTGGTGTGCGTGCTGCTCATGCTGCGGGGCCTTCCTAGCTGGAGTACGCGGAGTTCTCGTGGACGTAGTCGTGGGTGAGGTCGTTGGTCCAGATCGAGGCCTCGGCACTGCCGGCGGCCAGGTCGATCTCCACCAGGACCTCGCGGCCGGACAGGTCCACCAGGTTGCGGTCCTCGCCGACGCCGCCGGCGCGGCAGACCTGCACGCCGTTCATCGACACGTTCAGGTTCTCCGCCTCGAAGGCGGCCTTGGTGGTGCCGACGGCGGAGAGGACGCGGCCCCAGTTCGGGTCCCGGCCGAAGATGGCGGTCTTGAACAGGTTGGAGCGGGCGACGGCGCGGCCGACCTCCTCGGCGTCCGCTTCGCTGGCGGCGTTGAAGGTGCGGATGGTGATGTCGTGGGAGGCGCCCTCGGCGTCGCGGATCAGCTGCAGCGCCAGGTCGGTGCACACCGCGGTCAGGCCCGCGGCGAACTCGTCCGGATCCGGGACGGTGCCGGAGGCGCCCGAGGCGAGCAGGATGACGGTGTCGTTGGTGGACATGCAGCCGTCGGAGTCGGCGCGGTCGAAGCTCACCCGGGTGGCCCCGCGCAGCGCCGCCTCCAGCGCCGCCGGTTCCACGACGGCGTCGGTGGTCAGGACCACCAGCATGGTGGCCAGGCCCGGGGCCAGCATGCCGGCGCCCTTGGCCATGCCGCCGATCGCGTAGCCGGTGCCGGCGAAGCCGGCCTGCTTGGAGACGGTGTCGGTGGTCATGATGGCGGTGGCGGCGGCGGATCCGCCGTCGAACTCGCTGCCGGTGCCCAGCTGCGCTGCGGCCGCGTCGACGCCGGGCAGGATCTTGTCCATCGGCAGCTGCTCGCCGATCAGGCCGGTGGAGCAGACCAGCACGTCGCCGGAGCTGATGCGGAGCACCTGGGCCACGTGCTCGGCGGTGGCGTGGGTGTTCTGGAAGCCGAGCGCGCCGGTGCAGGCGTTGGCGCCACCGGAGTTGAGCACGACGGCGTCGGCGCGCCCGTCGCTGACGGCCTGGCGGGACCAGTGCACCGGAGCGGCGGCGACGCGGTTGGAGGTGAACACGGCGGCCGCGTGCCGCAGCGGGCCGTCGTTGACCACCAGGGCCAGGTCCGGCTTGCCGGAGGCCTTCAGGCCTGCGGTGATGCCGGCGGCGCGGAAGCCTGCGGGGGCGGTGACCCCGAGCGGGGAAGCGGTCACGGGGCGACTCCTTCGATGTCGAGCCCGGCGGTTTCCGGCAGGCCCAGGGCGATGTTCATGGATTGGACGGCACCGCCGGCGGTGCCCTTGGTGAGGTTGTCGATGACGCAGGTGACGATCACGCGGCCGGCGTGCTCGTCGAAGGCCAGCTGCAGCGTGGCGTGGTTGGAGGCCACGACGTGCTTGGTGTGCGGCCAGTGGCCGGCCGGCAGCACGTGCACGAACGGCTCGTCCGCGTAGGCCTGCTCCCAGGCCGCGCGCAGCGCGGCCGCGCCGACTCCCGGCCTGACCCGGGCGGTGGCGGTGGTGAGGATGCCGCGGGACATCGGCGCCAGCGTGGGGGTGAAGGAGACGGACACCGGTTCGCCGGCGGCGTTGGAGAAGCCCTGTTCCATCTCCGGGGTGTGGCGGTGCGCGCCGCCGACCCCGTAGGGGCTCATCCCGCCCATGACCTCGGAGCCGAGCAGGTGGGTCTTGGCGGACTTGCCCGCTCCGGAGGTGCCGGAGGCGGAGACGATGACCACGTCGTGCGGTTCCAGCAAGCCCGCGGCGAAGCCCGGGACCAGGGCCAACTGGGCGCTGGTCGGGTAGCAGCCGGGGACGGCGATGCGCTTGGCCCCGCGCAGCTTCTCCCGCTGTCCGGGGAGCTCGGGCAGCCCGTAGGGCCAGGTGCCGGCGTGGGCGGAGCCGTAGAACTTCTCCCAGGCGGCGGAGGATTCCAGCCGGTGGTCGGCGCCGGCGTCGATCACCAGGGTGTCCGCGGGCAGCTGGGCGGCGATTTCCGCACTGGTGCCATGCGGCAGGGCCAGGAAGACGACGTCGTGTCCGGCCAGGTTCTCCACCGTGGTGTCCACCAGGACGCGGTCGGCGAGCGCACGCAGGTGCGGCTGCAGGTCGCCCAGGCGCTGGCCGGCGTTGCTGTGGGCCGTGATGGCGCCGATGGTGGTATTGGGGTGGTGGGCGAGCAGGCGCAGGACCTCGCCGCCGGCGTACCCGCTGGCTCCGGAAACCGCTACTGAGATGGTCATGCGGTCCACTCTAGACCTGTTTATGCATTGTGGCTAATAATTATTCACACCGTTTTCGGCCCGGACGGAACCGCGGGCCGGACCCGCCCATCCAAGAGGCGCTGCCGGACCCACGGTGCGGCATACTCCATTCATCATCCGTTAACCCTCCCGTCCTACAGTCGTCCCGAACCACTCGCCCCCTCCCGAGGAGCCCCCATGCCGTACGCCATATTCGCCCCGGGCCCCGGTGGACCCGACGTGCTTGAGGCCGTCGAGGTCCCGCGCCCGGTCCCCGGGCCCGGACAGCTGCTGGTGAAGGTGGCCGCCGCCGGAGTGAATTTCATCGACACCTACGAACGTTCCGGCGTGTATGCCGTGGACTTCCCGTTCTGTCCCGGCCAGGAGGCCGCCGGCACCGTGGAGGAGGTCGGCGAGGGCGTGTCCGGGTTCGCCCCGGGCGACCGGGTCGCCACCGCGGCGGCCGCGCACACCTACGCCGAGTACGTGGTGCTGGACGCGGAGCTGGCGCTGCCGGTCCCGGACGCGCTGGAACTGGAGACCGCGGCCGCGCTGGCGCTGCAGGGCCTCACCGCCCACTACCTGGTCACCTCCAGCTTCAACGTCTCCCCCGGCGACACCGCGCTCACCTACGCGGGGGCCGGCGGCGTCGGCCTGCTGCTCACCCAGCTGCTGAAGCTGCGCGGGGCCACGGTCATCACCACCACCTCCACCCCGGAGAAGGCGGAACTGGCCCGCGCCGCGGGCGCCGACCACGTGCTCGGCTACGCCGACGTGCCGGAGCGGGTGCGCGAGCTGACCGGAGGCCGCGGAGTGGAGGTGGTGTACGACGGCGTGGGCCGGGACACGTTCGAAGGTTCCCTGCGTTCCCTGCGCCTGCGCGGCACGCTGGTGCTGTTCGGCGGCTCCTCCGGCCAGGTCCCGCCCTTCGACCTGCAGCGGCTGAACGCCCTGGGCTCGCTCACCGTGACCCGTCCGAGGCTGGCGCACTTCCTCAGCACTCCCGAGGAGCGCAGCTGGCGCGCCGGGGAGATCTTCGGGCTGGCCGCGAAGGGGACCCTGAAGGTGCGCATCGGCGCCCGCTACCCGCTGCGCGAGGCCGCCCGGGCCCACGCGGACCTCGAGTCGCGCGCCTCCACCGGCAAGCTGGTGCTGGTTCCGTGACCCCTGAGCCTGTTACACCCGTGGCACCGAACTTCGGCCCGACGGACCCCGGGGCCGCATCCGCGCCGGACTCCGCTCCCCGCGGCGGGACCCACCCGCCGCAGCTTCCCGGCGGGATCCACCTGCCGCAGCTTCCCGGCGGGGCCCGCGCCGCCGAGCCGCGCACGCTGATCGACATCCTCACGTCCAGCGCCGAGTCCTACCCCGACTCCCCCGCGCTGGACGACGGCGACGCCTCCCTCAGCTACGCCGAACTTTTGGAGGCCGTGCGGGAGAAGGCCCACACGCTGCACGAGGCCGGGCTCGGACCGCGCGACCGGATCGGCATCCGCATCGCCTCCGGCACCCGCGAGCTGTACATCGCCATCCTGGCCACGCTGTCCATCGGGGCCGCCTACGTCCCGGTGGACGCGGACGATCCCGACGAGCGCGCCCGCGTGGTCTTCGGCGAGGCCCGGGTCGCCGCCGTGCTGCAGGGCAAGGGCAGGCTTGTGCCCGCCCTGCCGGACGGCGGCAGGAAGCGGCCCGTACCGCATCCCGCCCCGCGCGGCCCGCTCCCGGAGGACGACGCCTGGATCATCTTCACCTCCGGGTCCACCGGCACCCCCAAGGGCGTGGCCGTTTCCAACCGCTCCGCCGCGGCGTTCGTGGACGCCGAAGCCCGCCTGTTCCTGCAGGCCGAACCGCTCGGTCCCGAGGACCGCGTGCTCGCTGGCCTGTCCGTGGCCTTCGACGCCTCCTGCGAGGAGATGTGGCTGGCTTGGCGCCACGGCGCCTGCCTGGTCCCGGCCCCGCGCGCCCTGGTGCGCTCCGGCATGGACCTGGGCCCGTGGTTGGTCACCCGCGGCATCACCGCCGTCTCCACGGTTCCCACCCTGGCCGCCCTGTGGCCGGCCGAGGCGCTGGAGAATGTGCGCCTGCTCATCTTCGGCGGCGAGGCGTGCCCGCCCGAACTGGCAGCCCGCCTGGCCGTGGCCGGCCGCGAGGTCTGGAACACCTACGGGCCCACCGAGGCCACCGTGGTGGCCTGCGCGGCACCGATGGACGGAATCGGGCCGGTGCGGATCGGCCTGCCGCTGGACGGCTGGGACCTGGCCGTCGTCAACGAGGCCGGCGTTCCGGTCGCCCCGGGCGGGACCGGGCAGCTGATCATCGGCGGCGTCGGCCTGGCCCGCTACCTGGACCCGGCCAAGGACGCGGAGAAGTACGCGCCGATGCCAACCCTCGGCTGGGACCGCGCCTACCGCTCCGGGGACCTGGTGGTCTTCGACCCGGAGGGCCTGCTCTTCGTGGGCCGCGCGGACGAGCAGGTCAAGCTCGGCGGACGCCGGATCGAGCTCGGCGAGATCGACGCCGCCCTGCAGTCCCTGCCGGACGTCGCCGGCGCGGCGGCGGCCGTGAAGACGACGGCGGCGGGGAACCAGATCCTGGTCGGCTACCTTGCCGCCGCCGCGGACTACGACACCGCCGCCGCCCGCGACCTGCTGGCCGGACAGCTGCCGGCTCCGCTGATCCCGCTGCTGGCCGTGGTGGACACGCTGCCGACGAAGACCAGCGGCAAGGTGGACCGCAACGCGTTGCCCTGGCCGCTGCCCGGCGCCGCGGCCGATCCCGAAGCCGCCCTGCCGGACCTCGACCCGGAAGCCCGCTGGGTGGTGGAGCAGTGGGGCTTCGTGCTCGGCGCCCCCGCCACCAGCTTGGACGCGGACTTCTTCGCCGCCGGCGGCGGGTCGCTCTCCGCGGCCCAACTGGTCTCCGCCCTGCGGGCCAAATACCCCACCGTCACCGTGGCCGACGTCTACTCCCATCCGCGCATCGGCGCCCTGATCGAGGAACTGGCCGGCACCGTCGTCGCCTCCGGCCCGGTCGAGGCACGCCAAGTCGCCCGCACCAGCCGCCGCGCCCAGGCCTTCCAGACCCTGATGGGCATCCCGCTGTTCATCCTCGCCGGCATGCGCTGGCTGACCTACCTGATGGCGCTGAACAACGTGCTGGCCGCGCTGGGACTGCTCACCGGCGCGCCGGTCGTGTCCTGGTGGTGGGTCGCGGCCACGTGGCTGGTCTTCGTGAGCCCGCTGGGACGCATGGGCCTGTCCGTGGCCTCCGCCCGGCTGCTGCTGCGCGGCGTGCACCCGGGCTCCTACCCGCGCTCGGGCAAGGTGCACCTGAAGCTGTGGCTGGCCCAGCACATCGCCGACCTGGTGGACCCCGTCAGCCTCGCCAGCGCCCCCTGGGTCCCGTACTACGCGCGGGCGCTCGGGGCCAGGATCGGCCGCGACGCGAACCTGCATTCGGTGCCCCCGGTGACCGGCATGCTCACCCTGGGCCGCGGAGCCTCCGTGGAGCCGGAGGTCGACCTTTCCGGGTACTGGATCGACGGCGACCGGGTGCACATCGGCCATGTGGAGGTCGGCGCCGGAGCCACGGTGGGCTCGCGCAGCACGCTGCTGCCCGGGGCCGTGGTCGCCGACCGCGCCGACGTGGCGCCGGGCTCCGCCGTCGTCGGGCAAACCAAGGCGGGCACCGCCTACTCCGGCTCCCCCGCCCAGCGCACCGGCAAGGCCAAGCCCGCCTGGCCGCAGGAGACCCCACGCCGTGGCCGCTGGAGCGCGTTCTGGTTCGGGACGGCCTCCGCCGTCCTTTCGCTGATCCCCTACGTGGGGGTGCTGGCCGCCGTGGTCGTGCTCGCCGTGGCCGCGCGCGGCCACGGCAGCCTGCGGCACGCGCTGCCGGAACTGCTGCTGGCGGTCCCGCTGGCGGCGCTGGCCTGGTTCTTCGTCAACGCCGCGCTGGTCGTGGTGACCGTGCGCCTGCTTGGCATCGGCATCACGGAGGGCTGGCACCCGGTGCGCGGCCGCGTCGGCTGGCAGGTCTGGGCCACCGAGCGGGTGCTCGACATGGCCCGGGACCACCTTTTCCCGATCTACGCCAGCCTGTTCACCCCGGTGTGGCTGCGCCTGCTCGGGGCGAAGGTGGGCCGCAACGTGGAGGCCTCCACGGTCCTGCTGCTGCCCAAGATGACCACGATCGGCAGCGGGGCGTTCCTGGCCGACGACACCATGGTAGCGTCCTACGAACTCGGTGGCGGCTGGATGCGGGTGGGCCCGGCGAAGATCGGCAAGCGCGCGTTCCTGGGCAACTCCGGCATGGCCGGCGCCGGCCGGCGCGTGCCCAAGGACGGGCTGGTCGCCGTGCTCTCCGCCACCCCGGCGAAGGCCAAGACCGGGTCCTCCTGGCTGGGCAGCCCGCCGGTGCGCCTGCGCCGGACCGCCGTTGCCGCCGACGAGTCCCGCACCTTCGAGCCCCCGCGTCGCCTGAAGGCCGCCCGCACGCTGTGGGAGCTGTGCCGGTTCGTCCCGGTGGCCGTCACCGTGGCCATCGCCGTCCTGGTGTTCGCGGCCCTGGATGCCCTGGCCGAGTCCTACGGCTACGTGGTGGCAGCCGCGGCCAGCGGCGTCGTGCTGCTGGCCGCCGGCGCCGTCGCCGCCGCCGTCTCGGTGCTGGCCAAGTGGGTGCTGGTGGGGCCGATCCGCGCCGGCGAGCACCCGCTGTGGAGCTCGTTCATCTGGCGCAACGAGGTCGTGGACACCTTCGTCGAAATGGTCAGCGCCCCCTGGTTCGCCCGGCTCGCCTCCGGCACCCCGGCGCTGGTGTGGTGGCTGCGCGCGCTCGGCGCCCGGATCGGCCGCGGCGTCTGGTGCGAGAGCTATTGGCTGCCCGAGGCGGACCTGGTCACGCTGGGCGACGCTTCGACCGTCAACCGCGGCTGTGTGGTCCAGACCCACCTTTTCCACGACCGGGTGATGTCCATTGATACGGTGGAACTCGCCGACGGATCCACCCTGGGTCCGCAAGGCGTGATCCTCCCCGCAGCGGTGCTGGAGGCCGGGGCCACCGTGGGTCCGGCGTCCCTGGTCATGCGCGGCGAAAACCTTCCGCCATCCTCCTACTGGATGGGCAACCCCGTGCAACCCTGGAGCCGGCCCACCGCATGAGTCCCAAGAACCGACCCACCCGCCAAAAGAGCGAACCCGTGATCCCGGATCCCTACACCCCCGGGGCCGGCAGCGCGGACTACACCGTGGTCCACTACGACCTGGACCTGGAGTACAAGCTGGCCACTAACCGGCTCGACGGCCGGGCGCTGCTGCGCGGCACCGCGCTGGTTCCGCTGCAGCGCGTGGAGCTGGACTTGGGGAACCTGCGGGTCGTGCGGGTCGGCGCGGGCGCCAGGAAGGTCCGCTTCACCCACCGGGCGGGCCGCCTGGCCGTGCTCCTGCCGGCGCCCGTGGACGCGGGCGGGCAGTTCGAACTGGACATCCGCTACGGCGGGTACCCCCAGCCGATCCACGGGACGTGGGGGGAAGTTGGCTGGGAGGAACTCACGGACGGGGTGCTCGTCGCCGGCCAGCCCAACGGGGCGCCGTCGTGGTTCCCCTGCAACGACCACCCCAGCCACAAGTCCACCTACCGGATCCGGGTCAGCACGGATGCGGGGTATCGGGCGGTCTGCAACGGTGAGCTGGTCGAGCACACCCGGCGGGCCAGCTGGGAGAGCTGGACGTACCTGCAGCGCGAACCGATGGCCACCTACCTGGCCACGGTGCAGATCGGGCGCTACGACCTGCATCGACTCGTCGAGCCGGCCGCGGACCCCTCGGATGCCCGGCATTCCGTGCCGCTCCGGCTGCCGGCGCAGTTCGTTGCGGTGGACGCCGGGTTGGCCCCGGCGGCGCTGGCGGTGCTGGCCCGGCTGCCGGAGATGATGCGGGTGTTCATCGAGTCCTTCGGCCCCTATCCCTTCGAGTCCTACACCGTGGTGGTCGCTGACGACGTGCTGGAGATCCCGCTGGAGGCGCAGACGCTGTGCATCCTCGGGCGCAACCACCTCTCGCTTACCTGGGAGGCCCAGCGCCTGATCGCCCACGAGCTGAGCCACCAGTGGTTCGGCAATTCGCTGACCGTGGCCCGGTGGGACGACATCTGGATGCACGAGGGGTTCGCCTGCTACGCGGAATGGGTCTGGTCGGAGGCCTCCGGGGGTGCCGCCGCGCAGGCCCACGCCCGGGTGGCCTGGAACAGGCTCAATCAGCTCCCCCAGGATCTCTGCGTGGGCGACCCGGGCCCGGAGGAGATGTTCGACGACCGGGTGTACAAGCGCGGCGCGCTGGCCCTGCACGCCCTGCGCCTGGCGTTGGGCGACCAGCGGTTCTTCGGGATGCTCAAGGACTGGACCCGGCGCAAGCAGCAGGACAACGTCACCTACCGCCAGTTCGTGGCCCACGTGGAGTCGCACGCCCCGGAGGGCTTCAGGATCAAGGCCTTCCTGAAGCCCTGGCTGTTCCAGGAAAGGCTCCCGGCCTTCCCGGCGGCCGCCTAGCCCGGCCGCCTCACCCGCGGCCGGCCGGGAGGCTGGCGGCAGCGGACTTTCGGGTCTGCGGACGGGGTCAGCCGACCCAGACGTAGGAGAGTTCCTCGATCGCCCGGTACACGGCCACGGTGGTCCAGTTGCCGACGGCCAGTTCGGTCACCCTCTCCTTGGGCGTGGCATCGAGTTCCTTGTGCAGGAGCCCGGCGGCCCGGCACAGCGCCACCAGGGTCGCGTCCCCGGGAATGGGCTCTCCGGTGCCGTCCAGCACGGCGCCCAACCGGGTGCGCAGCCGCCTTTCCGGGGCGGGGTCGGCCTCGGGGAACCGCTCGGACGGAAAGAGCCCCAGCACGCGAACCTCCTCCGCGCGCACCTGGCCCCGCTGCACCAGTTCCCGCAGGACGGCCTCGCGCAGCCCCGCACTTCCCAGCCGCAGCACCCACCAGACGGGGTACCGCGGCTTGCCTTCGGCCTTGATGCGCGCCAGCGCCCGGTCCGGCAGCGCGGCGCCCAGCGGCGCGCCGTCGAGCACCACGACGCGCCCGTCCTTCAGCCCGATGCGCCCCGCCGCGTTCAGTTCCGCCAGCAGCGCCCCGGCGAGCCCGCAGTCGAACGCCGGCGCGGAGATGGCCCGCTGGCCGTTCCTGTGCAGGCCCAGCAGCGCGAAGGAATGGACGAGGTGAAGCTGGCTGTCGGTCATGGCGGGCCCTCCGTTGCTTTCCTTGCCCCCACTTCACCAAGGCGGGCACGGCACGTCAATTCCCGCCAAAGGTTGACGCCTCCCCCCACCCGTTTCGCCAAAGGTTGATGTCGGGTTTGGGGGCCGAACCCGACATCGACCTTTGGCCAAACGCAGGGGCGGGACAACGTCCCTTGCCGAAAAGCATCTGGGCTCCTGGTCTACATGGGGCCCTGGTCGAAGAGCGTCCGGGAACGACGGCGGGCCCGCACCTTTCCCAGGGAAAGGTGCGGGCCCGCCGTCGTGCACACTGCGGGTGGTGCAGCGTGCCGGCGCGTCCTACCGCTGCACGGCCCCGAAGCGCTCGGCAGCGAGGGCGACCGCGGCGGCGCGGGCCTCGGAGGCCTCGTCCGCGGTCAGCGTGCGGTCGTTCGCGCGGAAGCGCAGGCCGAAGGCGAGGGACTTCTTGCCCTCCTCGATGCCGGCCCCGGCGTAGACGTCGAACAGCGCCACGTCCTCGAGCAGTTCGCCCGCGCCTTCGCGCAGGGTGTCCAGCACGTTGGCGGCCACGGTGTCCGCGTCCACGACCAGGGCCACGTCCTGCGTGGTGACCGGGAAGGTGGAGATCTGCTTGGCCACAACGACGTCGGCCGCTGCCGCGCAGAGCGCGTCCACGTCGATCTCCATCGCCACGGTGCGGGCCGGAAGGTCCAGTTCGGCCAGCAGCTTCGGGTGCAGCTCGCCGGCGTAGCCGACGGCCTGGCCCGAGCGCAGCGACAGCGCCGCGGTGCGGCCCGGGTGGAACGCCTGGTGCGCGCCCTGGGCGACCACCAGTTCGACGCCGAGCACGTCCCCGGCCAGGCGGGCCGCGTCCAGCGCGTCCGCCCAGTCGTAGGGGCGCGGGGTGTGCTCCGGCGCGACCGGGGAATCGTGGCCGGTCAGCACCGCGGCAAGGTGCAGCGGCTGGTGCGGCAGCCCGCTGTAAAGCTCCTCCAGGACCTCGTCGGAGGGCTTGGCGCCCAGCGGCGGGATGGTGGCGGTGCCCAGCGTGTCGCCGGGCAGGAACACCAGCCCGGCCTCGTACAGGGCCAAGTCGCGGAAGCCGCGGCCGTGGTTGCGGCGGGCGGTCTCCAGCAGGCCCGGCAGCACGGAAGTGCGCAGGAAGCCGAACTCGTGGCTGATCGGGTTCGCCAGCTTCACGGCCCTGACCTCGGCGCCGGCCGCGGCGGAGCCGAACGTGCTGTTCTGCGCGGCGGACACGAACGGGTAGGACAGCACCTCGACCAGGCCGGCGTCGGCCAGGGCCTGCATCACGCGGCGGCGCTGGACCTGGGTGCGGCTCAGGCCGCGGCCGGGGGGTGCCACCGGCAGGGTCGCCGGGATCTGGTCGTAGCCGACCAGGCGGGCGATCTCCTCGGTGAGGTCCTCGCGGGTCTCCAGGTCCGGACGCCAGCTTGGCGCCGTGACCAGGTACCCGCCGTCGACGGCCTCGACCGTGCCGCCGAGCTCGGTGAGGGTGCCCTGGATCTGTTCGGCGGTGAAGTCGATGCCGATGCGCGTGGCCGGGTAGCCGGCCGGCAGCTCGATGGCCTTCGGCTCCGGACGGGTGCCGACGTCGGTGGCCGTGGCGTCGGCGGTCCCGCCGGCGAGTTCCACGAGCAGGTCGACGGCGCGCTGGGCGGCCTCGTCGGCGATCTCCCAGTCGACGCCGCGCTCGAAGCGCTTGGACGCCTCCGAGGGCAGGCGGTGGCGGCGACGGGAACGGGCGATCGAGACTTCCTCGAAGTGGGCGGCCTCGATCAGGACGTCCTTCGTGGTGCCGGAAACCTCGGTGGTGGCCCCGCCCATCACGCCGGCGATGCCGATGGGGCCGGAGGCATCGGTGATCAGCAGGTCCTCGGGGTCGAGGGTGCGCTCCTTGCCGTCCAGCGTGGTCAGCTTTTCGCCGGCGGCGGCGCGGCGCACCACGATCTCGCCCTGCAGCGTGTCCAGGTCGTAGAAGTGCAGCGGCTGGCCAAGCTCGAGCATCACGTAGTTGGAGATGTCCACGACCAGCGAGATGGAGCGGATGCCGGCCAGGCGCAGGCGCTGGGCCATCCACGGCGGGGTGGGCCGGGCGGTGTCCACGCCGCGCACGGCGCGCGCGACGAAGCGGTCGCAGCCGGGCTTGCCGTAGATGCCGGCCGCGTCCTCCAGCCGCACCCCGTAGCCGGGCCCGGCCGGCTCGGCCACGACGACGCCGGCGGCCGGGTCCGTGAACGCGGTGCCGGTGGCGTGGGCGTATTCGCGGGCGACGCCGCGGATGGAGAAGCAGTAGCTGCGGTCCGGGGTCACGTTGATCTCGGCGGCCTCGTCGTACAGGCCCAGCAGGGCCATCGCGTCCGCGCCGACCTCGGGATCCAGGCCCAGCTCGGAGAGCACGATGATGCCCTCGTGGTCGTCGCCGAGGCCCAGTTCGCGGGCCGAGGCGATCATGCCGGCGGAGAGGTGGCCGTAGGTCTTGCGGGCGCTGATGGCGAAGTTGCCCGGCAGCACGGCGCCGGGAAGGGTGACGACGACCTTGTCGCCCTCGACGAAGTTGTGCGCGCCGCAGACGATGCCCTGCACTCCGGAGGGGTCGATGCCCTTGGCGGTCAGGGTCTGCTCCTGGCCCTCGGGCACAACACGGACCTGGCACCAGTTGATGGTCTTGCCGTTGGACTGGGGTTCCTTGACCACGGACAGCACCTGGCCGACGACGACGGGTCCGGTCAGCGAATCGGAGGGACGGTGCACGTCCTCCTCTTCGAGGCCGACCTTGACCAGTTCCGCCATGACGTCTTCGGCCGTGGCGTCGGCCGGCACCTGCGCATACTCGCGCAGCCAAGAAAGGGGAATACGCATTGGGTTAGATCTCCATCCCGAAGTGTTCGCTGAAGCGCACGTCGCCCTCGATCATGTCGTGCATGTCCGGGACCTCGTTGCGGAACATGAGCGTGCGCTCGATGCCCATGCCGAAGGCAAAGCCGGAGTAGACCTCCGGGTCGATGCCCGCCGCGCGCAGCACGTTCGGGTGCACCATGCCGCAGCCGCCCCATTCGATCCAGCGCGGGCCGCCCTTGGCGCCCGGGTGCCAGATGTCCAGTTCGGCGGAGGGTTCCGTGAACGGGAAGTAGTTCGGCCGCAGCCGGATGGAGGCTTCGTCGCCGAACATCTGGCGGGCGAAGTGCTCCAGCGTGCCGCGCAGGTCAGCCATGGACAGGTCCTTGTCGATGGCCAGGCCCTCGAACTGGTGGAAGACCGGGGTGTGGGTGGCGTCGAGCTCGTCGGTGCGGAACACCTTTCCCGGGCACAACACGTACACCGGCAGGTCGCGCTCGAGCATGGAGCGAACCTGCACCGGGGAGGTGTGGGTGCGCAGCAGCAGGTGCGCTTCGGGCGGCTCCACGAAGAAGGTGTCCTGCATTTCGCGGGCCGGGTGGTCCGGCTTGAAGTTCAGGGCGTTGAAGTTGAACCACTCGGACTCGACCTCGGGGCCTTCGGCGATTTCCCAGCCCATGCCCACGAAGATGTCGGAGACGCGTTCCTGCAGCGTGGAGAGGGGGTGGCGGGCACCGGCGCGGCGGCGGCGCGGGGCGGCGGTGACGTCCACGGCCTCCTCGACGAGGATGCGCGCTGCGTGCTCGGCCTCGAGCACCTGGGTGCGCTCGGCGAGCGCCTTGTTCACGCGGCCGCGGGCGGCACCCATGAGCTTGCCGGCGGTGGCCTTCTCCGACTTGTCCAGCCGGCCGATCTCGCGGTTGGCCAGGCTCAGCGGGGACTTCTCCCCGGTGTGCGCCAGGCGGGCCGCCTTGAGCTGGTCCAGGTCGGCGGCGGCGGCGAAGGCCTGCAGGGCCTGCTCGACCGCTGCGTCGAGCGCGGCACCGTCCGTGGGCTGGGGAACGGCCGGTTCCGCCGCGCCGGGGGCGACGTCAACCGGTGACGTGGGTTCAGACATGGGTGTTTTCGGCCCTTTTCACTGTGGTTCGGGAGTCCTTTTGTTCCGCGGCCAAGTCTACCGGGCGAGGGACCCGTCCCGAGCGCAGCGAGGTAAGAGAGCGGCCAGGGGTCCCCGCGCGCGAAGCGTGTGGGGCAGGCCGCGAACGGGGAGCCCGGTGGACGCTACCGGGCGAGGGACCCGTCCCGAGCCCGGAACAAACGACGGCGGCACGCCACCCGCGCAGGTGGCGTGCCGCCGTCGTTTGTTCCGGGGTCTATCCCACCCCGGCGGGCTGGTGCTCCTTCGCGGCGGCGGGCTTCGGCGGTCGCAGCGCCAGCGCCAGCGCGAAGATGCCGCCGGCCAGGATGATTGCCCCGGCCAGCACCCACATCTGCCAACTGATGCCGGTGGGGTTGTCATCGGCGACCGCCGTCATCCGCGCCCCGGGGTTCTCCAGCAGGTTGAAGGTGACCTTGTTGCCTTCAACCACCGCGCCCGGGGAGGTCTCCAGGACCGGGCCGGGGAAGGTCACGCTCATCAGGGCCTCGGTGTACAGGGAGCGGGCCTGCTGGTCCTGCATGCCCAGGGCGGCGCCGTCGGCGGTGAAGTAGTACTTGCCGTCGAGGTGGTCCAGGGCCCAGCCGCCGGTCGCTCGGGAGAACTCCGCGTTGGGCACCTGGTCCGTCATGGTGAATCGGTAGCCGGCATAGTTGGCGTCCTCGTAGTCCGTGCGGACGGCCGCCTCCGGCATGCCGGCGAACGGGTCGGAACCGTTGCCGACCACAGCGAACATCTCCTCGACGCTCCGGTTGCCCAGCGCTTCCTTGCTGATGGCGATGACCATCGAGGAATCGGCGGACTCGGCCGAGTGCACCACCAGGTCGATGTTGAGCTTCACGCAGCCGGTCAGCGTCAGCAGGAGTGCGACCAGCAAGGGTATGGCGGTGAAAATCTTTTTCATGGGAACCCCATCCGGGACGTGTTTTCCATCACTTTTGAGGTTACCGGCCCGGGCTCTCCAGCGGACCACTTGTTGTGGCTACACTATGCGCATGATTGGGCCGCCGGCCGGGCGCCTGGGTTCGGGCTTGGGTGTGGGGGAACGGATGCGTGCCGCGGCGAACTGGGCCAACCTGAGCACGCCCGCCGGCCTGGCGCTGGCGCGGGCCGCCGGGTGCCGGGTGCGCCGCGGCGCCGGAGGGCTGCGCTATGCCCTGGGCTACCGCCCGCCGCTGCCCGCGGCGGGAGCGTTCACCGTGGGCAACGTCGTCTTCTTCCGCCCGGCCTTCGCCGACCCTGACGCCCACCCCGCCCTGGTGGCCCACGAGGGCAGGCACTGCACCCAGTACGCGCTCTGCCTGGGCCTGCCGTTCCTGCCGCTGTACTTCGCCGCGGCCGCGTGGTCCTGGCTGCGCACCGGCGATCCCGCCTCCCGCAACGTGTTCGAGCGTGCGGCCGGCCTGCGGGCCGGCGGATACGCCGAGCGCCCGCCGCGGCCCTTGGCGGCGGCGCTGCGGAGGCGCCGCCGTTCCCTCCGCTAGCCGCTCCGGCCCGCCCCTGCGGAAATGGCCCGGCGGCGTGCGGGCGGGAAGTTTCCGGAAGCTCCGGTCCGGCGGGAAGGGGCCGGGCCAGCCCGCGGGCCCTACCCGCTCTTCCCTTGGACGGACATTCGAAGATGTGTTCTAATCGGGGTGTGAGAAGGGAAGCTCAGCCATCCCGGTCGGCGCCAGCAGGTGAAAGAGCTTGGAGTGCCAACCGGGGCGGCCGGGGGCGGGGACCGGTGGACCTTTTGGTCCGTAGGCACCCCGCCCCCGCACTTCCCAGTCAGGTTTTTCCTGGCCCGGTTTTTCCCTGCCCGGTTCGTTCCCCGTCCGATCCTTTTACCGTCCGGTTCCTTCCCTGCCCGGTCCGCCGGCCCCTACCGCGCGGTGGCGGCCACCGCCTCCAGCAGGGCATCCACGATGGGACGGTCTGCCGGGATCCATGCCAGGGCCTCCAAGGCCACGGCGTCCAGCTCCACCCAGCGCAGCTCGTCGTGGTCCTGCAGCGGCGCCGGGTCGCCGGAAACCACCTCGGCCAGCCAGACGCGCATCGCGGCGGTTCCGTTCAGTGCCCAGCCCTGTTCCAGCGGGCCGGGGACCTCTGCGCCGAGGCGGGCGTCCACTCCGAGTTCCTCGTCGAGCTCGCGCAGCAGGGCCTCCTCGCAGGACTCCCCCGGCTCCACCTTGCCTCCCGGAAACTCCCACATCCCGGCATACTGCTCCGGCCGGGTGCGGCGCGCCGCCAGGAGCCGGGTCGGGTTCGGCAGCGAGTCCACGATCGCCGCGCCGACGATCTGTTTCAGCGCGCTCACGCGCCGCTCCCGGCGGGGGCGCCCTCCGGCGCCGTCGTGGTGTAGGGCTCTCGGTAGATGTCGGGTTCGATGTAGATGACGTTGGCGATCGGGACGGCCTGGCGCACGCGCACCTCGGTGGCGTCGATCTCCTCGGCGATCCGTTCGCTGCTCATTCCGGGTTCCACGGACATCTTGGCCGCGACGAGCAGCTCGTCCGGGCCCAGGTGCAGCGTCTTGAGGTGGATGATGCGCGCTCCGCCGGCGGTCAGGGCGTCCTCGATCAGCCTCACGTGCTCCCTGGTGGCGGACTCGCCGAGCAGCAGCGACTTGGTTTCGGCGGCCAGGACCACCGCGATGGCCACCAGCAGCAGGCCGATCATGGCGGTGCCGAGCGCGTCAAAGACGCCGTTGCCGGTGATCAGGGTCAGCGAGACGCCGAAGAGCGCGAAGACCAGGCCCAGCAGCGCGCCCAGGTCCTCCAGCAGGATCACCGGCAGCTCCGGGGCCTTCGCGCGCCGGACGAAGGCGACCCAGGACTGCTTCCCGCGGATGAGGTTGGATTCCTTGATGGCGGTGCGGAAGGACAGGCCCTCGGCGATGATGGCACCCACCAGCACGGCCAGCGGCACCCACCACCAGCGGCCCTCGATGCCATGCGGGTGCAGGAACTTCTGGTACGCCTCGTACAGCGCGAACAGGCCGCCGACGCTGAAGAGGACGATCGAGACGATGAATGAGTAAATGTAGCGCTCGCGCCCGTAGCCGAAGGGGTGCTGGGGGCTGGCCTGCCGTTGGGCGCGCTTTCCGCCGATCAGCAGCAGGACCTGGTTGCCCGAGTCGGCCACGGAGTGGATCGCCTCGGCCAGCATCGAGGAGGACAGCGTGACCAGCCACGCGATGAACTTGAAGACCGCAATGGTCAGGTTCGCCGCCAGTGCCGCGACGACTGCCTTGGTGCCTCCGGAGGCTGCCATGTGTGTTTCCCCTACGGTCCGGGTGCCCGGTGCGGGCACGTGGTTTTCCTCGCTCCACGCTATACCCGGTCCGCGCGCCGGACCCAGCCGGCCGCCGTCGCGCACTGCCGCGCGTCCCGCTTCCGAGCGCGCCTCCGGGACCGCCTTGCGGACCCGTTCAGGCGCGGCGCTGGGCGCGCGCGGAGGCGTAGAGGCAGACGGTCGCGGCCGTGCCCACGTTCAGCGATTCGGCCACCCCGTACAGCGGGACCGCGACGCGGCGGTCCGCGGCGGCCAACTCCTGCCGGTCCAGGCCCTGGGCCTCGTTGCCGAACAGCCAGGCGGTGGGCGCCTCCAGGAGCACGACGCCGGCGTCGGGCTCCCCCGCGGCACCCGCGAGGCGGCGGGCGGCCGAGTCGTCCTGCAGGGCGTCGAGGTCGGTGTCCCCGTAGCCGTCGGCAGCGAGCACGGCCAGGCCCGCGCCGCGCAGCGCCGCGGCAAGGTCGGCGAAGGGCACCCCGGAGACGATCGGCAGGTGGAAGATGGACCCGACAGTGGAGCGCACGGCCTTGGGGTTGTGGATGTCGACGCTGCCCTCGGTGAGGATGACGGCGTCGGCGCCGGCGGCATCCGCGGCGCGCAGGATGGTGCCGGCGTTGCCCGGGTCCTGGACCCGGCACATCACGGCAACCAGCCGGGGCGTGCCGGCCAGGACCTCCTCCAGGGTGTTCCCGGGCAGGTGGCAGACGGCGATGATGCCCTGCGGGGAAACGGTGTCAGCCATCGCGGCCAGGACCTCGTCGGTGGCCAGCCGCAGCCGGGTGCCGGCGGAAACCTCGGCCAGTTCGGCCAGTTCGGGGCTGCGCTCCAGGAACTCGGCGGTCGCATAGACGGACTCGACGACGGGGGCCCCGCTGGAGGCCAGGCGCTCGCGGTGCAGGGCCAGCGCCTCGCGGACCGCCTGCGGTCCCTCGGCCAGGAACAGCCCGCGCTTGGCCCGCCCCGAGCGCGTGGCCAGCCGGGCGACGTCGCGGACGCGGTCGGCTCGGGGGTTGGACATCACGTCGGGCGCGGAAAAACTCATGGGACGACTCTAGCCCCGAACGCGAAAGGGGGCGGAATCCCGCGGGCGTCCGACCCTGCCTGAACACAGGCCAAAAGACCGGCAAACATTCGGGGGTGGAGGCTCTTCCGTGCCGGGCCCCGAGGGCGTACCGTGAGACTTCCTGTCGGCAGTAACCATGGGCTCCGGCGGACGAAAAGGAAGGCCTGCGGCCGGGGAAGACCGCAGGCCTTTCTGATGCCCGCATTCCGTGCCTGGCAACCGGCGTTTCCCGGCAGGGCCGGGACGCCAAACGGAAAGGGGGCGGAATCCCGTGGGATTCCGCCCCCTTTTCACGGGTGCGTGCCAGTCATGGCGAGCCGGTCTTCGAAAAGACTAGGCTTCCTTGACCTGCTGGCGAGCCTCGCCACCGGCCGGCTCGAAGCCGGCGGCCTTGGCGGCCTCGACGGACTCGAACCAGTACTCGGCAGCGGTCTGCTCGTACCAGGTGGAGCCCGGCACGTGGTACTTGTTGGACTGGGCGTTGCCCTTGATCACGAAGCCCTCGGGGGCGTCCTGGCCCTCGACGGCCTTGATCGCGCCGGGAACCTCGTCGGTGGAAGCGGCAGCAGCCTTGGGGGCGGAAGCCTGGGCAACCGGGGCGGCCTTCGGGGCGTTCACGTCGGCCGGCAGGGCGGCCTTGGCCACGTTCACCAGGGCGACGAAGGCGGTGTTGTCGGAGATGGCCAGCTCGGCCAGCATGCGGCGGTCGACCTCGACCTCGGCAGCCTTCAGGCCCTGGATCAGGCGGTTGTAGGTCAGGCCATTGGCGCGGGAAGCAGCGTTGATGCGCTGGATCCACAGGCGGCGGAAGTTGCCCTTGCGCTTGCGGCGGTCACCGTAGCTGTACACGAACGAGTGCAGCAGCTGCTCCTTGGCCTTGCGGTACAGGCGGGAGCGCTGTCCACGGTAGCCCTTTGCGCGTTCAAGGATAACTCGACGCTTCTTGTGGGCGTTGACCGCCCGCTTCACACGTGCCACGTGTGTACTCCTTCTTTTCTGCCCCCGATACCTCGGCATCCGTCCAAACGGTTGCGGGCTGGGGAAAACTTGGTGGTGGGTGGGGACCGGAAGCCCCCGGGGGGAATGCTTAGAGGCCCAGCATCCGCTTGATGGTCTTGGTGTCCGCCTTCGAAACGATGCGGTCACCGGCCAGGCGGCGGGTCAGCGTGGAGGACTTGTGCTCCAGGTAGTGGCGGCGGTTGGCCTGCTGGCGCTTGAGCTTGCCGCTACCGGTCAGCTTGAAGCGCTTCTTGGCGCCACTGTGGGTCTTGAACTTCGGCATGTCCGCCGTTCTCCTTACGTGCTCCCGAAACCCTTGCGGGCCGGGGATCTTGTCGCGCTTCCGGTACCGGAAGCCCGTGGTGTGCGGTTCGGTGCCCCATGACGGGGCAAGCCTCGCCGGGTCCTACTTGGGCAGGTCCTTACGGGGCGGGTCCTACTGGGCCGTCTACTTGGCAGGGCGCGGAGCCGGCTTGGCTGCCGGCTTCGGAATGCCCGGCTTCGGGATGCCCGGCTTCGGAGCCGCGGCCGCCGGCTTCGGTGCGGCCACCGGCTTCGCGGCTTCGGCCACCGGCTTCGGGGCTTCCACCACCGGAGCGGCCTCAACCACCGGAGCGGCTTCCTCGACGGCCTCGGCCACGGGGGCCTCGACTTCCGGAGCAGCTTCCTCAGCCACCGGAGCGGCTTCCTCAGCGACCTCGACCTCGGCCTCGACCTCGGCCTCGGCCTCGGGGGCCTCGGCAGCCGGAGCAGCTTCCTCGACGACCTCGACCTCGGGGGCCTCGGTCTGGACGGCTGCCGCGGCTTCCGCCGCCTCCCGCGCCTGGATCAGCTTGGCCTGCAGGTCATCCCCGAGCGTGTCGCCCAGGGACTGGGTCATGGCCGGCTGCTCCGAAGTGTCCACGCGCAGCTTGGCCTCGGCGGCCTTGGCACGGTCGGTCTCGCGCTGGGCCTGGCGACGGGCCTCGGCCTTCGCCTCCGCCTTGTTCTTCAGCGGTCCGACGACCATAACCATGTTGCGGCCATCGATCCGCGGGGCGGACTCGACGATGCCGACCTCAGCCACGTCCTCCGCAAACTTGTTGAGCAGGCGGATGCCCATTTCCGGACGCTGCTGCTCGCGGCCACGGAACTGGATCATGGCCTTGACCTTGTCGCCCGCTCCGAGGAAGCGCAGGGCGTGGCCCGTCTTCGTCTCGTAGTCGTGCTTGTCGATCTTGAGGCGGAAACGGATTTCCTTCAGGACCGTGTTGGTCTGGTTCTTACGGGCCTCACGAGCCTTCACCGCGGCTTCGTACTTGTACTTGCCGAAGTCCATCAGCTTGCAAACCGGAGGCTTGGCCGTAGGCGCCACCTCTACGAGATCAAGATCGGATTCGAGGGCGAGGCGCAGCGCGTCTTCAATGCGGACGACGCCGACCTGCTCGCCGTTCGGTCCGACCAGCCGCACCTCGGGGACGCGGATTCGATCATTAATGCGTGGATCGCTGATGTGTAGCTCCTGTTGACTCGGGGTCCGTAAGCCCCCGCAACATAAGAAGGCCTCCGGTTGCGGGGCAAACGGAGGCCTGGTTTTTTCGGTGCGGACATGCCGCGCGCCCGGGACGCTGGTCCCGTGCAACCGAAGTGACCCGGCGGCCTGAAGCGGCTGCAGCGGGTGGGAGTTAGGCCTCCACTTGCATACCGGACCCGCTGCGTTTGCTGTCCCCCGGGCGAGCCGGGAGGCGCAACCGAATACGCGGATCCAGTCGGTCTGTGAAAAGCTTAGCAGCATGAGTACCCCTGAAACCAATCCCGAGTCCCCCGACGCCGCGACGAACCAGGTCCGCGACATTGCCGAGGTTGCCGCGGTGGAGATCATCACGACGGCGGCGGTGCACCTGATGAGCGCCGCGGCGGTCAAGTGCGGGCTCGCCGCCGGCGACGACGCCGAGGAACTGAAGGACCTCGACGAGGCCCGCAAGCTGATCACCGCCCTGGCCGGCCTGATCACCGCGGCGGCCCCGGAGGTCGGCAGCCAGCACGCCGCCCCGCTGCGTGACGGCCTGCGTTCCCTGCAGCTGGCCTTCCGCGAAGCCTCCCTGATCCCGGACGAACCGGGCAAGGGCCCGGGCGAGAAGTTCACCGGCCCGGTCAACTAACTCCCCACACGTTCCACCGCCAAGGGGCGGTGCGTGGCCAGGAACCCTTGGGATCCCGGTCCACGCACCGCCCCTTGGCATTTGCAGGACTGGCGCACTGGCGCCGCCGCGGACGCGCTACTCGGCGGGCGCGGCCTGCCGGGCCGGCTGCCGGCGTCGTACCGTCTGGGCGGTGAGCGCTGCGAGGCAGACCAGGACGCCGAGCACGCCCGCCGCCAGGAATCCGGCGGAGGCGCCCCGGGCGTCGATCACCACTCCCACCAGCGGAGCCCCCAGCGCGGTGCCGGCGGTCATGGACGACCCGTACCAGCCCATCGCCTCGCCGCGGCGGCGCTCGTCGACCAGTTCGGTAACGCGCTCGGACGCGGCGGCGAGGGTGGGGGCGCAGAGCAGCCCCGAAGGGATGCACAGCAGCGCCAGGGTCAGCGTGTCCGTGGCGAACATCGCCGGCACGGTGAGCACCGACATGGCCAGCAGCAGGGACACCGGCGACGGCTTCCGGCGCGAGGCCCCATACAGCAGGCCACCCACCAGCGAGGCGCCGCACCAGGCGAGGAACACCCAGCCCAGTTCGCCGACGTTGCCGGCGTCCTCCAGCACCGCAACGATTCCTACGTCGGTGCCGGCCAGCAGCAGTCCGGCGCCGGCGGCGGTGGCGAACACGGCGACGACGGCGCCGGTGGCCCAGCCGAAACGGAGTCGGAGGCGGCGCCCGCGCTGGCGGATCCGCCGGCGCACGGCCGAGCCGCCTGCGTCGACCAGTTCACCCTCGACCTCGGCCAGGTGCGCCGGGGCGGCGGAGACGACCTGGAGGAGGGCCTCGCGCCGCTTCTCCTCGGCGTCGGGCCGGGAGACGGCGCCGGGCTGGTCGGAGCGGGTGGGCGGGTTCTGCAGCATCAGCAGCAGGCCCGCGCCGGAGGCCGCGACGCCCACGGCGGTGAGCCCCACGGCGGTCGAAACCTGGGTGGCGACCACCGCGGCGAGCGCCGGGCCGGTCATGAAGATCAGTTCGGTGACGATCGAATCCAGGGCGAACGCCGAGCGCCGTTCCTCGCCGTCGGTCATCACGCCCAGGGACTGGCGCAGCACGCTGAAGACCGGCAGCGTGAACACGCCTCCCACGAAGACCACCGGCAGCAGCCACTCGTAGGGCAGGTGCGGGATGGTGCTCCACACGATGATCTCCGCGATGACGGACGGGATCAGTGCCCGCCGCAGGCCGTGCGCGTCGACCTGGCGGCCGCGCCAGGGCGCGCCCAGCGCGATGCCGACGGTCATCACCGCGGCCACGGTGCCGGCGGAGGTCCAGTCGCGGCCCAGGGTCAGGACCACGTGCAGGGTCAGCAGCACGCCGGCCGCCGAGTGGGGGAAGCGGGCCACCATGCCGACCAGCAGCAGCAGGGTGAGGTCGCGCCGCCTGAGCAGCGCCTTGTAGCGGGCGAAATCCATCCGGGGTCCTCCGGTAAGGGTGTGCGAGTGATGTGAGGCGCGCGGGCCGGGATTGCCGACACCGCGCGGGTGTTGCGGGGTGTTGCGGGAAGGGGCACCGGAGCCGTGCCGGGCGGAGGCCCTGGGCGGCTGCGGAGACCCTAGGCCGGTGCGGAGGCCAGGGCCAGTTCGATCGAGTCGACTGCCTCGGCGAAGGCCCGGTCCGCGCCCAGCGCGGCCTGGATCCGGGCCGCGCAGGCCTGGGCGTCGGCGGCCGCGGTACCGGGGCGGAAGGTGACCTCCAGGCGCAGTTCGGGCCCGGGGCCTCCCCCGGGCAGCACGCGCCCGTCGGCCGCCCGGCTGGCCACGCCGCGGCCCGGGGCCGCCGTGATGCCCACGACGGCGGGTTCGCCCGCGGCGAGCGAGCGCAGCAGCGGCAGGTGGGATTCGTCCTTGTAGCTGGGAATCCATTCGCGTTGCTGGGCCAGCGCCCAGACCGCGGGACGGCGCAGCACGAAGGTGACCTCGGCACCGGGATCCACCACCATCAGCTGGGCGCCATCCGAGACCGCCGAGAGGGCTGCGCGGGCCGCATACACGGCGACCGGGCGCGCCTCGGGGTGCCAGGCCTGCAACCGCGCGACGGAGGTGAAGGCCGGCAGGGCGGTGCGTCCGTCCGGGGCGGTGATGGTGACCAAGGCCATGTCCGCTTCCTTGTCCTCCACGAAGCCGTGCTCGCCGATCTGGTCCTCCGCGAGCGAGGCAACGACCGGGATGAACACGCGCGCAGTGCCCAGCGCCCGGTGCACGGCCTCCTCGGAGCCGGTGCCGGCGGCGAGGTCGGCGATGGCCGCCTCGTAGCCGGGGTCGGCCAGGCCGTTGTCGTCGTCGAAGTTGTGCAGCGGGTTGCCCTCGCCGCCCAGGTCGCGGCCTTCCCAGGGCTGGCCGGCGGAGTCGGTGCCGCTGCCGGCGCGCGCCAGCGCGGCGGCGATGTGGCCGGGCAGGTGGCGCGCGGCGCTGGAATCGTGGGGGGCATGTGCGTGGTCGGCGTGGTCGTGCGGGGCCATGGACCCAGCCTACCGGGCGAGGGGCCCGTGCCGAGCGCCAGCGAGGTGCGGGAGCCCGGGAGGCGCTACCGGGCGAGGGGCCCGTGCCGAGCGCCAGCGAGGTGCGGGAGCCCGGAAGGCGCTACCGGGCGAGGGGCCCGTGCCGAGCGCCAGCGAGGTGCGGGAGCCCGGAAGGCGCTACCGGGCGAGGGGCCCGTGCCGAGCGCCAGCGAGGTGCGGGAGCCCGGAAGGCGCTACCAGGCGAGGGGCCCGGGAGGAGACGACGCCGGAGGGCGGCTTCCGTGCGGAAGCCGCCCTCCGGCGTCGGGCTGTGGGGGCTTGGCTGCCCCGCGCCTTAGCGGCGGCCGGCCACGTCCAGAGCCTGCGGCAGGGTGAACTTGCCGGCGTACAGCGCCTTGCCGACGATGGCGCCCTCGACACCGGCCGGGACGAGTTCGCGCAGCACGCGCAGGTCATCGAGGCTGGAGATGCCGCCGGAGGCGACGACCGGCTTGTCGGTGCGTTCGCACATCTGCTTGAGCAGCTCGACGTTCGGGCCGCGCAGGGTGCCGTCCTTGGTGACGTCGGTGACGACGTAGCGGGCGCAGCCGGCATCCTCGAGGCGGGTCAGGACCTCCCAGAGATCGCCGCCCTCCTTGGTCCAGCCGCGGGCGGCCAGGGTGGTGCCGCGCACGTCCAGGCCGACGGCGATCGCGTCGCCGTAGCGCTTGATCGCGCGGGCGGTCCACTCCGGGTTCTCCAGCGCGGCGGTGCCGAGGTTGACGCGGGCGGCGCCGAAGTCCAGCGCGCGGTCCAGGGACTCGTCGTCGCGGATGCCGCCGGAGAGTTCGACCTTGATCTTCAGCTCGTCGGCAACCCGGCGCAGGACCTCGGTGTTGTTGCCGCGCCCGAAGGCGGCGTCCAGGTCCACCAGGTGCACCCATTCGGCGCCGTCGTTCTGCCAGGCCAGGGCGGCCTCAAGCGGGTCGCCGTAGCCGGTCTCGCTGCCGGCTTCGCCCTGGACCAGGCGCACGGCCTGGCCGTCGGCGACGTCGACGGCGGGAAGGAGTTCGAGGATGGGGGCGGTGTCGTTGTTGCTCATCGCGGGGCTTTCCTGTCGGTGCGGGCGGTGGTCGGCGCGCACCGGGCGGCGCGGGCCGTGGGTGTCACGGGGTCAGAGGGTGACGACGTAGGCGGCCAGCAGGGACATGCCCGCCAGGATCCAGCACGTCACGATCCAGCTCCTGTGGGCCTTCTGCTGGCGGAGGGAGAGCGCCCCGCCGGCGAGGACGCCGGCGAGGCCCATCAGGAGGATGCTCCACATCTCTAGAGCGTCCCCAGCCAGTTCTTCAGCAGTTGGGCGCCGGCGTCGCCGGACTTCTCCGGGTGGAACTGGACCGCCGAGAGCGGGCCGTTCTCCACGCCGGCAACGAACCGCGCGCCGTGTTCGGCCCAGGTGACGGCGGGCGGCTGCATGCGCGGCTGGGTGACGTCGAACTGCCACGACTGCACGGCGTAGGAGTGCACGAAGTAGAAGCGTTCGTTCTCGATGCCCTTGAAGAGGCGGGTGTTCTCCGGCGGTTCGACGGTGTTCCAGCCCATGTGCGGGACGATCGGCGCCGGCAGCAGCTCCACGGAGCCGGGCCACTCCCCCAGGCCGGGGGTGCGGATGCCATGCTCGACGCCTTCCTCGAACATGACCTGGTGGCCGACGCAGATGCCCAGGACGGGGCGGTTGCCGGCGACGCGGCGGCCGATCCACTGGAGGGCGCCGACGTCCTTGAGCGCCTTCATGACGGCGGCGAACGCACCGACGCCGGGAACCAGGAGGCCCTCGGCGTCGAGCACGTCCTCGGCGCGGCGGCTGAGCGTGACGTCGGCGCCGACGTGCTCCAGGGCCCGAACGGCGGAACGGATGTTCCCGGAGCCGTAGTCCAGGACCGTGACCTTCTTGGGTGTTGCCATCTAGAGCGCCCCCTTCGTGGACGGAATGGCGTCGCCGATGCGCGGATCGGGCTCGACGGCGGCGCGCAGGGCGCGGGCCAAGGCCTTGAACTGGGCTTCGACGATGTGGTGCGGATCGCGCCCGCCCAGCACGCGCATGTGCAGGCAGATGCCGGCGTGCAGGGTGAGTGACTCGAAGATGTGGCGGGTGAGCGAACCGGTGAAGTGCCCCCCGATCAGGTGGTACTCCTGCCCGGCGGGCTCGCCGCCGTGGACCAGGTACGGGCGGCCGGAGACGTCGACGACGGCGTGGGCCAGGGCCTCGTCCAGCGGCACGGTGGCCTCGCCGAAGCGGCGGATGCCCGCCTTGTTGCCCAGGGCGGTGCGCAGGACCTCGCCGATGGTGATGGCCACGTCCTCCACCGTGTGGTGGACGTCGATGTGGGTGTCGCCGGTGGCCTTGACGGTCAGGTCGACCAGCGAGTGCTTGGACAGCGCGGTGAGCATGTGGTCGTAGAAGGGCACGCTCGTGGAGATGTCCGACTTTCCGGTGCCGTCGAGGTCCATTTCGACGACGACGGAAGATTCGCTGGTGATGCGCTCCATGCGGGCGCGGCGGCCGGTGAGCAGTTCGGCAGACATACGTGTTCCTTCTGGCCTCATGGGGTTGGGGTCGGGGTGTCAACCCCACGGATCAAGTTTAGCCGCGAGCGGCAGTGGCGCCGTCGGCGAGCAGTTCCTCGAGGCGGACCAGGAAGGCCGTGGTTTCGACCTCGGTGCCGGCGGTCACGCGCAGGTGGCCCGGGATGCCGACGTCGCGCACCAGGACGCCGGCGTCCAGCAGGCCCTGCCAGATGCGCTTGGGGTCCTCGAGCCCGCCGAAAAAGACGAAGTTCGAATCGCTGGCGGCGGGCTTCAGGCCCATGCGGGTGAGCTCGTCGACGATGCGGTCGCGCTGGCCCTTGATGTCCTCGACGTTGGCCAGCAGCGCGCCGATGTGCTTGAGCGCGGCGTTGGCGGTGGCCTGGGTCACCGCGGAGAGGTGGTAGGGCAGGCGGACCAGGCGCATCGCGTCGCAGACCTCGGGGGCGGCGGCGAGGTAGCCGAGGCGGGCGCCGGCGAGGGCGAAGGCCTTGCTCATGGTGCGCGAGACGATCAGGCGCTCGCGGCCGGGCAGCAGGGACAGCGCCGACGCGGTGCCGGTGTGGGCGAACTCCGCGTAGGCCTCGTCAACGATCACGACGGTGTTGCTGGCTTCGCCGGCCGCGTAGACGGCCTCGACGACGTCCAAACCCAGCGCGGTGCCGGTCGGGTTGTTCGGGGAGCAGAGAAGGACCAGGTTCGGGGCCTGCTCGCGGACCTGGCGGGCCGCGTCCTCGGCGGTCAGCCCGAAGTCGCCGGAGCGGACTCCGGCGATGTATTCGGTGTCGGTGCCGCTGGCCAGCAGCGGGTACATCGAATAGGTGGGAGGGAAGCTCAAAACGGTGCGCCCGGGGCCGCCGAAGGCCTGGAGGATCTGCTGCAGCACCTCGTTGGAGCCGTTGCCGGCCCAGATGTTCTCGGGCTCGAGGCCGTGGCCGAGGTAGCCGGCGAGGCGTTCGCGCAGTTCGGTGAACTCGCGGTCCGGGTAGCGGTTGAGGCCCGCGGCCACCGCGGACACCTCGGCGACGATGGCCTGGTGCACCTCTGCCGGAAGCGGGTGGGTGTTCTCGTTGACGTTGAGCAGGATGGGCACGTCCAGCTGCGGGGCACCGTAGGGTTCAAGGCCACGCAGGTTGTCGCGCAGGGGCAGCCGGGACAGTCGCTCTAGCAGATCACTCACCGTACAAGTCTAGTTGGGCGCCGGGGCTGCCCCTGAATCGGCCCGGACCGGCGGGTAACATTCCCGGCTCGGGGTCCCAGTGCCGGCCCATCCCCGCGCCGGCCCGGTCCGGCGGCCCGGCCCGGCTGGCCTGCCTTGGAGGCCTGAGCTCAGTTGCCCGCCGGGATGAAGATCCGCTGGCCGGGCTCGAGGTTGGAGGTGGCGAGGTTGTTGACCTCGATCATCTCGGCGACCACTTCACGCGGGTCGCGTTCGGGTGCAAGCTCGGCGGCGAGGCCCCACAGCGTCTCGCCATCCAGGACGGTGACCGTCTGCCCCCGCACGGCGTCGTCCGTAGCGGTGCCGGTGGCCATTACCGGGGCGGTGAAGAGGCCGGCCAGCACCAGCAGGGCCGCTGCGGCCAGCATCGTCGGCATTCCGATCAGGACGAAGCGGCCGCGCCGGGTCAGCCGAAGCTTCGGTGTGGGGACTTGGGTGTGGCGGACCGGCTCCAGGTCCGGGACGAGGCACAGGTGGCCTCGGGAGGCGCTCTGCGGGCGGAGCGTACGCGCGCTGGCGGCCTGCCGGCCGGAGGGCCGTGCGGTGACGGGGCGCGGAAAAGCGGTGGGTGTGGTGCGGGTACGGCCCGAGCGGGCGGAGAGCTGGACGGGGGCTGCGAGTGCGACGTGTGCCAACATCTTGCCTTTCTCCATAGTCCTGCCCGCAGCCTGGAAGGGCGGCCACCGGGCGGAGTCGTTTTCGAAAGTGTGTTCCGAAACAATGTTCGAACGTTTCGGGTCCATTCTTAGCATCCAACAACGATGGATGTCGAGACTCTTCGAACAAACCTTTGAACACGGCGCGGTTATCCAGTACCTTTGGAGGTAGCGGGCCCGCGGGACATAGCCCACCAGCCGCCTCCGACGGTTTGGGGCGATCGGGGCGCCTGCGACGACCAGGACGGAGCAGACCATGAGCACCACGGACACCCCGGCACCGAAGAAGACGCCGAAGAGCCTGACCATCCGTCAGAAGAAGATCCTTGAGACCATCCAGCGGGCCGTGGCAAGCCACGGGTACCCGCCCTCGATGCGCGAGATCGGCGACACGGTCGGGCTGGCCAGCCTGTCCAGCGTGACCCACCAGCTGTCCCAGCTGGAGCGGCTCGGCTACATCCGCCGCGACCCGCGCCGGCCGCGCGCCATGGAGATCCTCAAGCCGCTGACCCTCAACGACGCCCCCGCCGTCGAGGCCGCCCGCCAAGTCCCCGAGCTGTCCGTGGTGGCGGAGCTGTCCACCTCCGCCGACACGGCCCTGGTTCCGCTCGTGGGCCGCATTGCGGCAGGTGGCCCGATCCTGGCCGAGCAGACCGTCGAGGACGTCATGGCGCTGCCGCGCCAGCTCGTGGGCCACGGCGAGCTGTTCATGCTCAAGGTCGCCGGCGATTCGATGGTCGACGCCGCTATCTGCGAGGGCGACTGGGTCGTGGTACGCCGCCAGCAGAACGCCCAGAACGGGGACATCGTCGCCGCGCTGCTCGACGACGAGGCCACGGTCAAGACCTTCCGCCAGCGCGACGGCCACACCTGGCTGCTGCCGCAGAACAGCCGCTACGAACCCATCCTGGGCGACCACGCCACCATCATGGGCAAGGTTGTCTCGGTGATGCGTTCGCTCTAGGACGCCCCGGCCCGTCCCGGGTTCCACAACCAAAGCGGAAGGCCTCCGCGCCACCCCCTCCAGCCTGGGGTGGCGCGGAGGCCTTCCGCTTTCCCGGTTGCGGCCGCCAAAGGGAGCAGCCGCTTTGCGTCCCCCGGGCGGTCGATGCCCCCGGCAGCCCCGCCAAGGGGCCAGCGGCATGCGGAGAGGGATGATTCTTGACCCCGGACCCAGAATGTGACTACCATTACATCAACCCCGGTTGGAATCGATTCCAACCCTCAAGGGATTTTTTTTGATTCCGTATTGGAATCGATTCCACGCCACAAGCCAGCGGAGTATCCACAATGACGAACCGATCCCCTTTTTCCCTCCTGACCCATCTGGCGGGAGACCAGGAACAGCTGGACATCTTCTCCGACGAAGCCGCCATCGAAAGCTGGCTGGCCGTCGAGCGGGCCCTGGCCCAGGCCCAGGGCGAACTGGGAGTCATCGGCTCCGAGGACGCCGCCGCGATCGTTGGGGCGGCCCACCGCGGCAACGTCTCCGAGCAGCGGCTCTGGGAATCCACGCGCAATGTCGGCTACCCGATCCTCGGGATCGTGCGCGAAATTTCCGCCACCCTTCCGGAAGGCCCGAACGGCCGGGTGCATTACGGGGCCACGACGCAGGACATCATGGACTCCGCCCTGGCCCTGCAACTGGTCCGCTCGCTGGCGAGCCTGGACCGGCGCCTGGCCCGCTTCGGCGATGCCTTGGCCGAACGAGTCACGGAGCACGAAGGCACCGTGATGCCCGGGCGCACCCATGCGCAGCAGGCGGTGCCCACCACGTTCGGCGCCATCCTGGCGACGCTGCTGGGCCAGGTGACCCGCCAGCGCGAACGCCTCGCCCAGGCGGCCCCGCGCATCGGCGTCATCTCGATGTTCGGCGCTGGCGGCACCTCCGCCGCCTATGGCCCCCGGTCGGCCCAGGTGCGCACCCGCGTGGCCGAACTGCTCGGGCTCGAAGACACCGGCATCTCCTGGCACGTCGACCGCGACGGGCTGGCCGAGTTCGGCTGGCTGTGCGCCACCATCGCCGCCACCTGCGCCAAGCTGGCCCGCAACATCGTGGACCTGTCCCGCACCGAGATCGGCGAGGTCTTCGAACCCTATTCCAGCCACCGCGGCGCCTCGTCGACCATGCCGCAAAAGGTCAACCCGATCTCCTCGGAGGTCATCATCGGCCTCTCCGGCACGGCGGGCGCCCTGGCCTCGGCGCTGGCCCGGATCCAGGAGGCCGGCCACGAACGGGCGGCCGGCGAATGGCAGATCGAGTGGCACATCATCCCCCAGCTTGCGGTGCTGGCCGGCTCGGCCCTCTCCGAGGCCCTAGTCATCGCCGAGGGCATGCGGGTCGACAGCGACAGGATGCTGGCGAACCTGCAGCTCGACGGCGGCCTGGTCATGGCCGAAGCCCAGATGATCCAGCTGGCCGACGCGATGGGCCGCGAACATGCCCACGACCTGGTGTACGAAGCGGCAACCCGGGCCCGCACCGAGGGCACCGTGCTGGCCGATGCCCTGCGCGCGGTGGCCCAGGAACACGGCACCGCTCACCTGCTGCCGGAGACCTTGGTCGGCCCGGCCAATTACCTGGGCGAAGCACGCACCATGTGCGAGACTTCCATCCGGCAGTGGCGTCAGGCACCGGCCCTGCCGGCGGCCTGGGGTGAACGGCCCGTGGTGGACCTCGTCCAGCCGCTCATCCCGGCGGGTTCCTGATGAGCACCCTGATGTCGACCCCGGCATCCGCCCCGGCGGTGCAGTCCGAGACGGAAAGCAAATTCGATGTGATCCGCAGCCGAGTCGGCCTCTTCGCGGCGCTTCCGCTGATGGCGCTTGCGCTCTTCTGGCCCTCCGGCCTTCCCGACAACCAGCGCTCGATGCTCGCCGTGCTGACGTTCGTCGTCCTGTTCTGGATCACCGAGACCATCCCCATCCCGGTCACCGCGCTGATCGGCATCGCCCTGCTGGTCCTGCTCGGAGTCGGCACCCCCGCCGAGGTCTACGGTGCGTTCGGCTCCCCCACGGTCTTCCTGGTCATCGGGGCGTTCATCCTGGCCCGGGCGATGGCGGTGCACGGGCTGGATCGCCGCTTCGCCCTGCGCGTGCTGTCCCTGCCGCGCGTGGGCAACAGCACGTACCTGACCGCCGGGGCGTTCGGCATCGTTGCCACCTTGCTCTCCATGCTGGTTTCCGCCTCCGCGACTGCGGCCATGCTCCTTCCCATCGGCATGGGTGTGGCCCGCACTGTCGGCGACCTGCTGCAGGAACCGGACTCCGGTCCAACGAACCACCGCACGCGTTTCTCCTGCATGCTGATGCTGGCCATTGCCTATGGCGCCGGCGTGGGATCGGTCCTCACCCCCATCACCGGCATCGCCAATGTCATTGGCCGCGGGGCCATCGAGGAGATGACCGGATACCGGGTGGAACTCTTCGACTGGCTGTCCATGTCGGGCCCCTACGTCGTCGCGCTCGGAGCCGTGATGTGGACCGCCATCGTGCTGCTGAACAAGCCGGAGACCCGGCACATCCCCAACGGCCAGGAGCGGTTCCGTGCGATGTATGCGGAGCTTGGCCCCATGTCCCGCGGCGAATGGAACGTGCTCGCGGTGTTCGCGATCACCGTGGCACTCTGGATCCTGCCCGCGGTGACCACCACCTTCGGCCTCACGAATCCGGTGCTTGTCGCCATCTCCGGCCGGCTGAACGAGGGTTCGGTGGTCGTGGTGACCGCCTGCCTGCTTTTCCTCCTCCCGGCGGGAAAGAACACGCCGTCGCTGAAGTGGAGCGATGCCAGCCGGATCGACTGGGGAACCGTCCTGTTGGTTGGCGTGGGGCTGACCGTGGGCCGGCTGATGAGCCAAACCGGTCTCGCCGAAACCTTCGGCAACGCAGTGGCCGAGGCCACCGGTGTCAACAGCACCCTGGCCCTGTGCCTGGTGGCAGTGCTGCTGGGCATGGTGATCTCCGAGACCACGAGCAACACCGCCAGCGTGGGCATCGTGGTCCCGATCATCATCCCGATTGCCATGGCGATCGGCGTCGATCCGATCATCCCGGCAATGGCGGCGATCTTCGGTGGAAACGCAGGCGCCATGCTTCCCGTGTCCACCCCGCCGAACGCGATCGTCTACGGTTCCGGCTACGTTCCCATGATCCGGATGATCCGCACCGGAATCGTCGCCGACCTCGCTACCGTTCCCCTGGTCCTTCTGGCCACGGTGGGAATCGGCTCCCTGATCGGGCTCAGCCTGTAAGGTCCGCGAACGATAGATTTGAGTCATGGTCAAACTCATCGACGTTGCACGCACAGCCGGTGTCGGAGCCGGCACGGCCTCACGGGCCCTCTCGGGCAACGGCAGCGTCGACCGGGAAACCAAGGAGCGCGTCATCGCCGTGGCCAAGCAGCTCGGCTACAGCCCGGACGTCGCGGCCCGGGCGCTCCGTGAGCGCCGCACCCGGACCATCGGGCTGCTCCTTCCCGACCTTGCCAACGAGTTCTACACCGCCAGCGTCGCTGTGCTCCAGCAGGAGCTCAGCGACGCTGGCTATCAATTGGTGATTGCCAGCACCGGCAACGACCCCTCCACCGAACGAATTGCCCTGCAAACCATGATCGACCAGCGCGTGGAGGGGATCGTCCACGTGCCGGTCGATGCGGACCTGGTCCTTCCGACCACCGTGCCCATCGTGCAGCTCAACCGCCAATCCGCTTCCCGTCAGGCCGCGGCGGCCAGCGACGACCTGGCCGGCGTGGACGAGCTCACCACGGCGATCGTCCACGCAGGCCACAGGGACATTGCGGTCATCGTTGGTCCAACCGGGTTCAGCACCAGCCGCAACCGCCTCCTCGGCGCCCTGCGGGCCGCCGAACGGGCCGGAATCCCCCAGTCCGAACGGCCACTCGACGGGGCGAGACTGCGCGTCCGGCACGCTCCGTTGACCGTGGACGGAGGCGCCCAGGCCGTGGCACAGCTCTTCCCGGACCTGCCGTCCTGCCTCATCGCGCTCAGCAGCCGCTTGGTCATGGGTGCGCTCCGCGAATGCGGAGACCGCGGAATCCACGTCCCCGAAAGCCTGTCCCTGGCGGGCTACGGCGATCCCGACTGGTTCTCCATCTGGCGCCCCGGCATCACGACCTTCGCCCCCAACCTGACGGAGATGGGGCGCCAGGCGGCCCGGCTGCTGCTGGCCCAGCTCGCGGGCGAGGAGACCGGGCCGCCCGCGCTGATCCCCGGCAAGGTCCAAGTACGCGGCTCCGTCACCGGGCTCTCCGCCGGCTGACGCCCGCCCGGCCCCTCCGGGGCCCGGCGGACGCCGCTACGCCTTCTGCAGCGAGGCGAGCCGTTCGAGCGCACCGATGACTGTCCGCTTGTCGGTCGTGGGCCACATCGGCGGCAGCGACGCGCGCAGGAACCCGCCGTAGCGTTCGGTCGCCAGGCGGGAGTCCAGCACCGCCACCACGCCGCGGTCCCCCGTGGCACGGATGAGGCGCCCGGCCCCCTGCGCCAGCCGGACGGCGGCATGGCTGGCCGAAACGGACATGAACCCGTTGCCGCCGTTGCGCGCGATGTCCCGGCTGCGGGCCGTGGCGAGCGGATCGTCAGGGCGCGGGAACGGGATGCGGTCGATGATCACCAGCCGGCAGGAAGGCCCTGGCACGTCGACGCCCTGCCAGAGCGTCATCGTCCCGAACAGGCAGGTGTCCCGCTCCTCGGCGAACTGGCGCACCAGGGCAGCCATGCTGGATTCGCCCTGGACGAGGATGTCCTGGTCCAGCCGCACGCGCAGCGCCGTCGCCGCGTCCTCGGCCGCCCGCCGGGAGGAGAAGAGCGCAAGAGCGCCGCCGCCCGAGGCGCGGATCAGGTCCTCGATCTCCTGCAGGCTCTCCTCCGAGACGTTGCGCCCGGGTTTGGGAAGGTGCCTGGCCACGTAGAGCATGCCCTGGCGCGGGTAGTCGAACGGGCTGCCCACGTCGACGCCGGTCCATGACGGCGCCCCCTCCCCCACCAGGCCAAGGGCCCCGGCGACCGGCTCGAACGCAGCGCCGATCGCCAGCGTGGCGGAGGTCAGCACCACCGTGCGGTTGTCGAAGAGGCCTTCGCGCAGCCGGCCCGCCACGGACAGCGGTGCGATGTTCAGGGTGGCCGGGGAGGAATCGTCGGGCTGGACGTACCCCTCGCCGGGGGTGAAGCCGCCCTGCCGGGACGCCCAGACGACCTCGCGCGCCTCCTCGGACGCGAGCAGGCGCTCGGCCTGGTCGACGAGGTAGCTCAGCTGGGAGCGGGCCATCTGGCGTCCGGCGTCGGCGGGCGAGTTCGGTTCGGGCTTCGAGTCGGACAGCGCCACGCGGGCGGCGTCGCGGACCAGTTCGACGGCGGTTGCCTGCTCCTCGTTGAGCCCGTTCGGCATCAGCCCGGCGGGAATCCCCTCCACGGCCTTCTGCAGGGCCTTGGCGCCCTGGGTGAGCGCGTCGACGCTGACCCGGCAGTGCTTGCGCGCCGCGGTGGCCGCCGTCTGCACCAACGACACCGACAGCGGCCGGGTGACCGAGCCGGTCACCCGGTCCTGCAGCTCGTGGGCCTCGTCGATGATGACGGTGTCGAACTCCGGCAGCACGGCCAGGCCCTCGAACGCCGCGACGGCGAGCATGGCGTGGTTGGTGATGATCACGTCAGAGTCGGCGGCGTGGGCGCGGGCCTGCTCGCTGAAGCACTCGGCCGCCATCGGGCAGCGCTGGGCGCCC
The DNA here is from genome assembly GCF_039540195.1 of Arthrobacter ginkgonis. Taxonomy (NCBI): domain Bacteria; kingdom Bacillati; phylum Actinomycetota; class Actinomycetes; order Micrococcales; family Micrococcaceae; genus Arthrobacter; species Arthrobacter ginkgonis. The sequence continues at coordinate 297,237 of NZ_BAABEO010000023.1, read as the reverse complement.
AGGCACTCCATGGCCGAGACCGAGACCTGCTGCCAGGCCCGGTCGCTGACGCCGGGCACCAGTTCGTCGCGGTCCCCGGTTTCCGTCTCCTCCGCCCATTCGCGCAGCCGCACGACCTCCTGGCCGAGGGCGCTGGTCGGCCCGGGGGCCGCGGGGCGCGCGCCGGCGTCCTCGGCGAGCGAGAACAGGGTGCCCTCGTCGTCGTCCGGGTAGCCGCCGCCGAGCTTGTACCGGCAGACGTAGTTGGAGCGCCCCTTGACCAGGGCCACCTCGATGTCGCGGGGCAGGTCGGGGCGCAGGTTGGCGAGCAGCCGCGGCACGTCGCGGCCGACGATCTGCGCCTGCAGCGCCAGCGTGGCGGTGGACACCACCACCGGCTTCTCCGCGTCCAGGGCGTGCGCGATCGCCGGCACCAGGTAGGCCAGCGACTTGCCGGTGCCCGTGCCGGCCTGCACCAGAAGGTGGCGTCCGGATTCGAGCGCCCCAACGACCTCGCGGGCCATCTGGTGCTGGCCCTCGCGGGCCTGCCCGCCCATCCGCTCCACGGCCGCATCGAGCAGGGCGATGACCTCGGCGACCTCAGCCATGGAGGTTGAACGGTGCCAGGTCGGAGGCCAGGCCCTCACGGACCTTGACCACCAGCCGGGTGCCCTCGGCGACGTGCTCGGTCTCGAGGATCTCGGCGTCCTCGTTGTGCAGCCGGCTGACCAGGTCGCCGCGGTTGTACGGAATGAGCACTTCCAGGCGCACCTCCGGCCGCGGGATCGCCGCGCTGATCTTTTCCAGCAGTTCGGGGATGCCGGCGCCGGTGCGCGCGGAGACCACCGCATGGTTGGGCTCGCGCTGGCGGATGCGTTCGATGACGAACGGGTCGGCGGCATCGGCCTTGTTCAGCACGATGATCTCCGGCACGTTCTGCGCGTCCACCTCGCGGAAAACCTCGCGGACGGCGTGGATCTGCCCCTCCGGGTCCGGATGGGAGACGTCGACGACGTGCAGGATCAGGTCGGCGTCGGCCACCTCCTCCAGCGTCGAACGGAACGCTTCCACCAGCTGCGTGGGCAGCGAACGCACGAACCCCACGGTGTCCGCGAGCGTGTATCCGACGCCGTCGGCGGTCTCGGTCTTGCGCACCGTCGGGTCCAGGGTGGCGAACAGGGCGTTCTCCACCAGGACGCCGGCGTCGGTGAAGCGGTTCAGCAGCGACGACTTGCCGGCGTTGGTGTAGCCGGCGATCGCCACGGACGGCACCGCGTTGCGCTTGCGGTTGGCGCGCTTGGTTTCGCGGGCGGGCTTCATCGCGGCGATCTCGCGGCGCAGCTTCGCCATGCGGTTGCGGATGCGCCGGCGATCCAGCTCGATCTTCGTCTCGCCGGGGCCGCGGGAGCCGATGCCGCCGCCGGCGGCGCCGACCCGGCCACCGGCCTGGCGGGACATGGATTCGCCCCAGCCGCGCAGGCGCGGCAGCAGGTATTCGAGCTGCGCGAGCTCCACCTGGGCCTTGCCTTCTCGGCTCTTGGCGTGCTGGGCGAAGATGTCCAGGATCAGGGCGGTGCGGTCGATGACCTTGACCTTGACGATGTCCTCAAGGCCGCGGCGCTGGGACGGCGAGAGCTCGGAGTCCACGACCACCGTGTCGGCACCGGTCGCTGCGACGATGTCCTTGAGTTCCTGGGCCTTGCCCGAACCCAGGAACGTGCCCGGGTCCGGCTTCAGGCGGCGCTGCAGGACGCCGTCGAGCACCTCGGAGCCGGCGGTTTCGGCGAGCGCGGCGAGTTCGCGCAGCGAATTCTCCGCCTCCTCCACGGTGCCCTCGGTCCAGACGCCCGCCAGCACCACGCGCTCCAGGCGCAGCTGGCGGTATTCGACCTCGGTGACGTCCTCGAGTTCGGTGGACAGGCCGGCCACGCGGCGCAGGGCGCGGCGTTCGGCAAGGTCCTGCTGCTCGCCGTCGTAGGCGGAGTGCTCCTCGGAGAGCTGGCTGATGGCTTGGGCGCGCCCCCCGCCGAGCGTCCCGCGGGATCCCGCCTCGATGGGGCGGGCGGCTCCGGCCTTGTTGGCGGCCGCCCGGTCGTTGGCCAGGATCCGGTCGATGACGGCTTGGATCTCCCCCTCGTCGAGGGATCGGTCCTGAGGATTGGGCTGGTTGGTGTTGGTCATGGTCCCCTTCGCGAACTGCTGCATTAAGGATAGGCCCCGGGGCCGACAGTTGGCGCCCTGTTCTCCACAGGCGGAGCGCTCCCCACCACGATGGCGGCCCCGGGCTCGGCCACGCACGGCACCGGACCGGCCGGGCCGGATTCGCTCCGCCGCCGAACGGGCGGTTAACCTGCCTGCATGGATTCCGAGCATTACTTCAGCACACAGCCGTCGACGCCTGAGAAGCGCAAGACCATCACGGTGGTCCTCGCCGGCGCCGAACGGACGGTGCAGACCGCCGGCGGCATCTTCAGCCCGGACGGGGTGGACAAGGGCACCGCGGTGCTGCTGGCCGGCGTCCCGGACCCGGCGCCGGCCGGGCACCTGCTGGACATCGGCTGCGGATGGGGGCCGATCGCCCTGTCCATGGCGCTCGCCTCCCCCGGCGCAACGGTCCACGCGGTGGACGTCAACGACCGTTCCATCGGCCTGACCCGGGACAACGCCGCCGGGCTGGGCCTGGGCAACGTGGTGGCGGGAACCCCGGACTCGGTTCCCGCCGATGTGGAATTCGACACCATCTGGTCCAACCCCCCGATCCGCATCGGCAAGGAGGCCCTGCACGAGCTGCTGTTGCAGTGGCTGCCGCGGCTGGCCCCGGGCGGGCAGGCCTGGCTGGTGGTGCAGAAGAACCTGGGCTCGGACTCGCTGCAGAAGTGGCTGGGCGAAAACCTCCCCGCCGGGTTCAGGGTGTCGCGGGAGTCGACCTCGAAGGCGTTCCGGATCCTCAAGGTGGTCCGGCCCGCCTGACCGGCACCACCGGCCGCCGCCGTCGTTCCCGGTCCCGCGTCGAGCTATAAGCGCGGGGCAGCCGGGTCCCCTCGCGCTAGGCCAGGACGCCCCGCGCGACCAGTTCGGCCGGGCCGCTCAGTTCCACGTGTTCGCGGCCCTCGGGACCGGGAATGAACCGCACCCGGACCGTGCCGCCGGGCACGCGCACCTGCCAGTCGTCGACGGCCTCGTCGCCGGCCCAGTGGCGGGTGGCCACGGCGGCGGCGCACGCGCCGGTGCCGCAGGAGAGGGTCTCCCCCACGCCGCGTTCGTGCACGCGCATCCCGATGTGCCCGACGCCGTCAGTCACCAGAGGTTCGGCCGGCACCACGAACTCGACGTTGGTTCCGTGCGGCGGGACCGGGTCCACGCGCGGGGCGCGGTGCAGGTCGGCGGAGAGCAGCTCGTCCTCGTCGGCCAGTGCGACGACGGTGTGGGGATTGCCCATGCTCACGCTTAGGGCCGGGCGGTCCACCTCCAGCCCGTCGGTCTCCACCAGGGAGTCCAGGGCGCGTTCGGCGGCGGCCGCCGGGAAGATGAATTCCCACGGGCCCATGTCCACCGCGTATCCGTTGGCCGAGCGGGTCACGACCTTGATGCCGGCGCGGGTGCCGATGGTCAGCGCCTCGCCGTCGGCCAGCGTGACCAGGCCCTCCTCGGCGAGGAAGTGGACGAACGCGCGCACGCCGTTGCCGCACATTTCGGAGACGGAGCCGTCGCCGTTGCGGTAGTCCATGAACCATTCGGCCTCGGGGTGCGTTCCCAGCAGGTAGCGGCCCTCGGGCAGCGCGGCCGACCGCACGGCCCGGATCAGCCCGTCGGCGCCGATGCCGCGGTGGCGGTCGCAGAGCGCGGCCACCTGCTCGGGGACGATGTCGCGGGCGCCGTCGGGGTCGGCCACCAGGACGAAGTCGTTGCCGGTCCCATGCCCCTTGGCGAAGGGCATCCCGGCTAGGGAGGCCAGCGGGGACGTGGCGGCCCCCCAGGAGGCGTGCGGTGCGGAGGTCTGCGGTGCGCTGCTCATGCATATAAGCCTACGGTCCCCACCGGCCCGGACCGGAATCGCGCCCGAACCAAGGACCGGTCCTCCGGCGCATTTCACCAAAGGTTCCTGCCGCCAGGTTGCGTTTCACCAAAGGCAGGTGTCGGGTTCCGGGCCCAAAACCAGCATCGACCTTTGGCGAAACGCAGAGGGCGGGCGTTTTCCTGCGGCGAAAGGACGTGGGTGGCGGGGCCTAGGGCGGCTCAGTCCGTGCCGGCGGCGCGGACGACGGCCTCGGCGGCGTCGGCCAGGTCCGGGCGGGTGGCCTCCAGCCAGTGCACGCGCGGGTCGGCGGTGAACCAGGTGATCTGGCGCCTGGCGAACTGCCGGGTCGCGACGACAGTGCGTTCGGCGGCCTCCGCCACCGTCGCCGTGCCGTCGAGGACCTCGAGGAACTGGGAGTAGCCGATGGCCCGGGCCGCGGTCCTGCCCTGGCGCAGTCCGGCGGCGTCCAGCCGGCGGACCTCCTCGAGCAGGCCGGCATCCACCATGTGTCCGACCCGCACGGCGAGGCGCTCGTGCAGCAGCGCCCGGTCGAGGGCCAGCCCGATCTGGACGGCCGGTTGCGCGTACTCCCGCCGGGGCATGTAGGAGCTGAACGGCCGCCCGGTGAGTGCGTGGACCTCCAGGGCCCGGATGATCCGGCGCTCGTCGCCGAGGCGTCCGGCGGAATCGGGATCCACCGTGCGCAGCCGCTCCAGAAGCGGACCGGTTCCGCGTTCGGCGGCCTCGGCCTCCAGCCGGGCACGGACCTGCGGGTCCGTGGGCGGGAATTCGAGCACATCCAGGGCGGCGCGGACGTAGAGCCCGGAGCCGCCGGCCAGGACGGGGACGCGGCCGCGCGAGCGGATGTCGGCGAAGAGCGTCCTGGCCTGCTCCTGGAACTCGGCGACGCTGGCCTCCTGCGTGACCTCCATGGTGTCCAGCAGGTGGTGCGGGACGCCGCGGCGCTCCGCAACGGTCAGTTTGGCGGTCCCGATGTCCATGCCCCGGTAGAACTGCAGGGCGTCGGAGTTGACGACTTCCCCGTCCAGCCGCAGCGCCAGCTCGATGGCCAGGTCCGACTTGCCCGTGCCGGTGGGTCCGACGACGGCGATGATCGGCAGCATGCCGGCGCTAGGCGCGCGGCGGCAGGGCCGGCATGCCCAGGGACACGCCCTTGCCCGCGGCGCCGGGGGTGGGCACGCCGCAGGACTCGGCCTGCGCACGGTCCCAGGCGTCGCCGGCGCGGGAGCGGCGCAGCCGATAAGCGGAGGCGTCGGCCGGGTCCGCGACCAGGTGGAACGGCGCGGCGGCGGTCACCGTGACGGTGACGAGGTCGCCGGGGCGGGGCTGTCCGGCGCCCTCCGGGACGGAGAAGTGCACCAGGCGCTGGTCGGTGGAGCGGCCGGAGAGGCGGTGGGTCTCCTCCGCCTTGCGCCCGGACTGGGCGGTCACCAGGACCTCGACCTCGCGGCCGACCTGCTTGGCGTTCTCCTCGGCGCAGATGCGGTCCTGCAGCGCGGTGAGGCGCTCGTAGCGCTCCTGCACGACCGCCTTGGGCAGCTGGTCCGGCAGGTCCGCGGCCGGGGTGCCGGGGCGCTTGGAGTACTGGAACGTGAAGGCGCTGGAGAAGCGGGCCTGCTCGACGACGTCGAGGGTCGCCTGGAAGTCCTCCTCGGTCTCCCCCGGGAAGCCGACGATGATGTCCGTGGTGATGGCGGCGTGCGGAATGCACTCGCGGACCTTCTCGAGGATGCCAAGGAACTTCTTGGAGCGGTAGGAGCGGCGCATGTCCTTAAGGACCTTGTCCGATCCGGACTGCAGCGGCATGTGGAGCACGGGCATGACGTTGGGGGTTTCGGCCATGGCGTCGATGACGTCGTCGGTGAAGGCGGCCGGGTGCGGGCTGGTGAAGCGCACCCGTTCCAGGCCCTCGATGGCGCCGCAGGCGCGCAGCAGCTTGCCGAAGGCGAGCCGGTCGCCGAACTCGACGCCGTAGGAGTTCACGTTCTGGCCCAGCAGCGTGACCTCGATGGCGCCGTCGGCCACGAGCGCCTCCACCTCGGCAAGGATCTCCCCCGGGCGGCGGTCGCGTTCCTTGCCGCGCAGGGAAGGAACGATGCAGAACGTGCAGGTGTTGTTGCAGCCCACGGAGATGGACACCCAGCCGGAATGGATCGAATCGCGCCGGGTGGGCAGCGTGGAGGGGAAAACCTCGAGGGCCTCGAGGATTTCCAGCTGGGCCTCCTGGTTGTGCCGGGCGCGCTCGAGCAGCGCGGGCAGGCTGCCGACGTTGTGGGTTCCGAAGACGACGTCCACCCAGGGGGCCTTCCGCAGGATGGTCTCGCGATCCTTCTGGGCCAGGCAGCCCCCCACCGCGATCTGCATGCCGGGGCGGCGTTCCTTGATGGGCGCAAGCCGGCCAAGGTTGCCGTACAGCTTGTTGTCCGCGTTCTCGCGCACGGCGCAGGTGTTGAAGACGACGACGTCGGCCGCTCCCTCCGGACGCCCGGGTTCGATCCGGGCCAGTCCGGCATCCTCGAGCAGGCCGGAAAGGCGCTCGGAATCGTGCACGTTCATCTGGCAGCCGAAGGTGCGGACCTCGTAGGTGCGCACCTCGGAGTCCGGGGCGGTGGAGGGGGTTTCGGTCGCAAGGCTCACCCATCAAGGGTACCGAACCCGACAACGACACTGAACTGAGCGGCACCCAACCGGGCCCCCGCGTCGCTACCCGTGCAGTTTGTCCCACTCCTCGCGGATGACGCCCATCGCCAGCGAGGACGAGTAGCCTTTCCGGCCGAGCATGCCCACCAGGCGGCGCATCGCCTTGTCCCGGTCCAGCGTCCCGGTGGACCCGGCAAGCTTCTTCACGACCATTTCACGGGCGGTTTCGCGTTCCTGGTCGGAATCGACCTGTTCGAGGGCGCTGTCGATGGAGGCCTCGGCGACCCCCTTCTGCCCAAGCTCGCGGCGCAGCGCCGAGCGGGCGAGGCCCTTGGAGCGGGCGCGCTGGCGGACCCACGATTCCGCGAACGCCGCATCGTCGATGAGCTCGACCTCGGTGAAGCGATCCAGCACGGTGGCGGACACGTGGGCCGGAATGTCCTTCTCGGCGAGCTTCTGCTCAAGCTGACGCCGGGTCTTCGGGGCACCGGTGAGCAGGCGCAGCACAATGGCCCGGGCCGCGGCCTCGGCCGCGGCGTCGTCCTCGTAGACGATCGGCTCGCGCGCCCACGGGGGCACCTGGGTGCTGCGTTTGCGGGGGCGCCGGGCCTCGTCCGGCTCGTCGAACGCTTCCGCGTCGCCGGCGTCCGCGGCGGCGCGCCGACGGGACGGGCGTTTGGGCCGGGACTTTTCGCGCGGGGTGGCCGTAGGGCCGGGGGCCGAACCTGCCGCCGTGCCGCGGCCGGCCGGGCTCCCGGCGGACTTGGGCGCGGGGTCCGGCCCCCAGACCGCTCCGACGACCGCCTCGCCCAGGAAGTCGGGGAAGGGCCCCCCACCCGGAAAGTCGGGAAACGCGTCCTCCCCCAGCGGCACCGCTGGGTTGTCGCCCCCCGAAACTCCGGGGTGCCACCCGCCGGACACGTCGGCGCCGGCTTGCCCGGTGTCTTCGGTGTCGCCGGCGAATCCGGCTTCCTCCGCCGGATCGGTACCGTCGGCTTCGATGCTGTCGACTTCGATGCCGTCGGCTTGTGCGTTGCCCGGGGCTCCCGCGAGCATGGCGCGGAGCCGGTCGATGACGGCCTGGCGTTCGGCGGGATCCTGGGGGCCAACGACCGAAAGCGGCCCCCCGGCACCGTTTCCGGTGCTGGTGAGGCCGCTCCAGTCAGGGGCTTTCCCCACGGACCTGCTCCCTACGGGCCTATCCCCTATGGACCTAGTCGCCCACTGCCTTGAGCGGGGCCTCGCCCTCCGTGGGGGGCTGCACGCCGATGCCCAGCTTCTCCTTGATCCGGCGCTCGATCTCGTTGGCCAGATCCGGGTTGTCGCGGAGGAACTTGCGGGCGTTCTCCTTGCCCTGGCCCAACTGGTCTCCGTCGCAGGTGAACCAGGCGCCGGACTTCTTCACGATGCCCTCTTCAACACCCATGTCGATCAGGCTGCCCTCGCGGGAAATGCCCTGGCCGTAGATGATGTCGAATTCGGCCTGCTTGAAGGGCGGGGCCATCTTGTTCTTGACGATCTTGGCGCGCGTGCGGTTACCCACCGGGTTGGCGCCGTCCTTCAGCGTCTCGATGCGGCGCACGTCGATGCGTACGGAGGCGTAGAACTTCAGCGCCTTACCGCCGGTGGTGGTCTCCGGGCTGCCGAAGAACACACCGATCTTCTCGCGCAGCTGGTTGATGAAGATCGCGGTGGTCTTCGTCTGGCTCAGCCGGCCGGTGATCTTACGCAGGGCCTGGCTCATCAGGCGGGCCTGGAGGCCGACGTGGCTGTCGCCCATCTCGCCCTCGATTTCGGCGCGCGGCACCAGGGCGGCGACGGAGTCGATGACCACGATGTCCAGCGAGCCGGAGCCCACGAGCATGTCCATGATTTCCAGGGCCTGCTCGCCGGTGTCCGGCTGGGAAACCAGCAGGGCGTCGGTGTCGACCCCAAGCTTCTTGGCGTATTCCGGGTCCAGCGCGTGCTCGGCGTCGATGAACGCCGCGATGCCGCCGTTCTTCTGGGCGTTCGCCACGGCGTGCAGGGCCACGGTGGTCTTACCGGAGGATTCCGGTCCGTAGATCTCCACGACGCGCCCACGCGGCAGGCCTCCGATGCCCAGCGCGATGTCCAGCGCCACGGAACCGGTGGGGATGACCTCGATCGGGGCACGGGTGTCGTCGCCCAGCCGCATGACCGAGCCCTTGCCGAACTGCTTGTCGATCTGCGCGAGTGCCGCTTCGAGAGCCTTCTCGCGATCGTTTGCTGCAGCCATTGTTCACCTCGGTTGTCTTGTGGCCTTCCGGCCTGTGTCCGTCCTACCAACTACGGTAGGTGCCGCTCCTGACACTTTGGCCCGAAACGCGTCGGTTGTGGACTAGCGGGGCGGAAAGCCCCGCGGTTCGCCTCTGTGAAAAGTATACCCCGATCCGAACAAATTTTCGAATCTTTTTGGCTGCCGAAGGGCGCCTCCGCGGGCTGGCCTCAGGACTTCGGCGCGATGTCCCGGCCCAGCCGGCGGGCGTGCGGAACGTCCTGCATCTCACACACCGCGAGCCACACCGTCCGCGGCTCAAGGCCCGCCTGCAGCGCCTCGGTGGCGGTGCGCCCGCCCAGGCCGGACAGCACAAGGTCGCCCGCGAGGACGCGCGCGTAGCCCGCACCGAACTCGTCCTCCATCAGCCGCCAAAAATCACTCAAACGCACCCCTCCATTCTCCCATGGTCGGGACCCCGTCGGGTTCCGATGGCGTGGCGCGCACCGCAACGGGCGCCGTTCCGGTTCATGGGCTCGACACAGAACGGGGAACCACGGGGCGGGCACCTACACTGGGGGCCATGAGCGAGCAGGCCACCCATCCCGCCCCCAGCCTTGACGACCACCTGGCGCCCGGCGACGACCGCGAACAGGCGATCCACAGCATGGAGGTCAACCTGGGGGTGCTGTGGCGCCGCACCCGGGCCGATGCGCACCGGGCCGCTCGACTGGTGCATCCGGACCTCGACCCCGGCGCCTATGTGGTGTTGGGCGCGCTGCAACGCCGCGGCAGCCTGCGCCTGACCGACCTGGCCGCGGAGATCTGCGCAGGCAAGCCCTCGGCCAGCCGTCAGGTCTCCCAACTGGAGGGCTTGGGCATGGTGCGCCGCGACGCCGATCCGGCGGATGGCCGGGCGCAGGCAATTTCCCTCACCCCGGAAGGGGCCCGCCAGCTCCGTGCCGCCCAGTCGGTCCGCCAGCGCATCTTCCACGACGTCCTGGACGACTGGAGCGGGCAGGACCTGACCTCCTTCGCCGGACTGCTGGCGCGGCTTAACGAGTCCTACGCAAAGGGCCGGAGCTAAACAAGCTTTTCCGCCGGCACGGCGTCCCGCCACCGGCGGGTGGGCGCCACGCCATTGACTTGGGACCACGCCCTTAAACGCAAGGGGCCCCGCCTGTCGGCGGGGCCCCTTGCGTTTGCATCTGGACTTGCGTGTATTCGGGCGTGCGCTCCTGCGGCCCGCCCCCTGGCAGGACCGCGGAGCGACGCCTAGTGGCTGGCCGCCATGCCGAGTCCCTCGGGGAGTTCGTCGGGGACGGAGAACTGGCTGGCCAGGTCCAGGGGAACGGTGTCCGGTATGGTGACACCTTCGGCAATGGCCACTCGGTCACTGACTTCGCGGAGCATAAGGGACAGCGGCACGTCCAGGGCGGAGCAGATGGAGGAGAGCAACTCCGAGGAAGCTTCCTTCTGTCCACGTTCGACCTCAGACAGGTAGCCGAGGGACACTCGGGCGCTGTGGGACACTTCACGCAGGGTCCGGCCCTGGCGCTGGCGGACGTCACGGAGGACGTCCCCGATCTCATGGCGTAGGACAACCATTTTGCGTTCCTTCTGGTCGTGACGGGCGTTTTCTGTCAAGCCCACATCACGCCAACGGATCACGCCGTTCACGGATACGGGCTGCTTGACCATGTGTATTGCCTAACTCCTCTGTCCTGAACGCCTGATTGACGGTCGGTTCACGGCCTGCCGGTTGTGCGGGCCGTTGAAGATGTCAACTCGCCGGGAACTCGTTTTGTTCCCGGTCCCACCACCCTAACCATACGGCGGGGCCTGTTCCAGTGATGTTTCCGTACTGCGACCTCAAATGTCGCCCCATGCCACAGGCGCACCCCCTACGCGGCCGGCCCCACCAGTTCCAGGAGCAGCTCCAGCGCGGCCTCGCGCGATGCGGCGCGGATCCGCATCCGGTCCCCGTCCAGCCTCAGTTCACGCGCACCGCTTCCCTCCGGTCCGGCCCAGCCGAGGAACACGGTGCCCACCGGCTTGCCGTCGTGGTCGGCCGGTCCGGCCACCCCGGTGGTGGAAACGGCCAGGTCCGCCCCGCAGGCCCGCCGTGCCCCCAGGGCCATCTGCCGGGCGACCTCCGGGTCCACCGACCCCACGCTTTCGAGCAGCCCGGCATCGACGCCGAGCACCCCGGTCTTGACCTGGTTGTGGTAGGCCACCACTCCCCCGCGCAGCGCCGCCGAGGCGCCCGGTATGTCCGCGATCGCCGCGGCGACCTGGCCCGCGGTAAGCGATTCGGCGGTGGCCAGGGTGAGCGAGCGGGCGACGGCGGCGGCCACCAGCAGCCCCGCCACCTCACTGGTTGGTACGTCACTGGTTGACGCGTCACTGCCGGGCGAGATGGCGGGCGGCGGGCCGGCGGGAGCCCCGCCGTCGGGTGCTCCGGAAACGCTCATGTCCGGCCGGACCTCCGGGCCGAGGCGCGCAGGCGCAGGGCCGCGAGCACGTAGTCGACGCCGGTGTAGACGGTGACCGCCACGGCGGCCAGCATGACCACCAGGGCGACGGTGCCCACCCACGGGACCGTCTGGGACCACGGGAGCAGGTAGAGGAAGATCGCGGCGGACTGCAGCACGGTCTTCAGCTTCCCGCCCGGGGAGGCCGCGATGACCCCGTACTTGATCACCGCGAAACGGAGCACGGTGATGCCCAGTTCGCGCACCAGGATCACCACCGTCACCCACCACGGCAGCTCGCCCAGCCAGGACAGCAGGACCAGGCCGGCCCCCATGAGCAGCTTGTCGGCGATGGGGTCGGCGATCTTGCCGAAATTGGTGACCAGCCCGCGGCTGCGGGCCAGGTCCCCGTCCAGCTTGTCGGTGTAGACCGCGGCGGCGAACACCACCACGGCGAGCCAGCGCCACAGCCCGTACTGCTGCTGGTCGGCGAGCAGGAACCAGACGAAGAAGGGCACCATCACGATGCGCAGGATGGTCAGGACGTTGGCGATGTTCAGCGTGGGAACGGGTTCGGCAGGGCCGCGGCCGGAAGATGCCGGGTCGGAGGGGATCGGGTCGGAAGGGCTGTCCAGCGGGTCGGTCACGTCCTCAGGCTACCGTCCGGTCAGGTTCCATGCGTCCTCGGAGCCCTCGCCGTCCCCGTCGTCGCCGTCGTGGTAGTCGATGGCCTGGGTCCGGTTCTCCAGGTCCTCGGCCACCAGGTCGACGCCGAAGTGGTTGGCGTTGGCGTTCTCCGCCAGGGCCGCCTCCAGCGGGGCGGCCTCCGCGGCCGACGCCGGCGCCTCCTCCCCGCGCATGGTCGCCAGGACGGCCGGGAGGTCGTCCGGCTTGACCAGCACGTCGCGGGCCTTGGAGCCCTCGGAGGGGCCCACGACCCCGCGGGATTCGAGCAGGTCCATCAGGCGCCCGGCCTTGGCGAAGCCGACGCGCAGCTTGCGCTGGAGCATCGAGGTCGAGCCGAACTGCGTGGTGACCACCAGCTCGGTGGCCTGCAGCAGCAGCTCGAGGTCGTCTCCGATGTCGTCGTCGATCTGCTTCTTCGGCGCCTCCACCTCGACGAGGTCCTCGCGGTAGACGGCCTGCAGCTGGCCCTTGACGTGCTCGACGACGCGGTGGATCTCCGACTCGGTGACCCAGGCGCCCTGCACGCGCATCGGCTTGGACACGCCCATGGGCAGGAACAGGGCGTCGCCCTGGCCCAGCAGCTTCTCCGCGCCCGGCTGGTCGAGCACGACGCGGGAGTCGGTGACGGAGCTGGTGGCGAACGCCATGCGGGAGGGCACGTTGGCCTTGATCAGGCCGGTGACCACGTCCACGGACGGGCGCTGGGTGGCCAGCACCAGGTGGATGCCGGCGGCGCGGGCCAGCTGGGTGATGCGCACGATCGAGTCTTCGACGTCGCGCGGGGCGACCATCATCAGGTCGGCGAGCTCGTCGACGATGACCAGCAGGTAGGGGTAGGGCTTCATGACCCGCTTGGAGCCCTCGGGCGGAACCACCTTGCCGTTGCGGATCGCCTTGTTGAAGTCGTCGATGTGCTTGAAGCCGAAGTTCGCCAGGTCGTCGTAGCGGGTGTCCATTTCGCGGACCACCCACTGCAGCGCCTCGGCGGCCTTCTTCGGGTTGGTGATGATCGGGGTGATCAGGTGCGGCACGCCTTCATAGGCGGTCAGTTCCACGCGCTTGGGGTCCACCATGACCATGCGGACCTCGTCCGGGGTGGAGCGCATGAGGATCGAGACGATCATCGAGTTCACGAAGGAGGACTTGCCCGCGCCGGTGGCGCCGGCGACGAGCATGTGCGGCATCTTGGCCAGGTTCGCCACCACGAAGCCGCCCTCGACGTCCTTGCCGACGCCCATGACCATCGGATGCTCGGTCTTGCGGGCGGCGTTGGAGCGCAGCACGTCGCCCAAGGCGACCACTTCCTTGTCCGCGTTGGGGATCTCGATGCCGATGGCGCTCTTGCCCGGGATGGGGCTGAGGATGCGCACGTCGGAGGAGGCCACCGCGTAGGAGATGTTCTTGCTCAACGCGGTGACGCGTTCGACCTTCGTGCCCGGGGACAGTTCGATCTCGTACCGGGTGACGGTCGGGCCGCGGCTGAAGCCGGTGACCTGGGCGTCCACGTTGAACTGCTGGAGGGTGTCCGTCAGCGCCTCGACGACGGCGTCGTTGGCCTCGGAGCGTTCCTTCGCCGGCGGGCCGGCCGGCAGGAACTCGGAGGGCGGCAGGGTGTAGGTGACGTCCCCGGAGAGCTGCAGCTGCTCGGTGCGCTGCGGGATCGGCGGCAGCGGGGCCGGGGCCGGCTTCGCCACGACGGATCCGGCGGATCCGGCGGCGGCGTCCAGCCCGGCGGCGGAGACCGTGTCCAGCGCCTCGGTGGCCGGTTCCGCGGCCTCGGCCAGCCCGACGCGCTCGCGCACCTGCTGGAGGGCCTTCTCCGAGGCGGTGGGGCGGCGCACCCCCGGCGGCACGGCCGGTTCCGCCGGTTCGGGGTCGGCGTAGTGCTCCACGGACTCGTCGCCGTCGTAGGCCTCGAGTCCGTCGCGGATGACGGCGCGGTCGTAGGCCTCGGTGTCCGCGTAGCCGGCGGCCGCGGCGTCGGCGGTGATCTCCTCGGGGCGGTCCTTGCCGAAGAGGCGGCCGCGCTTCTTCCGGGCCTTGGGCTCGGGGTCAACGCGTTCGTAGAGGTAGCTCTGGTCGTGCCCGTCCGCCCGTTCCCCGCGCGGCGCGGACTCCCGCGCGCCATCGGCCGGCTGGCCCATGAGGCGCTCGTAGCCCTCGCGCAGGCGGAGGGGGATGTGCCGGAAGGGGGTGGCGGTCATGATCATCAGGCTCAGGAACACCATGAGCACCATGAGCACCATGGTGCCCCAGCGGCTGATCAGCGCCGAAAGCGGGTTGGCCACCAGGAAGCCGACGATGCCGCCGCCGGCCCACAGCTCGTCGAACGGGTCCGCCAACGTGGGCAGGCCGGCCACCACCTGGGCGACACCCGACCCGGCCACGGTTCCCAGCGCCAGGCCGATCCCGATCCGGTTGTTGGCCCGGTAGTCCTCCGGGTAGCGGAAGAGCCGGAACGCACCGACCACCAGGACGGCCGGAAGCACCACGGCCATGAAACCCACGGTGCCGCCGAAGACGGCGTGGATGAACGTGCCGAACCAGCCCTGGCCGCGCAGGCCCCACCATTCGACGCTGGCCACGGCCGCGGCCACCAGGACCAGGAACAGGCCGGTGCCGTCGCGGCGGACGTCGTGGTCCGGATGGACGTCGTTGCCGAGCTTGCGGAACGCCCCGGCCACGACGCGGGCCGTGCCCATCCAGGCGCTGCGCAGGGCGCGCAGGGGTGCGGGGAGGTCCGGGGGGAAGGCCTGTGCGGACTGCCGGGTGCGGGTGCCTCCGGAGCGCGCAGCGGTGCCGGTGGACTTGCTGCGCGATCCTGCGGAACCGGCCGCCTTGCCGTTTGCGGGCTTCGACCGGCCGGTGGTAGTACGGGTCGCCATACCCGCTACGCTACCGGAAAAGAGGTCCGGAACCGGAGACCGCCGCCCTGTGAGGAAGGGCTCGGGCGGGCGGCGGCCGCCGG
The DNA here is from genome assembly GCF_039540195.1 of Arthrobacter ginkgonis. NCBI lineage: Bacteria > Bacillati > Actinomycetota > Actinomycetes > Micrococcales > Micrococcaceae > Arthrobacter > Arthrobacter ginkgonis. Next base: position 282,214 of record NZ_BAABEO010000023.1, on the reverse strand, counting down.
GGGTTACGACGACGGCGGCCGCCGCGCCTTCCGCGCGGAAGGTGCGGAAGCCGCCGTCGTGCCGTGTCGCGGGCCCCGGGCGGGCTCGCCGCCGGCCGCCAGGCCTTGGGTTTCTAGGCTTCCAGGACGACCGGGACGATCATCGGGCGCCGGCGCAGCTTGCGGCTGACCCACGAACCGATCACGCGGCGCACGATCTGCTGCAGCTGGTGCGTGGTGTGGTCCGGGTTGTTGCGCACCGCCTCCTCGAGGGCCGCGGCGATCTTCGGCTTGATGTCCTCGAAGACCTGCTGGTCCTCGGCCACGCCGCGGGCGTGGATGTCCGGGCCGGAGACGATCTGCCCGGTCTGGCGGTTGACCACGGAGATCACCGAGATGAAGCCCTCCTCGCCGAGGATGCGGCGGTCCTTGAGGTCCTCGTCGGTGATGTTGCCGACGCTGGAGCCGTCCACGTAGACGTAGCCGCAGTCGACCTGGCCGACCAGTTCGGCGACGCCGTCCCTGAGGTCCACCACCGAGCCGTCCTCGGTCAGCAGCACGTTCCGCGCCGGGATGCCCGTCTGGGTGGCCAGTCGCGCGTTCGCCAGCAGGTGCCGCGTCTCCCCGTGCACCGGCATGACGTTCTTGGGCCTGATGATGTTGTAGCAGTAGAGCAGTTCGCCGGCGGCCGCGTGCCCGGAGACGTGCACCTTCGCGTTGCCCTTGTGCACCACCTCCGCGCCCAGGCGCGTCAGGCCGTTGATGACGCGGAACACCGCGTTCTCGTTGCCCGGGATGAGCGAGGACGCCAGGATCACGGTGTCGCCGACGCCCACCTGGATGCGGTGGTCCCCGTTGGCCATGCGGGAGAGCGCGGCCATGGGCTCGCCCTGCGAACCGGTGGACATCAGGACCACCTTGCTGTCCGGCAGGTCGTCGATGTTCTTCAGGTCCACCAGGCTGTTCGGGGGCACAGTCAAATAGCCGAGCTTCGCGGCAATGGCCATGTTGCGCACCATCGAGCGCCCCACGAACGCGACCTGGCGCCCGTGCAGCGCGGCAGCGTCGAGCACCTGTTGGACGCGGTGCACGTGCGAGGAGAAGGAGGCCACGATGATGCGCTTCTCCGCCCTCCCGAAGAGGTTCTCCAGGACGGGGCCGATCTCCTTTTCCGCGGTGGTGAAGCCGGGGACGTCGGCGTTGGTGGAGTCCGGCATGAACAGGTCCACGCCCTCCTCCCCCAGCCGGGCGAAGGCCCGCAGGTCGGTGATGCGCCCGTCCAGCGGCAGCTGGTCCATCTTGAAGTCGCCGGTGTGCAGCACGGTGCCCGCGGCGGTGCGGATGAAGACCGCCAGCGCGTCCGGGATGGAGTGGTTCACGGCCACGAATTCGCACTCGAACGGGCCCAGCGCCTCCACCTGGCCCTCGGCGACGGTGAGCGTCAGGGGGCGGATGCGGTGTTCCTGCAGCTTCGCCTCGACCAGCGCCAGGGTCAGCTGGGAGCCGATCAGCGGGATGTCCTGCTTCAGCCGCAGCAGGTACGGGACCGCCCCGATGTGGTCCTCGTGGCCGTGCGTGAGGACCACGCCGACCACGTCGTCCAGGCGGTCCCGGATGTAGCCGAAGTCGGGCAGGATCAGGTCCACGCCCGGCTGGAACTCCTCCGGGAAGAGCACCCCGCAGTCCACGATCAGCAGCTTGCCGTCGATTTCGAAGACCGCCATGTTGCGGCCAACCTCTCCCAGTCCGCCCAGCGGCACGATGCGCAGGGTTCCCGGCTTCAGCTGCGGGGGCAGGTTCCGGGGCGCGTCGGTGAGTCCCGGGGAGGTTTCTGTCATGGGGTGGCTACCTTTCTAGAGGTCCCATCCGGCCTCACGCAGGTCGACGCGGATGGTTTCGAGTTCCGCTTCCGACGGCGCAACCAGCGGCAGCCGGACCACGGTGTTCGGCAGGACACCCTGCCAGTGAAGAACGTTCTTCGCCGAGACCGCACCCTGGATGTGGGTCATGAGGGCGCGCTGGATCGGGTCCAGTTCGAAGTGCAGGCGGCGGGCGGTCGCGAAGTCGCCGGCCAGGGCCGCGTCGACCAGCTGGCGGTACTGGGCGGTCGCCACGTGCGCGGTCACGGACACGACGCCGACGGCGCCGATGCTCATGAACGGCAGGGTCAGTCCGTCGTCGCCAGAGTAGACGTCAAGGTCCGTGTTCGCCAGGACCTTGGTGGTTTCGAGGAAGTCGCCCTTGGCGTCCTTCAGCGCGACGATGCGCGGGTGGTCGGCCAGGCGGATCAGCGTGTCGGTGGCGATCTCGATGCCGGCGCGGCCGGGGATGTCGTAGACCATGACCGGCAGGTCGGTGGAGTCGGCGATGGCCTCGACGTGCGCCTGGACGCCGGCCTGGCTGGGCTTGTTGTAGTACGGGGCGGTGACCAGCAGGCCGTCGACGCCGAGGTCGGCGGCGCGCCGGGAGAGGCTGATGGAGTGGCGGGTGTCGTTGGTCGTCGAGCCGGCCAGCACCTTCGCGCGGCCGCCCACGGCCTCCACGACGGCACGGAACATGCCGAGGTTTTCCTCGTCGGTCAGCGTGGAGGTCTCCCCGGTGGTGCCGGTGACCACCAGGCCGTCGCAGCCGTCGTCGACGAGCTTGGTCGCCAGCGCGGCGGCGGCGTCGTAGTCGACTTCGCCGTTGTCCCCGAAGGGGGTCACCATGGCGGTCAGCAGGGTCCCGAAGGTGTAGTCGGTCCGGGGCGCGCGAATGTCAGAAGCAGCCATGGCCCCAACGTTACACTTTCGCGGACGGGACCCGCGCCACGCGCGCTCTCAGCGCGGCGTCGTAGGCTGGCAACATGACGAAGAGCACGTTGCCGGGGCTCGCGTGAGCGCGCGCAGGCCCAGCCCCGCGCCCGCGCCCGCCCTCGCGGGCGGACATCGCCTCTCCGGGGTCGACGCCGCACGCGGGATCGCCCTGCTGGGCATGATGGCCACCCACATCCTCCCGCTCTCCCAGGCCCTGCCCGGCGGAGGCGGCGGGCCGACGTGGACGGCGCTGCTGTTCGCGGGCAAGGCCTCGGCGCTGTTCGCGGTGCTGGCCGGCGTCGGACTGGCCCTGCTCACCGGCGGGGCGCGACCGCAGCCGCCCGAACGCCTCCGCCGGAGCCGGCGCGGGATCGCCGTGCGCGCCCTGCTGGTGGCCGTGATCGGATTCGCCGCGGGCTCGCTGGACGCGGGCGTGGCCGTGATCCTGGTCCACTACGGCGTCCTGTTCCTGCTGGCGCTGCCGTTCCTGGGCCTGCCCGCGCGGCGGCTGGCGTGGTGGGCCGGCGGCTGGCTGCTGCTCTCCCCCGTGGCGCTGTTCCTGCTCCTGCCGGTGGTCCGGGCCTGGGTGGACCCGTCCGACGTCGGCGGCTCCCCCGCGTTCACCGACCTGGCCCAACCGGTGACGGTCCTGGCTGACCTGTTCGTGACCGGCTACTACCCGGTGGTTGCCTGGCTGGGGTTCCTGCTGGTGGGCCTGGCCGTGGGCCGCAGCGACCTGTCCCGGCCGCCGGTGGCGCTGGCCCTGCTGGCCGGCGGAACCGCGGTGGCCGCGGCGGCCCGCTGGGGTTCGGCCGAACTGCTCGCCGCCCCGGGCGCGAACGCCGCGCTGCGCGCCGCCACCGGGCTGAGCGCGCAAGGCCTGGACACCGCCCTGGCCACCGGCCAGAAGTTGGACGGGGCGCAGCAGAGCATCTGGTGGTTCGCGCTTTCCGCCCCGCACACCGGGTCCCCGCTGGACCTGCTCCACGTCGCCGGCACGGCGCTGGCGGTGCTCGGCGGCTGCCTGCTGGTCGCGGCCGCGCTGACGGCGACCCTGGGCCCGCTCGGCGACGCGCTGCTGTGGCCGGTGGCCGGGGCGGGCGCGGCCACCCTGACGCTCTACACCGGGCACCTGATGGCCCTGGACCTGCTCAGCGGGATGACCGCGGAGCTGCCCCGGCTGGCCGTGTACCTGGGGTTCGTGGTGGCCGCCCTGCTGGCCGGGATCGTGGTCAAGTGGTCGGGGGTGCGCGGCCCGCTGGAGGCCGCGGTGCACGCCGCCTCGGCGGCCGCGGCGGGCGGGCGCATCAGGGAACGGACCTGACCTTTCCGGAACGTAGCCTTTCCGGAACGTCGCTTTCCCGGAACGCGGCCGTCCGCCGGAGGTTCCCGCGGGATACCTCCGGCGGAAGGGCTCAGGCCTTCGCGTCCGCCGAGTCCAGGTAGAGGCCGATCGCCTGCTTCATGCTCTTGCGGGCGCGCGGGCGGTCGCCGGCGGCGTCGTAGGCCAGGGCGAGCCGGTGCATCGAACGCCAGCTGTCCGGGTTGGCCTCGGCCTCCTGGCGGTACTGCACGAAGTCCTCGTCCGCGGCGGCCTTGATGATGCGTCCGGACGGGGTGCGCGGCAGGGTGTCCTCCGGCAGCAGTCCCTCGGATTCGAGGATGCGCGCCATCTTCTGCGTGCGCGCCCCGAAGAGCACCTCGCGGATCAGGATCCAGACGCCGACCAGCGGCAGGACCAGCGCCGCCGCGCCGATGGCCTTGGCCATCGGCTCCGCCGCGTTCAGGAAGCGCATGGCGGAGCCGAAGGACGCCACCAGGTAGAAGGCGAACAGGGCCAGGATCGCCCCGACCCACAGTTTGGTCTTCACGTGGCTAGCGCCCCAGTTCCAGGTAGCCGTCGAGCCCGTAGGTCAGGCCCGGGCGGGAGGCGACGGTGCGCAGGCCCAACAGCACGCCGGGCATGAAGGAAGCGCGGTCGAAGGAGTCGTGGCGCAGGGTCAGCTGCTCGCCGGGCCCGCCCAGGAGCACCTCCTGGTGGGCGACCAGGCCGCGCAGGCGCACCGAGTGCACGCGCACGCCGTCGACGTCGGCGCCGCGGGCGCCCTCGAGGCAGGTCTCGGTCGCGTCCGGGCTGGCGGGCACGCCGGCCTCGGCGCGGGCGGCGGCGATCAGCTCGGCGGTGCGCACGGCGGTGCCGGAGGGGGCGTCCACCTTGTTGGGGTGGTGCAGCTCGATGATCTCGACGGACTCGAAGTACTTGGCCGCGGTGGCGGCGAACGCGCTGGCCAGCACGGACCCGAGCGCGAAGTTCGGGGCGATCAGCACGCCGGTGCCCGGCTGGCGCTCCAGCAGCGCGGAGAGGTCCGCCCGCCTGGCGTCCGTCCAGCCGGTGGTGCCGACGACGGCGTGTAGGCCGTGCTCGACGGCGAAGCGGACATTGGCCTCGGTGCTGTCCGGGACGGTCAGGTCGACCACGTGCGTGGCGCCGGCCTCCAGGATCTTCTCCAGCGGGTCGTGGCGGCCCAGGGCGGCGACGAGCTCCATGTCTGCGGCCGCGGAGACGGCCTCGACGGCCTCCGCGCCCATGCGTCCGGACGCGCCGAGGACGGCGACGGAAAGTGGTGGGGTCATGGGCACAAGCCTAGCCGTACTGCCGGCGCCGTCAGGCGCTGCCCACCCATTCGCTGCCGCCGTCGGTGAAGTGCTGCTCCTTCCACACCGGGACCCCGGCCTTGACGGCCTCCACCAGGTCGCGGCAGGCCTCGAACGCCTCGCCCCGGTGGGCGGAGGCGGCAGCGGCGACCAGCGCGGCGTCCCCGATCGCCAGGTCCCCGACGCGGTGCGCGGCCCACAGCCGGGTGCCGGGATGGCGGGCGGCGACCTCCGCGGCGAGCTCGGCCATCCGCCGTCCGGCGCTCGGGTGCGCGCTGTAGGCCAGCCGCGTCACCGAACGGCCGGCGTCGTGGTTGCGCACCATGCCGGCGAAGGTGACGACGGCGCCGGTCGCCTCGGTTTCCACCGCGTCCCAGGCGGTGGCCGCGTCGATCGGCTCCGTGCTCACGTCGGCGAAGACGACGGTGCCGGCCGCGCCGGCGGGTTGCTGATCAGTGAGCATGGCTGCCCTCCAACTGGTCGCAGATATGGCCGATGATCGGGTCCAGCACCCCCAGCGCCTCCATGACGCCGCGCGGGGAACCCGGAAGGTTGACGACGAAGGTCTGCCCGGCGGTGCCGGCGTGGCCGCGCGAGAGCGCCGCGTACGGCGTGGAAGCCCTCCCGGAGGCGCGGATGGCCTCCATGACCCCCGGCAGCTGGCGCTCCAGCAGCGGCAGCGTCATCTCGGGGGTGAGGTCGTCCTCGGACAGTCCCGTGCCGCCGCTGGTGAGGATGACGCGCGGCCGGGTGAGCAGCAGCGCGCGCAGCGTCGCGCCGACCGCTTCGCCGTCGGGGACGACGACGGAGGCGCCGGCCTCGAAGCCGTGCTCGAGCAGCCAGTCCCGGATGACCGGGGCGGTGCGGTCCTCGTAGACGCCGGTGGCGGCGCGCGTGGAGGCGATGAGGATGGCGGCCTTGCGCGGCTCGCCGGCGGGTTCGCAACCGCTCATGCGGTGGTCTCCTTCGGGGGGTTGTGCTCGGCGGCGGCGAGCGGGACGGGGGCGACCGACCAGTCCCCGCTCTTGCCGCCGGTCTTGGCCAGCACGCGCACGCTGCCGATCTCGGCGTGCTTGTCCACGGCCTTGGTCATGTCGTAGAGGGCCAGGGCGGCCACGGTGGCCGCGGTCAGCGCCTCCATCTCGACGCCGGTGACCCCGCGGGTCTTCACGGTGGCCAGGATGCGCACGGTGCCGGCCGCGGCGTCGGGCTCGAAGTCCACGGTCGCCTTAGCCAGCGGCAGCGGGTGGCACAGCGGGATCAGTTCCGGGGTCTTCTTGGCGGCCATGATTCCGGCGATGCGGGCCACGGCCAGCGCATCGCCCTTGGGGAGGGTGCCCTCGGCGAGCATGGCCACGACGTCGGGGCGGGTGGCCAGCACGGCCTCGGCCGTGGCCTCCCGGGAGGTTTCCGGCTTGGCGGAGACGTCCACCATGTGGGCGCTGCCGTCGGCGCGGACGTGGGTGAGGCCTGCGGCCGGTCCGCGGTTCTGTCCGCTGTCCGGGGCGGTTCCGTCCGGGGCGGTGTCCGGGGTCGGTGTCATTGGGGGTCTCCCATCGTGAGTACGGATACGTCGGTTCCGGCGTCCAGGTGGCCGGGGTCCGCGGGCAGCAGGGCCAGGGCGGTGGCCTGGGCCAGGGCGTGGAGCAGGTGCGATCCGGGGCCGCCCAACGGCAGGAAGCGTCCGTCCTCGAGGATTCCGCGCCGGACCTGCAGCTTGCCGGCGGGCTTGTCGAGGTCGACGGCGAGGGGCGCGCGGACCAGGGGGCGCGGGGCCGCGCCGAGCAGTTCGCACAGGACCGGGCGCAGGAACATCTCGAAGCTGACGAAGCTGCTGACCGGGTTCCCCGGGAAGGCCAGCAGCGGAACCGGGTCGGTGCCGGGCAGCGCGAGCAGGCCGGCACCCTGCGGGCCCCCGGGCTGCATGGCCACCGAGCCGAAGGCGATGCCGTGGTCGGCCAGGGCCTGGCGGACCACTTCATAGGCGCCCTGGCTGATGCCGCCGCTGGTCAGGACCAGGTCGATCCCGGCCGGGGCGGCAGCCAGGGCGTCGGCAAGCGCGGCCTCGAAGGCGGGGGCGTTGTCGGCGCAGATCCCGGCGGTCGTGGTATCCCAGCCGGCCTCGGCCAGGGAGGCGGTGAGCAGGGTGGTGTTGGCGTCGTGGATCTGTCCCGGAGCGAGTTCGGTGCCGGGAGCCGCAACCTCGTCGCCGGTGGAGAGCACCAGGGCGCGGGGACGGCGGCGCACCGCCAGGCGGTCCAGGCCCAGTGCGGCGGCCAGCCCCAGTTGGGCGGCCCGCAGCCGGGTGCCGCCGGACAGCGCCGTTTCCCCGGCCGGCAGGTCACTGCCGGCCGGACGCACGTAGGTCCCGGCGGTGAAGGATGCCGGCAGCATGACGGTGGTGCCGGTACGGTACGACTCTCCCCCTCCAACGAAGTCGGGGAACGCGGGCGGGTCGGCGGCCTCGATCGGCACCACGGTGTCCGCGCCGGCCGGGAGCATGGCCCCGGTCATGATCGGGGCCGCGTGGCCCGGCGGCAGCGGCGGGGCGGCGGCGCCGGCGGGGATGGGCGGTGCCACCGGCAGCGTGGCCACGGGCACCGGGCCCGCGGACAGGTCCGCCGCACGCACGGCGTACCCGTCCATCTGCGAGTTGGCGAAGGAGGGAAGCGGGCGCGGGGCGGCAAGGTCGTGGGCCAGGGTGCGGCCCAAGGCGGCCGGCAGCGGCACGGTTTCGGACCCGAGGGCGCCGGGCAGCCCCGCGAGCAGGGAGCGCACCGCCGCCTGGTGCTCGGCGACGGAGCGCCGGAAGGTGGCGGGCCGGACTTCGGGAAGCATGGGTCCCAGTCTAGGCGGCGAGGGACCCGCGCCGAGCGAAGCGAGGTGCGGGAGCCGCCTGGACGCTAGGCGGCGAGGGACGGGACCGCCGTTTGCATGCCCGTGCGTCGGATGCGGGCGACGCGTCACCATGCAGGCGACGCAAGGACATGCAGGCGGTGCCGAATACGATCGAAGGTCGCTGGCGCCCACTTTGCGGCAAACCGAGTCGTCGCTGACATCCAGAAAAGGTGCAGTCGCCGAACTCCGCATTTCAGCCATGGTTCCATCCTGAAATCCGCACCTGCGGTTCAAGAGCGCTTTCCGACACCGCCGCACCGCGTCGCACCGCCCCCGAGGTTGCACCGCGTGGCCTCCGCCACAGGCGGACCGAAGCGGTGTGGTCTACTCTCGATGGCATGGGTTCCGCAGAAACGACGCAGGGAAGCACCGCCACGGCGGTGTCCTTGGGCATGCCCGGGATCCCCGGGCGCCGGATCGATGCGCCCCAAATTGGCGGGGTCCAAATCGAAGAAACCCGGCTCCGCGGGCCCGGCTTCGCCCCCGATCCCGCGCGGCCGGCGGACCCGCGCCTGCTGGACCGCTTCGGCCGCACCGCCACCGACCTGCGCGTGTCCGTGATCGACAAGTGCAACCTGCGCTGCACCTACTGCATGCCCGCCGACGGCATGGCCTGGCTGCCCCAGAACCGGCTGCTGACCGCGGAGGAGATCCGCCGCCTGGTGGGCATCGCGGTCCGCGACCTCGGCGTGCGCGAGGTACGCCTCACCGGAGGCGAACCCCTGGTGCGCAAGGACCTGGCGGACATCGTCGCAGGCCTGCGCACGGACCACCCGGATCTGCCGCTGTCGCTGACCACCAACGCCGTCGGCCTCGCCGAGCGGGCCGCCGAGCTCGCCGCCGCGGGACTGACCCGCATCAACGTTTCCCTGGACACCCTCCGCGCCGACACCTTCGCCACCCTGGCCCGGCGCCCCTTCCTGGACCGCGCGCTCGCCGGGATCGAGGCCGCCGTGGCCGCCGGGCTGGCCCCGCTGAAGATCAACGCCGTCCTGCTGCGCGGTGTCAACGACGAACAGGCCCCCGAGCTGGTCAGCTGGGCCCTGGACCACGGACACGAGCTGCGTTTCATCGAGCAGATGCCGTTGGACGCGGACCACGGCTGGCGCCGGGAGAACCTGGTCGGCGCGGCCGAGACCCGGGCGCTGCTCTCCCGCGACTTCGTCCTCTCCCCAGACCCCCGGGCACGCAACGGCGCCCCCGCCGAACGGTTCCTGGTGGCCGCGAAGGCCCGCCCCGACGTCGTGCTCGGGACGGTGGGGATCATCGCCTCGGTGACCGAGCCGTTCTGCGGCGACTGCCGCCGCACCCGCCTCACCGCGGAGGGCCGCGTGATGTCCTGCCTGTTCTCCCGCGAGGAAACAGACCTGGCCGGCCCGCTGCGCTCGGGCGCCACCGACGCGGAGATCGCCGACCGGTGGCGGGGCGCCATGTGGGCCAAGCCGCGCGCCCACGGGATGGACCGCCCGGGGCTCGGCGACGCGGGATTTGTGCAACCGGAACGCACCATGAGCGCCATTGGAGGCTAGCTTGGGATCGATGACTGTCAGGTTCTTTGCCGCGGCCGCCGCCGCCGCCGGCACGCCCGAGCGGGTGGTTCCGCTCGCGGCCGTGCCCGCGGCCGACGGGTACGACGCCGGCACGCTGGGCGCGCTGGTCGCGTACCTGGGGTCGGCGCAGGGTTCCGCGGCGCCGACGGCATCCGCGGCGCCTGCGGCAATCACAGCGCCGTCGCTGGCGCGGGTGCTGGGCCGCTCCAGCTTCCTGCTCAACGAGGTGAACGTGCGCGACCGCACGCGCCCGCTGGCCGTCGGGGACACCGTGGACGTGCTGCCGCCCTTCGCCGGCGGCTGAGCGGGCCTTGCCAAAAGTGCATTAACGCGTGAGGGCCGCCCCGTTGGGGGCGGCCCTCACGCGTTGTTGCGGGTGCGGCTACATGCCGAAGTCGGACGGCTGGTCGAACGGTCCCACGACCGTGACGGTCCGCGGGCGGTCCGCCAGTTCGCGGGCCAGCGCCCGCACGTCCTCGCGCGTCACGGCCCTGACCCGGGCCAGGGACTCGTCGATGTCGTGGAAGACGCCGGTGACCAGTTCGGCGCGGCCCAGGCGGGACATGCGCGAGCCCGGGTCCTCGAGCGCGAGCACCGTTCCGCCGGAGAGCTGCCCGACCGCCTTCCGCAGCTCCTCCTCGGTGATGCCCTCGGTGGCGAGCTTCTCCAGCTCCTCCCCCAGCAGGCCGATGACCTGGCCGGTCTTGGCCGGCGAGCATCCGGCGTACATGCCGAAGTAGCCGGCGTCCGAATAGGCCGCGGAGAAGGAGTACGTGGAGTAGACCAGGCCCCGCTTCTCGCGGATCTCCTGGAACAGGCGCGAGGACATGCCCCCGCCGAGCACGGCGTTGAGCACGCTCATGGTGTGGCGGCGCTCGTCGTTGGCGACCAGCCCCGGGCAGCCCATGACGATGTTGGCCTGCTCCACCGGACGGCGGAACACGTCGACGGTGTGCTGGCCGCGGATTTCGGCCGGCTCCGTGGGGCGGCGCTCCGCGGGGCTGGCGCCTTCCTCCAGGTCCCAGCCGGACGCGGAGAGCGCGTCGAGCACGCGGCGGCAGACGTCGCCGTGCTCCAGCGAACCGGCGGCGGTGACCACCAGTTCGTCCGGGCGGTAGAACCGGCGGTAGTGGTCCCAGACGGATTCGCGCGGGACGGCCAGGATGGCCTCGGGGGTTCCCCCGATCGGACGGCCCAGCGGATGCTCGCCCAGGACGGCGGCCACGAACTTCTCGTGGGCCACATCCCCCGGATCGTCGTTGTCCATCGCGATCTCTTCGAGGATGACGTCGCGTTCCTGCTCCATCTCCTCCGGGTCGATCACCGCGGAGGTGACCATGTCCGCGATCACGTCGATGGCCAGCGGCAGGTCGGCGTCCAGGACGCGCGCGAAGTAGCAGGTGCTCTCCTTCGCGGTGGCCGCGTTGGACTCCCCGCCGACCTCGTCGAAGGCGGCGGCGATCTCCAGCGCCGTGCGGCGCTTGGTGCCCTTGAACAGCAGGTGCTCCAGGAAGTGGGTGGAGCCGTGTTGGCCGTCGGCTTCGTCGCGCGAGCCGACGCCCACCCAGAAGCCGATGGTTGCCGAGCGCTGGCCGGGCATCGCCTCGGTCAGCACCCGGACCCCGCCGGGGAGGACGGAGCGGCGCACCAGCGCCCCTCCGGCCTCCCCGTGCAGGATCGTGGGATCCCCATCCTCGATGGGAGCGTGAACGCCCGGCGCGGGCGTGTCACGCTCCCCCATCGGGGACGGAGCCATTCCAGAGCCGTGAAGCGGCAGAGGAACCATCACCATGTGGTTGGCTGGCCTACTCGGCCGCGTCCGCGGACTCGTCGTCGGCGACGACCGGGGCCAGGGACAGCTTTCCGCGGTCGTCGACCTTGGTGATCTCCACCTGGACCTTCTGGCCCACGGAGACGACGTCCTCGACGTCGTCAACGCGCTTGCCGCCGGCGAGCTTGCGCAGCTCGGAGATGTGCAGCAGGCCGTCCTTGCCCGGGGTCAGGGAGACGAAGGCGCCGAAGGTGGTCAGCTTCACGACCGTGCCCAGGTAGCGCTCGCCCACCTCGGGGACCTGCGGGTTGGCGATGGCGTTGATCGCGGCGCGGGCGGCCTCGGCCGACTCGCCGTTGGTCGCGCCGATCAGCACGGTGCCGTCGTCCTCGATGGAGATGTCCGCGCCGGTGTCCTCCTGGATCTGGTTGATCATCTTGCCCTTGGGGCCGATGACCTCGCCGATCTTGTCCACCGGGATCTTCACGGAGATGATGCGCGGAGCGAACTCGGACAGCTCGTCCGGGGTGTCGATCGCCGCGTTGATCACGGAGAGGATGTGCAGGCGGGCCTCGCGGGCCTGCTTCAGGGCGGCGGCCAGCACGGAGGCCGGGATGCCGTCGAGCTTGGTGTCCAGCTGGATCGCGGTCACGAACTCGGCGGTGCCGGCGACCTTGAAGTCCATGTCGCCGAACGCGTCCTCGGCGCCCAGGATGTCGGTCAGCGCCGCGTAGCGGGTCTGACCGTCGACCTGGTCGGAGACCAGGCCCATGGCGATGCCGGCGACCGGAGCCTTCAGCGGCACACCGGCGTTGAGCAGGGACAGCGTGGAGGCGCAGACCGAGCCCATCGAAGTGGAGCCGTTGGAGCCGAGGGCCTCGGAGACCTGGCGGATCGCGTACGGGAACTCCTCGCGGGACGGCAGCACCGGCACGAGCGCGCGCTCGGCGAGGGCGCCGTGGCCGATTTCGCGGCGCTTCGGGGAGCCGACGCGGCCGGTCTCGCCGGTGGAGTACGGCGGGAAGTTGTAGTTGTGCATGTAGCGCTTGCGCGTCACCGGGGACAGCGAGTCGATCTGCTGTTCCATCTTCAGCATGTTCAGCGTGGTGACACCCATGATCTGGGTCTCGCCGCGCTCGAAGATCGCGGAGCCGTGCACGCGCGGCAGGACCTCGACCTCGGCGGTGAGCTTGCGGATGTCGGTCAGGCCGCGGCCGTCGATGCGGACCTGGTCCTTGAGGATGCGCTGGCGCACGACCTGCTTGGTGAGGGACTGGAAGGCCTTGGAGACCTCGCCGTTGCGGCCCGCGAACTCCTTGCCTTCGCCGGCGAGGGTCTCGACGACCTCGGCCTTGTAGGCGTCGGCGGCGTTGTCGCGCTCCTGCTTGTCCGCGATCGCGAAGATCTCGGTCAGGCGGCCCGCGGCCAGGGACTCGACGGCGGCGAAGGAGTCGTCCTCGTAGTCCTTGAAGACCGGGAACTCGACGCTCGGCTTGGCGGCGCGGGCGGCCAGGTCGGCCTGCGCGTCGCACAGCACGCGGATGAACGGCTTGGCGGCCTCAAGGCCCTCGGCCACGACCTCTTCGGTCGGGGCGGTCGCGCCGCGCTCCTTGATGAGGTTCCAGGCGTTGTCGGTCGCCTCGGCCTCAACCATCATGATGGCGACGTCGTCGCCGGCGACGCGGCCGGCCACGACCATGCTGAACACGGCGTTCTCCAGCTGGGAGTGCTTCGGGAAGGCGACCCACTGGGCACCGTTGCCCTCGTCGATCAGGGCGACGCGGACGCCGCCGATCGGACCGGAGAAGGGCAGGCCGGAAAGCTGCGTGGACATGGAGGAAGCGTTGATGGCCACCACGTCGTAGAGGTCGTCCGGGTTGATGGACAGGATCGTCACGACGACCTGGACCTCGTTGCGCAGGCCCTTGACGAAGGCCGGGCGCAGCGGGCGGTCCATCAGGCGGCAGGCCAGGATGGCCTCGGTGGACGGACGGCCTTCGCGGCGGAAGAACGAGCCGGGGATGCGGCCCGCGGCGTACATGCGCTCCTCGACGTCGACCGTCAGCGGGAAGAAGTCGAAGCCTTCGCGCGGGTGCTTGCCGGCGGTGGTGGCCGAAAGCATCGAGGTGTCGTCGTCGATGTAGACCATCGCGGCGCCGGCGGCCTGCTGGGCAAGGCGGCCGGTCTCGAAGCGCACGACGCGCTTGCCGAAGCGGCCGTTGTCGATGACGGCCTCGGCGAACTGGATTTCGGGACCCTCCATTGAGAGTCACCTCCGTTTCTGTTTCTGCGGAGGCGGCCTGTACCCGGTTCCGGGTCGCCCGGATGTTGCACCCGGTCTTCGATCGAGGCCCACGGGTTTGTCCGGCGTTTGCCGTCCCGTAAGCCACTACCGAGGACCGCGAATGCCCGTGGCGCTGGCCGCTCCTGTGTGTGTTTTGTTGCTGTGGTGCGTGTTGCTGCGGCGGGGCTAAACGCTCCCCCACCAGACTAAAGGCGGCCCCGCCGGGCCCGGTTGAACCGGCCGGAGGAGCCGCCCTCGTGTCATGTTATCGACGCAGGCCGAGGCGCTCGATGAGCGAACGGTAGCGTTCGATGTCGGTGTCCTTGAGGTAACCGAGCATGCGGCGACGACGACCGACCAGGGCCATCAGGCCGCGGCGGGTGTGGTGGTCGTGCTTGTGGGTCTTCAGGTGCTCCGTCAGGTCCGAGATGCGACGGGACAGGACTGCGACCTGCACCTCCGGGGAACCGGTGTCGCCCTCGTGGGTGGCGTAGGCCTTAATGATTTCAGTCTTGACAGCGGCGTCCAGTGCCACAGGATCTCCTTGATTCGTACCGCGAACATTGAGCGTGCCGTTGCCGGCGCGGTGCCGCGCAACCGCGGACTGCAGCGGGCACCGTCATCAAGTCTAGCACCCGGCGCCGCGCCGGATGCCGCCGGGGGTCGGGCCGGGTTCAGGCCTTGGCGGCCCGCCAGGCGTGCGTGACGTAGGGCAGCGCGATCGGCTCCCCGGGCGCATGGCCGAGGTGCTCGTGCAGGTACCAGCGCAGGTTGGCCTCCACCTTGGCGCGGACCCCCGCGGTGGCGCGCAGGTAGTAGCTGCGCGACTTCGCCAGATCCACCAGCCCCTCCGGGGTGAGGGTGTCCTCCCAGGAGGTCTCGTGGGACTCCCACGGGGCGAACTCCGGCCCCAGCGGGGGGACGAACCCGGGCCGGTGCACGTCCCCGGCGTGCATGATGCGCGCCAGCCGGTGCACCCAGGGGACGGAAACGTCCAACTGGTTCCAGACCAGCGCCAGCGTTCCGCCGGGGCGCAGCAGGCGCGCCGCCTCGGTGCTGGCCGCGAGCGGATCCACCCAGTGCCAGGCCTGGGCGAAGACGACGACGTCGGCGCCCGCCTCCGGCAGGCCGGTCTCCTCCGCGGTGCCCTGGACGGCCGGCACGCCGGGAAGCCGGGCACGCAGCGCGGCCAGCATGTCCGCGGACGGGTCCACCGCCGTCGTGCGCAGGCCGCGGGCGACCAGCAGCCCGGTGAAGATGCCGGTGCCCGCGCCGACGTCGACCGCATCCGTCGCGCCGGCAGGGACCATGAAGTCCACGGCGTCCGCGGGGTAGCCGGGACGGACGGCGTCGTAGTGTTCGCCGCCGGATTCGAAGGCGGCGCCCAGCGCGCTCCGGTGCGCGGCCTCGAGCGCGAAGGCGCGCCCGGGCAGGTTGGGCACGACCGGATGGGGCACGGGCGCCAGCGGGTTTGGTTCCGCCGTGCTAGGCATGGGCGAGCACGGCGCGGGTCTTGTCGACGTCCTCGCGCATCTGCTCGATCAGGGCCTCGATGCCGCGGTAGGCGACCATCGGGCGAAGCCGGGCCACGAATTCCACCACGACCTGCTGGCCGTAGAGGTTGAAGTCCGCGACCCCCTCCTCGGGGCGGTCGATCACGTGGGCCTCGACCTGGCGGCTGACGCCCTCGAAGGTCGGGTTGGAGCCGACGGAGATGGCGGCGGGCCAGCGGGTCCCCGCCTGGTCGATCAGCCAGCCGGCGTAGACGCCGTCGGCAGGGATGATGCCGGCCGAGGCGGTGGCGAGGTTCGCGGTCGGGAAGCCGAGTTCGCGGCCGCGGGCGGCGCCGTGGACCACTTCCCCGCGCATGCGGTGCGGCCTGCCGAGGATCTCGTTGGCGTTGCGCACGTCGCCGTTGGTCAGTTCCTCGCGGATCCAGGTGGAGGAGCAGCGGCGGTCGTCGCCGAAGTCGTCGACCGCGATGACGTCGAACCCGTAGGTGTCCCCCAGTTCGCGCATGGTGTCGAAGTCCCCGCCGTTGCCCTTGCCGAAGCGGACGTCATGGCCGATCACCACGGCCTTGGCTCCGAGGGGCTCGACGATGTACTTGCGCACGAACTCCTCGGCGGTGTGCTCGGCGAACCCCAGCGTGTACTCCACCATCAGCAGCGCGTCGATGCCGGCCTCGGCGAGCAGTTCGACGCGGTCCTCCAGGCCCATGATCAGCGGCGGGGCATCCGCGGGGTGGTGCACCTGCGAGGGATGCGGGTCGAAGGAGATCGCCACGCTGGAACATCCGCGCTCGCGTCCGGCCTCCACGAGGCGGCGCAGCACCTCCTGGTGCCCGCGATGGACGCCGTCGAAATTCCCGATGGTGACGACCGACGGTCCGTAGCCGGCCGGGACGGCATCCAGGCCTTTCCAGTAATGCACGGTGCTCCTTCACGGGGTCTCGACGGGCGTATCGGGCGGACGCCTGTTCCATTATGGACGATCCGGAGCCGCTCCCGAGACAGGCAGGTCACATCCGCGGCACGCCGCGGCCCCTGTCCGCCCTACCGCGGGAGCGCCCGGCCGGGCTAGCATCGCGCACAGGCGCACCTCGGGCCGGCCGGACGCCACGGCGCCAGCCGCCGCGGCCGGCGCCGTAATACGGCAGGGCAGGACAACGCGGCAAGACGCCCCGGCAGCACGAGGCAGCGCCGCAGGCAGCACACGCTCCGGCACGCCGTGCCGGAAACGACGGAAAAGAGGACCGATCATGCCCGGAATCCAGGACTTCATCGGACAGATCCCGCTTGAGCAGCTCGCCGGCAAGCTCGGCACCGACCAGCAAACCGCCTTGGCCACCGTCCAGACGGCCCTGCCGTCGTTGCTGGCGGGGATGCAGGCGAACGCCTCCTCCCCGGAGGGGGCCGACGCGCTGCGCTCGGCCATCGCCCAGCATGACGACGCGCTGCTGGAGGGCGGCGTGGACCTGGACCAGGTGGATGAGCAGGACGGCGAGAAAATCGTCAACCACGTTATGGGAGACAACCGCACCGCGCTGGCGGCGCAGCTGAACGGGGCGACGCCTGAGGGCTTCGACCTGGGTGGCCTGGTGCAGAAGGCGCTGCCGCTGTTGGCCCCGCTGGTGCTGTCCTTCCTGGCGAAGGGCGGCGGGCAGCAATCCGGGGGCGGAGGCGGGATCGACCTCGGAGGCCTGCTCGGCGGACTGCTGGGCGGCGGGGGCGCCCAGTCCTCGGCGGGCGCAGGACCGGCTGCCGGCGGACCGGGCGGAATCGACCTGGGCGGGCTGCTCGGCGGAGTGCTGGGCGGCGGGCAGCAGCAGGGCCAGGGCCAGGCAGGACAGAACCAACCGGGACAGAACCAGGGTGGCCCCGATTTGGGCGGGCTGGACCTGGGCGGGATCCTGGGCTCCCTCTTCGGCAAGAAGTAGCCCGCGCACTGTCAGCCGCTGCGGCTGTTAGGGGCGGTGCCGGTACAGCCACCACAGGCCGACCAGCGGCAGCAGCAGCGGCACGTAGCCGTATCCCGAGCCGAACTGCGTCCACACCGCGGGGTGCGCGAAGTGCTCCGGGATCAGCAGGCCCAGGGTCCCCACCACCAGCACGCCCACGAGTTCGATCAGCACGGCCGCCAGCGAAACCGCCCAGCTGTGGGGCTTCTTGGACGCCAGTGCCAGGGTCGCCACGATGTACACCACCGCGGCGAAGGCGCTCAGAGTGTAGGCCAACGGCGCTTCGCCGAACTCGGTGAGGATCTGGAAGCCCGCGCGGGCGGTGGAGGAGAGCGCAAACACGCCGTAGACGGCGATGATGATGCGGCCCAGGCCGCTGTTGCGTCCTGCCGCGCGTGCGGCGCGCTCCTCCCCCAGGGTCACTGCCTTGGGGGTGTTGGTCGGTGG
This sequence comes from Arthrobacter ginkgonis, assembly GCF_039540195.1. Classification (NCBI taxonomy): domain Bacteria; kingdom Bacillati; phylum Actinomycetota; class Actinomycetes; order Micrococcales; family Micrococcaceae; genus Arthrobacter; species Arthrobacter ginkgonis. The sequence goes on along the minus strand of NZ_BAABEO010000023.1, from coordinate 264,375 downwards.
GGTGTTGCTGCTCATGCGGGAAGGGCTCCGTCCCAGATCTGTTCCATGCGGTAGAGCATCACGAAGACCGTGATGCCGGCGGCGGCGAGCACCACGTTGCTCCACCGCGTCTTGTCGGTGACTGCCCACCAGAAGGCGATCGGCGGGATCAGCAGCGCGGTGATGACATAGCCCCAGAACTCCCACGGCTCGCCGCTGACGGCCTGCCCGCCGGCCTGCCGCACCGCTGCGGCAACGGCGTAGACCACCAGGAAAAGTTCGACGGCGGCGACCGCCACCAGCGCGTAGTCGTCCGGGTGGTCGCGGATCACCGTGGCGACGACGCCGAGGATGAGCGCGAGGGCGCAGACCAGGGCGCCGGCAATGAAGAAGCCGTCGACGATCACGGGGCTCGGGGTTCCTTTCGGGGGTCGGGGGGCGCTGAGGGCCCGGTCAGGCCGTCGCGAAGACGAGTTCGGGCTTGGCCGCCTCGCCCTTGTTCTTCAGCAGGGCCACCAGCGTTCCGTCGGGCGCGAAGGCCGCGGTGACTTCCCCGTCCGGGTTGGGTCCGATGCGCCGTCCGAAGGAGAGCTCCACCGTTTCCTCGGCGGTGAGTTCGCGGTTGGGGAAGAGTGCGCGGGCGGCCTCCTCCAGCGGAAGCATGGTGAACTCCTCGGCGAGCTGCTCCATGGTCCGGGCCTGCCCGATCCGGTAGGGGCCCACCTGGGTGCGGCGCAGGGCGGTCAGGTGGCCGCCGACCTCCAGCGCCTCGCCCAGGTCCCGGGCCAGGGCACGGATGTAGGTGCCGGAGGAGCATTCGACGGTCACGTCGATGTCCAGCAGCTTGCCGCCGCGCTCGCGGCGGATGTCGTGGACCTCGAAGCGGTGGACGGTCACCGGGCGGGCCGCGAGGGTGACGTCCTCCCCGGCGCGCACGCGGGCGTAGGACCGCTCGCCGTTGACCTTGATGGCGCTGACGCTGGAGGGGACCTGCTGGATGGAGCCGGTCAGGCGGGCGATCTCCTCGCGGATGCGTTCCTCGGTCACCGCGGCGGCGATGCGGCGCTCGACGACCTCGCCTTCGGCGTCGTCGGTGACGGTGCTCTCCCCCAGCCGGATGGTGGCGGTGTAGGTCTTGGAGACGCCCACGATGTACGTCAGCAGCCGGGTGGCCTTGTTGACCCCCACGACCAGCACTCCGGTGGCCATCGGGTCCAGGGTGCCGGCGTGGCCGACCTTGCGGGTGCCGGCCAGGCGGCGGGTGCGGCCCACCACGTCGTGGCTGGTCCAGCCCTGGGGCTTGTCGACGATCACGAGTCCGGAGCCGACCGAGTCAGGGGCGTTCTGGGGGCCTTTTTTCACGCCCTCCAGTATAGGCGCGCAACGGGCCGCCCGTTTCCGCCCCCACGAAGGCCCGTGGAAACGACAAGTGCGCGGGCCCGTTGCATACGGGCCCGCGCACTGCGGATGTTTCGGCGCTAGGCGCGGAGGTCGTCCTCGCCGAAATCCTCGTCCGCCTCGTCCTTCTTGTACGGATCGGCCTCGCCGGCGTACTGCTTGCCCGCGGCCAGCGCCGCGACCTCAGCGTCCTTGGCCTTGGCCTGGCGCAGCACCTCCTCGAGGTGGGACGCGTTGACCGGGATCTCGTCCGGGACGAACTCCAGCGTCGGGGTCAGGCGCACGGTGATGTTGCGGCCGACCTCCTTGCGCAGGACGCCCTTGGACTTTTCCAGCGCGGCGCGGGCGCCGGCCTTGGCCTCGTCGTCGCCGAACACCGTGTAGTACACGGTCGCGTGCTGCAGGTCGTTGGTGACGCGCGCGTCGGTGACCGTGATGGCCTCCACCCGCGGATCCTTCACGGTCTTGCCCAAGGCCTGGGCAACGACCACCTTGATGCGTTGCGCGAGTCGTGCCGCGCGTGCCGGGTCAGCCATGACCCCTCCTTCTTTGGCTTGCCTGTGTTGAAACCAGCCTGTACTAAAACGGGGCTGTGTTGGTGTTTTTCGGCGCCGAAACGCCCTGCCGGTTTCCCGGCCGGGAACGACGGCGGCGGGGGCTTCCGTGCGGAAGCCTCCCGCCGCCGTCGCACCGAGGGGCGGTTGCCCGCCCCAGGCGACCCTAGACGCGCGGCTTTTCGCGCATCTCGTAGGTCTCGATGCTGTCGCCTTCCTTGACGTCGTTGAACGACCCCAGGCCGATACCACACTCGAAGTCCGTGCGGACCTCGGTGGCGTCTTCCTTGAAGCGGCGCAGCGACTCAATGGTGAGGTTCTCCGCGACGACCTTGCCGTCGCGGACCAGGCGTGCCTTGGAGTTGCGTCGGATCGTGCCCGAGCGGACGATCGAGCCGGCGATGTTGCCCCACTTGGACGAGCGGAAGACCTCGCGGACCTCGGCGCTGCCCAGCTGGACTTCCTCGTACTCCGGCTTGAGCATGCCCTTGAGCGCGGCCTCGATGTCGTCCAGCGCGGCGTAGATGACCGAGTAGAAGCGCATGTCCACGCCCTCCTTGTCGGCCAGCTCGGCGACGCGCTCGGCGGGGCGGACGTTGAAGCCGATGATGATGGCGCTGTCCACGGTCGCGAGGTTGACGTCGTTCTGGGTGATCGCACCCACGCCGCGGTGGATGACGCGCAGCTGCACGCCCTCGCCCACGTCGATCTTGAGCAGCGAGTCCTCCAGCGCCTCGACGGCACCGGAAACGTCACCCTTGAGGATGAGGTTGAGGGTGTCGATCTTGCCCTCGGCCACGGCCTTGTCGAAGTCCTCCAGCGTGATGCGCTTGCGGCGCTTGGCCAGCATGGCGTTGCGGTCGGCGGCTTCGCGCTTCTCGGCGATCTGGCGGGCGGTGCGCTCGTCAGGGGTCACCAGGAAGGTGTCGCCGGCGCGCGGCACCGAGGACAGGCCCAGGACCTGGACCGGGCGGGACGGCAGGGCCACGTCAAGCGGCTCGCCGTTCTCGTTGAACATCGCACGCACGCGGCCGTGTGCCTGGCCGGCGACGATCGTGTCGCCGACGGCCAGCGTGCCGGACTGGACCAGGACGGTCGCGACGGCGCCGCGGCCCTTGTCCAGGTTGGCTTCGATCGCGATGCCGCGAGCGTCCTTGTCCGGGTTGGCGCGCAGGTCCAGCGACGCGTCGGCGGTCAGCAGGACGGCCTCGAGCAGCTCGTCGATGCCGGACTTCTGGAGCGCGGAGACGGGCACGAACATCGTGTCGCCGCCGTACTCCTCGGGAACCAGGCCGTACTCGGTGAGCTGGCCCTTGACCTTGTCCGGGTTCGCGCCTTCCTTGTCGATCTTGTTCACCGCGACGACCACCGGCACGCCGGCGGCCTGGGCGTGGTTGAGCGCCTCGATGGTCTGCGGCATCACGCCGTCGTCCGCGGCCACCACCAGGACGGCGATGTCGGTGACCTTCGCACCACGGGCACGCATGGCGGTGAACGCCTCGTGGCCCGGGGTGTCGATGAAGGTGATCGCACGGTCTTCGCCCTCGTGGGTGGTGTGGATCTGGTAGGCACCGATGTGCTGGGTGATGCCGCCGGCCTCGCCCGCCAGGACGTTGGTCTTGCGGATCGCGTCCAGCAGTCGGGTCTTACCGTGGTCGACGTGGCCCATCACGGTGACCACCGGCGGACGCGCCTCGAGAACCTCGTCGCCTTCGGCCTCCAGCTCGGCATCCAGGTCGATGTCGAAGGTCTCCAGCAGCTCGCGCTCCTCGTCCTCCGGGGACACGACCTGCACCTTGTAGCCGAGCTCGGCACCGAGGACCTCGAAGGTCGCCTCATCCAGGGACTGCGTGGCGGTAGCCATTTCGCCCAGGTGGAAGAGCACGGTCACCAGCGACGCCGGGTTTGCACCGATCTTGTCAGCGAAGTCCGTGATGGAGGCGCCACGGCGCACGCGCACAATGGTGGTGCCGTCGCCGCGGGGCACGCTCACGCCGCCCAGCGACGGTGCGCTCATCTGCTCCAGTTCCTGGCGCTTCGCGCGCTTGGACTTGCGCTGCTTGCCGCGGCCTGCGCCGCCCTTGCCGAAGGCACCCTGGGTCCCGCCACGGCCGCGGCCTGCGCCGCCGCCCTTGCCGAAACCGCCGCCGCCGCCAGCGGTACCGCCACCGGCACCCGGGGCACCGCCCGGACGTGCCGGACCGCGGCCCGGGGCACCCGGACGGCCTGCGCCGGCCGGAGCCGGACGCTCGATGCGGCCGGGCATCATGCCCGGGTTCGGACGCGGACCGCCCGGACGCGGGCCACCTGCACCGGCACCGGCCGGACGCGGACCGCCCGGACGCGGGCTACCGGCACCAGCACCGGCACCGCCGGCCGGACGGGGACCGCCCGGACGCGGGCCACCGGCACCCGGGGCTCCGCCCGGACGCGGCGCGCCGGAGCGCATGCCCTGCTGCGGGGCGAACGGGTTGTTGCCCGGACGCGGGCCACCCGGGCGGGGACCGCCCGGACGCGGGCCACCGGCGCCGGCACCGGCCGGACGCGGGGCGCCCGGACGCGGAGCGCCGCCACGCTCGGCGTCGCCGCCGCGCATGCCCTGCTGGGAAGAGAACGGATTGTTGCCCGGGCGCGGTGCACCCGGCTTGGCGCCGCCGGCCGGACGCGGGGCGCGCGGAGCCTCGGTGCGCGGGGCTTCGGCACGGGGTGCCTCGGCGCGCGGAGCCTCGGCCTGCGGCGCTTCGGCACGCGGGGCCTCGGGGGCGGCGGCCGGTTCCGGCTTGGCCGGCGGCTTCGGGCCCGGCTTGATGCCGGAAGGGGCAGCGGCGGCCGGACGCGGGGCGCCCGGCTTGACGCCGGTTACGGCGGGCTTGGCGGCCGGGGCGGACCCGCTGGCCGGGAATGCGTCGCGCAGTTTGCGGACTACGGGCGCCTCAATCGTGGAGGAGGCGGAACGGACGAATTCGCCCAGTTCCTGCAGTTTGGTGACTGCATCCTTGGAAGAGATACCGAGCTCCTTGGCGAGCTCGTGTACGCGGACCTTGGCCACATTTCTCCTGTCTCGGTCCGCACTCTTCTTAGGTTACGAACCGTCTATTTTCTTGGTCGGAATGCCGACGTTTGGCGTCGACTTGCCGGTGGAGGCGCTCAACAACGTGGTCATCGTTGGGCGCTCATCGCTTGGCACTCATCGGGTTTCCATCAGATTTCTGACCCGCTTTCAGGTTGGACGGTCGTGTCGGCGTCAATCCCCGTCGGGGAGGCGCCCGCTGCAAGCACTGCCGGATCGAACGTCGAGGAATCCACGGGGACCCGGAAGGCCCGCGCGAATGCCCTGCGTTTGACGGCCAAGGCTGCACACTCCGGCGTCGGGTGCATCCAGGCACCCCTGCCGGACATGCGACGGTGCGGATCCGCAAGGACGGCGTACCCGCCGTCCCGCGCTGCCGCGACCCATCGCATCAACTGGTTCTGGTCCGCTTTCCGGCGGCAACCGACGCACGTTCGCTGCGGCTGGTGCTGCACGCTCACGTTCGGAAGATCTCCTGCGACTGGTTACCGGCCCGATTCGGGACCGCAGACCAGTCTACCGCGTTCGGCCCCACCGCGGCGACCCCACCCCGGAGGCCCCGCGTTCGGCCCAGACACGCAGGCGGTGACCCCACGCCAAAAGTGCCGGGCACAACGACGGCGGCCCTCCGGGACGCGGGCGGACTGCCCGCGCGGTCCGGAAGGCCGCCGTCGTGCCGGTGACGCTACTGCTGTTCGGACTGCTGCTGCATCGCCTGCTGCTGGATCCGCGCGTCGGAGACGATGTCGATCCTCCAGCCGGTGAGCTTGGCGGCGAGGCGGGCGTTCTGGCCCTCCTTGCCGATCGCCAGCGAAAGCTGGAAATCGGGGACCACCACGCGGGCCGAACGGGCCGCGGCGTCGACGATCGTCACCGAGTTCACCCGTGCCGGGGACAGGGCGCTGGCAATGAAGGTCGCCGGGTCGTCGCTGTAGTCCACGATGTCGATCTTCTCGTCGTTCAGTTCCGTCATAACGGCGCGCACGCGCGAACCCATCTCGCCGATGCAGGCGCCCTTGGCGTTCACGCCCGGAACCTTGGCCCGGACCGCGATCTTGGAGCGGTGGCCGGCCTCGCGGGCCAGCGAAACGATCTCCACGGACTTGTCCGCGATCTCCGGGACCTCCAGCTCGAAGAGCTTCCGGACCAGGTTCGGGTGCGAACGCGAGAGCGTGATGGACGGACCCTTCTGGCCCTTGTGGACGTCCACCACGTAGGCGCGGATGCGGTTGCCGTGCTTGTAGGACTCCCCGGGGACCTGCTCCGGCGGCGGCAGCAGGGCCTCCACCGCGCCCAGGTTCACCTGGACCATCAGGGGGTTGTGCCCCTGCTGGATCTGGCCGGAGACCAGCTCGCCTTCCTTGCCGCGGAACTCGCCCAGGATGTTGTCATCCTCGGCGTCGCGCAGGCGCTGCATGATGATCTGGCGCGCCGTGCTGGCCGCGATGCGTCCGAAGCCGTTCGGGGTGTCGTCGAACTCGCCGATCGCCTCCCCCTCCTCGTCGAACTCGGTGGCCCAGATGGTCACGTGGCCGCTCTTGCGGTCCACCTCGGCGCGGGCCCGCGAGATGGCGCCCGGGGACTTGTGGTAAGCCACCAGCAGCGCCTGCTCGATGGTGGGGATCAGCACGTCCACCGGGATTTCCCGCTCGCGCTCCAACAGGCGCAGCGCGCTCATGTCGATATCCATATCAGGCCTCCTCCGCCTCGTCGTCGATGTCCAGTGTTTCCGGTTCCGGCTCGCCGGGGCGGGAGAATTCGACCTCCACGCTGCCGCGCCGGATGCGGTCGAAGCCCACTTCCGTGGGTTCGCCCTGCTTGGGCTTCATGCCCTTCTTGACCGGCAGGTCCGGAACCACCACGATGCCGTCTTCGGTCACCGCGGTCAGCCGGCCGGTGATGTTGTCTTCCTGGATGAGGTTCACCTTGACCAGCCGGCCGACGTTGCGGCGCCAGTGCCGCGGTTCGGTCAGCGGGCGGCCGACGCCGGGCGAGGAGACCTCGAGGTCGTAGGGAGCGCCCGTGTCCCCCGGGACCTGGTCCATGGCCTCGGAGAGGGCGCGCGAGACCTCAGCGATTTGATCCAGGTCGACACTGCCGGTGCCTTCGAGCAGGTCCACGATGACGTGCACGGTCCGATGCTGCCCGGCAACCCGTACCTCGACGTCCTCGAGGTACAGCTCGTGGGAGGCAACGGTGGGTTCCAGATACTTCTTGAGGCGTTCGGCCTCGGGCTGGGTGTCTACCGGTTTGGCGGACATGTATTCCTCCCACGTGATGATGTTGTGCCTCCAAGAGTAACGAAGATCCGCGCGGTTGGTCGCTGCGGCCCTGCGCCCGGGGACAGCGTGGGATGATCTAAGGCGATGTCACTTCCCCCGGTTCCCCCGCATTCCCGCGCCTCCGCACGGCCCGGGCGTCCCCGGCGTGCCGGGCGGGCGGCCGCCCGGGCCGGAGGACTGCTGCTGGTGGCCGCCGTCGTCGTCGGCCTGGGCACCACGGTGGGCCCCGGCCTCCCCGGAAATCCCGGCGATTCCGCGCCGTCCGCCGCCGCCGGAAGTTCCGCGGAAACCCTCGGGACCCAGCTGGCCTCGCTGCTGGAGGAAGCCACCGAACTGGCAGCCGGGCCGGCACCGGCCACCCCTTCCGCGGGCGCGGAAACCGACCCGGAGACGGCGCCCGCGCACTGGCCCACGGAGGAACTGGCTGCCGCACGGAAGGTCTTGGCCGCGCATGTCGACTTGCTCACACCCGGCGCCGCGGCCTCCAGCGGGTCCACGCCCGGCGCCTCCCCGTCCGGCGCAACCACGCCTGAGGCAACGCCGCCTGAATCAAACCCGTCCGGCGACCCCACGTCCGGGTCCGATGCCGGAACCGGTCCGGCCGCCTTCGCCGAGCGGCTGGCCCAATCAGCGAACGGCCTGCTCACGGCGTCGTTGGGCGCCCCGGAGCAGTTGTCCCGGTCGCTGCTGCTGGCCGGAACGGAACAGGCACTGGCCGCCCGCGACGTCGCCCGGGCCGAGGGCGGCAAGGCCGCGGTGGAGGCACTGCCGGAGGTTCCGCTGGATGCCGACGCGGCTTGGAAGGCCTTCGACGCCGAGAACGGCACGGGGCCCGGCTCGGCCCCACCCACGGACGGAACGGGGTCTTCGCAGGAAACGATGCCGCCGGACGGAACCACGGCCGGAGCGGGGGCAACCGAGGCCACGTGCCAGGCCCAGGCCGCGCTCGCGGGCGCCACGGATGCGGCGTTCCGGCTCGCCTACGCCTACCAGGTGGCGGGGGCGCGGACCCAGGGGGACGCCGCGGAAGGGGCCTGGGAGGCCGCCGCCGACCGCGAGCAGTTGGGCTGGCGGCTCCAATCCCGCCTCCCGGAGGAGTGCGTGCCGCTGCGGGCGGCCGCGTACCGGCTGCCCTCCGGCTTCGCGAAGGACCCCGTGGGCGCCGCGGCCACCGGGGAGGAACAGCTCTCTGCCCTGCTGCGCGACGCGGCCGGTGCCGCCGTGGGCACCCTGCGCGCGGCCCTGGCGGCCGAGTCCTGGTCCGCGGCACTCGCCACCCCCTGATCCCCCACGACGGATTGCCACGGGCCTGCCCGGCCCGCAGGCTGGCTCAGTACACGGGCTTTTTGGGCTCGACCTGTTCGATCCAGCCCAGGATGCCGCCGGTGAGATGCCGCGCGTGGGTGTAGCCGCGGTCCAGGAGGTGGCCGAGCACCTCCCCCGAGCGCACTCCCGACTTGCAGTGGAGCACCAGGGGACGGTCCCGCGGCAGGTCGACCTCCCCGGCGAGCACCAGCCCGCGCGGGGCCAGCTCGGCACCATCGATGGACACGATCCGTGCCTCGCCGGGTTCGCGCACGTCGACCAGCACGAAATCCTCCCGGCCCGCCGCCCGCTCGCGCAGCATGGCCTCCAGTTCGGGCGGGGACACCGTGGGCAGGGTGCGTTCCCGGTCCGCCGGGACCCCGCAGAAGGCCGGATAGTCCTCCAGCAGCCTGGCCGGCTGGACAGTGTCCGGGTCCGGGCGGAGGCGGAGCTCCCGCCAGTTCATGCCCAACGCGTCCAGGACCAGCAGCCGGCCCAGCAGCGGCTGCCCGATCCCGGTGACCAGTTTGATCGCCTCGGCCGCCATCACCGACCCGATCTGGCCGCACAGCACGCCGAACACACCGCCCTCGGCGCAGGAGGGCACCGTCCCGGCCTGCGGCGCTTCCGGATACAGGTCCCGGTAGGTGGGCCCGCGGCCGTTCCAGAACACGCTGACCTGGCCGTCGAAGCGCAGGATCGAGCCCCAGACGTACGGCTTGCCCAGGATCGCCGCCGCGTCATTGACCAGGTAGCGGGTGGCGAAGTTGTCCGTGCCGTCGATGAGCAGGTCGTAGCCGGAGAAGATCTCCAGCGCATTGGTTGAGTCCAGCCGCACCTGGTGCAGTTCGACTGCCACATGCGGGTTAAGCCCGGCGATGGAGTCCCGGGCCGATTCCGCCTTCGGGCGGCCGACGTCCGCAACCCCGTGGATCACTTGGCGCTGGAGGTTGGAATCGTCCACGGCGTCGTCCTCGACGATGCCCAGAGTCCCGATGCCGGCGGCCGCCAGGTAGAGCAGCACCGGGGAGCCCAGGCCGCCGGCCCCGATCACCAGCACGCGTGCGTTCTTCAGTCGGCGCTGCCCCTCCAGGCCCACTTCCGGGATGATCAGGTGGCGCGAGTAGCGCCGCAGCTCCTCCGGGGTCAGTTCCGGGCCCGGGGAAACCAGCGGCGGCAGTGCGGGGGTGGAAACAGCCATGATCGCTCCTAACCGCACACCGGCTGGAGGGCGGCCCGGCCCTCCAGCGTGGAGGAGGCCACCGCCAGCGGACGCTTCGGGATGCGCCCGGCGGCCCGGCCCAGCCGTCCGGCCTCGACCGCGTGCCGGAATGCCCGCGCCATCAGCACCGGGTCCTGGGCGCGGGTGACCGCGCTGGCCAGCAGCACCGCGTCGCAGCCGAGCTCCATCGCCAGCGCCGCGTCCGAGGGCGTGCCGACGCCGGCGTCGAGCACCACCGGCACCGTGGCCCGGGCGGCGATCAGCTCGATGTTGTGCGGATTCAGCACCCCCAGCCCGCTGCCGATCGGCGCGCCCAACGGCATCACGGCCACGCAGCCGACGTCCTCGAGCCGCTGCGCGGTCACGGGGTCGTCGTTGGTGTAGGCGAAGACCTTGAACCCGCCCGCCGCCAGGCGCTCGGCTGCGTCCAGCAGCTCCACCGCATCGGGCAGCAGCGTCTCCTCGTCGGCGACGACCTCCAGCTTCACCCAGTCCGTTTCCAGCGCCTCGCGGGCCAGTTCGGCGGTGAGCATGGCCTCGCGGGCGGTGTGGCAGCCGGCGGTGTTCGGCAGGACCCGGATCCCGCGGCGCTGCAGCATCGCGTAGATGGATTCGCCCTCCCCGGGGGTGTGCCGGCGCAAGGCGACCGTGGTCAGTTCCGTGCCGGAGGCCAGCAGGGCCTCCTCCAGCACGGCCTGGCTTGGCGCCCCGCCGGTGCCCATGACCAGGCGCGAGCCCAGTTCGATGCCGTCGATGACCAGGGTTCCCATCCCGCTAGCCACTCCGCCGTTAACCACCTTGCCGTTAACCACCCTGGACCGCCGTGAGCAGTTCGATCGCGTCGCCAGCGCGGACGGTTGTTTCAGCCCAGCGCCGGCGCGGCAGGACCTCCTGGTTGAGTGCGACGGCGACACCCAGCCGCCCGCCGTCGACGGGGGCGCCGTCCGCGCCGAGCTCGCGGCCGGTCCGCGCCTGGACCAGCTTCAGGATGCTGCCGGGCAGTTCCCCGATCGCCTCGCCGTTGAGCGTCGCCGGCGCGGGGCCGGGCTGTGGTGCCGGTGTTGTCATGAGAACCTCCAGGGGTCAAAGGGTGCGGGGTCAAAGGGAACGAGATCAGAGGGAGCGGGGCCGGCTGCGTGCCCGGGTGGAGCCGGGACGCCAACAAGTGCGGCAACGGCGGCGGCCGCCGCCGCGCTGAGCAGGACCCCGTGCCGGTGGAAGCCGACGGCGACCACCAGCCCGGGCGCGGCCCGGCCCAGCAGCGGCAGATTGTCGGGGGTGCCCGGCCGCGCCCTGGCGATGGTTTCGGCCAGGTCCAGTTCGCCCAGGGCGGGCATCAGCCGCAGCGCGTCGCGCAGCAGGCGGTGGACTCCCCCGGCACCGACACCGGCCCGGCCGTCCTCCCGTTCGGTCGCCCCCACCACCACTTCCCCGTCGGCGCGGGGCACGATGTAGACGGACTGGCCCCCGACCAGGCCGCGGACCACGTTCCCCGAGGGCAGCGGGCCACCCGGGACGGTGCGCAGGCGCAGCACGTCGCCGTACACCGGGCGCACCGGCAGGCGCAGCGGAGCGGGCAGGCCCTCCAGCGCTAGCCCCTCCCGCACCGGCCCCTCCCCCGTGCCTCCGGCCCGGACCATGCCGCCACCGGTGGCCAACACGACCTCGTCGCAGTCCAGCCGCCCGCCGTCGTATTCCACGAACGGGCCGGCGCCTGCGCCGCAGCGCACCGCCCGGGCCGCGACGAGACGCGCGTTCGGCAGCGCCTCCAGCGCGGCGACCAGGGCGGCGGCGGTGCGGCGCGGATCGGTCTGGTGGTCGCCAACGGCACGGAAGGCGCCGGCCAGGCGCGGTGTCAGCAGGGGCTCGGCGGCACGGGCCTCGCGCGTGGTGATTTCCTCGACCGCCAGCCCCAGCGCGGCCTGCGCGGCCCGCAGGTCCGCCAGCGTGGCCCGGTCCCCGGAATCGGCGGCAACCACCAGCGTCCCGCCGGGCCGGAAGCCCGTGGACAGCCCGGAGGCCGCCTCCAGCTGCGCGGCCCAGGACGGCCACTTCGCCGCCGCGGGCAGCGAAAGGCCCAGCAAGTCCCGCTCCTGGTAGTGGAATTCGGTCACGCCCGCGAGCATCCCTGCCGCGGCGGCGGTGGCCCCGCCGGCCGGAGCCGGGTCAACGACAACGGTCTCGACCCCGGAACGGGCCAGTTCCCAAGCGGCCGAGAGCCCGATGATCCCGGCCCCGACAACGACGCAACGCAATGGATGTACCTTCCCTCCGCCGGCATGACCCGGATCAGGTTCTACGGTCGGCATCCGGGCCGGCGAATGCCGGCCATGCCCTCTCAGCCCGTCTGCGGGCTCCCGTGGTTCCCCCATTCTAGGCACACCTTCGGGGGCGTGCGTGCCGGGGCACTGCCAGGTCGAATCCTGCGCGGCGTAGTCCTACGCGGCGGGCATCCACTGCATGGCGACGTCGAACCCCAACCGCACGATCAGGGCGGCGACCACCACCAGGAACACGATGCGGATGAACCGGGCGCCGCGGCCGATCGCCGTGCGGGCGCCAATGTAGCCGCCGACCATGTTGGCCATTCCCAGCAGCAGGCCGAGGCCCCAAAGCAGGTGCCCGCTGGGCAGGAAGAACACCAGCGCACCGAAGTTGGTGGCCATGTTGACGATCTTCGCCTTGGCGCTGGCGGCCAGGAAGTTGTAGCCGAGGACCACCACCATGGCGATGATCAGGAACGATCCGGTGCCCGGGCCGATCAGCCCGTCGTAGAACCCGATCGCCAGGCCGATCGTCCCGGCCAGGACATAGTGCCGGCGCCCCTGGTGGCGCAGCCTGGTCAGCTCGCCGGCGGTGGGCCGGAAGGCGGTGAACAGCGCGACCGCGACCAGGGCGGCCAGGATGACCGGCTTGAACACCGCGGACGGCAGCAGGGTGGCCACGATCGCGCCGGCGAAGCTTCCGGCCAGCGCGATCGCCGCCATGGGGAGCGCCGTCTTCAGGTCCGGACTGGCGCGCCGGTAATAGGTCACGGCGCTGGTGGTGGTTCCGAAGATCGACCCCATCTTGTTGGTCGCCAGCGCCTGGACCGGGGCGATGCCCGGGACCAGCAGCAGGGCAGGGAGCTGAATGAGCCCGCCGCCACCGACGACGGCGTCGACCCACCCTGCGGCCAGCCCCGCCGCCAGCACCAAGAGAATGGTTCCGGCCTGGAGGTTCTCCAGGCCGGAACCGTTCAGCAGTTCGGTCACGGGCGCGGCAGGTCCCAGCCCCGAACCTTGGCCACGAGGGTGTCCACGACGTCGGCAACCGCCACGTTTTCGGCCGTACCGGTGGCGCGGTCCTTGACCTCGACCAGGCCCTCGGCCAGGCCGCGGCCGACGACGGCGATGGTCGGCACGCCGATCAGTTCGGCGTCGCCGAACTTCACGCCGGCGGAGACCTTGGGGCGGTCGTCGAAGATGACCTCCATGCCGCGGGCCTCGAGCCCGGCCGCGATCCGCTCGGCCTCGGCGAACAGTTCCTCGCCCTTGCCGGTGACCATCAGGTGCACGTCGGCCGGGGCCACGTTGCGCGGCCAGACCAGGCCGCGGTCGTCGTGGTTGGACTCGGCCAAGGCGGCGACCGCACGCGTGACGCCGACGCCGTAGGAGCCCATGGTGACCGTGACCAGCTTGCCGTTCTGGTCCAGGACCTTCAGTTCCAGCGCCTCCGCGTACTTGCGGCCGAGCTGGAAGATGTGGCCCATCTCGATGCCGCGGGCGGTTTCCAGCGGGCCGGAGCCGTCCGGGGCCTCGTCGCCGGCACGAACCTCGACGGCCTCGATGGTGCCGTCCCAAGTGAAATCGCGGCCGGCGACCAGGCCAAAGACGTGTTTGCCGTGCTCGTTGGCTCCGGTGACCCAGGCGGTGCCCACGACCACGCGCGGATCCACCAGGAAGGTGATCCCGCTGGCGGACTTTTCGCCCAGCGTCGCGGCGTCCAGGCCGAGGGCCGGACCGATGTAGCCCTTGACCAGGGCCGGAACCTTCTTGATGTCCTCGTCGTTGGCGGCCTCGATGCCGAGCTCGCCGGCGATGGGCAGGTGGGCGCCGATGTTGGCTTCGATGCGCTTGAGGTCCACGGCGCGGTCGCCGGGCACGCCGATGACGACGAGCTGGCGCTCGCCGGTGGGCAGCGTCACGGCCAGCACCACGTTCTTCAGGGTGTCGGCGGCGGCCCACTCGCGGTCCTCGCGCGGGGCGATCTCATTGGCGCAGGCAACCAGCGAATCGATGGTCGGGGTGTCCGGGGTGTCCTTGACCTCGAAGGCCGGGGCGTCCGCGTAGTCGATGTCGGCCGGAACCACGGTGGTCACGGCCTCGACGTTTGCCGCATAGCCTCCGGCCGAGCGCACGAAGGTGTCCTCGCCAACCTCGGTCGGGTGCAGGAACTCCTCCGACTTGGAGCCGCCCATGGCGCCGGCGGTCGCGTGCACCGGGACGATCTCCAGGCCAAGGCGGGAGAAGATCTTCAGGTACGCGGCGCGGTGCGCCTGGTAGGAGGCCTCCAGGCCGGCGTCGTCGACGTCGAAGGAGTAGGAGTCCTTCATGATGAATTCGCGGCCGCGCAGCAGGCCGGCCCGCGGCCGGGCCTCGTCGCGGTACTTGTTCTGGATCTGGTAGAGGGTAACCGGCAGGTCCTTGTAGGAGCTGTAGAGGTCCTTGACCAGGAGGGTGAACATCTCCTCGTGGGTGGGGGCCAGCAGGTAGTCGGCTTCCTTGCGGTCCTTGAGCCGGAACAGGCCCTCGCCGTATTCGGTCCAGCGGCCGGTCACCTCGTAGGGCTCGCGCGGCAGCAGTGCCGGGAAGTGCACTTCCTGGGCGCCGATCGCGTTCATTTCCTCGCGGACGATCGCCTCGACCTTCGCCAGCACGCGCAGGCCCAGCGGCAGCCAGGTGTAGATGCCGGGCGCGGCACGGCGGATGTAGCCGGCACGCACCAGCAGCTTGTGGCTGGCGACCTCGGCGTCGACCGGGTCTTCGCGCAGGGTGCGCAGGAACAGTGTGGAAAGTCGTAGGACCACGCTTGTCTATCCGTTTCCGCGGCGTCGCGCCGCACTGGGAGAGGGTTTCCCCTGGGGAATCGCCTCCAAATTTACCCGCCGCACGCCTGCACGGCCGAATGGCGCCCAAGCGGCGGCTCCGCCGGGGTGCGGGAGGCACGGATCAGCAGGGGCCCCGAGCGGGGCAGTCTCAAAACAGCACAGTGGCGAACTCGCCGACCTGACGGAATCCCACGCGGCGGTAGGTGGCCAGGGCGGGCGCGTTGTAGTCGTTGACGTACAGGCTGGTAACGGGGGCGACCGCCAGCGCGTATCCGGCGACGGCGGCCATGTAGGGCGCGGCGAGGCCGCGCCCGCGGTGGGCCGGCGCCACCCAGACGCCCTGGATCTGCGTGGCCCGCGGCGACACGGTTCCCAGTTCCGCCTTGAACAGCACCTGGCCGTTCTCGTCGAGGTCCACGAAGGAATGCCCCTGCCGGATCAGCGAGCGGACGCGGGCCCGGTAGTAGGAGCCTCCGCCGGTCAGCGGCGAGTAGCCCAGCTCCTCCTCGAACATCGCCGCGCAGGCGGGCAGGACGGCGTCGTAGTCGGAGTCGGTGGACAGCCGCAGGCCCGGGGCCGGCGGGATGTCGGCGGCCCGGTCCAGGACCATGAGCGGCTGGGACGGACGCACGTCGAAGGCCCGCTGCGTCCCCTCCTGCAGCCTTCCCCAGAGCGCCAGGACGGCGTCGGCGGGCCCGAAGATCGACGAGTAGTTGCGCCCCAGCGGAAGCAGGGCGTCGGCGATCTCCGCCGCGGCCTCGGCCGAGGCCTGGACGGGCACCAGGTTCGCCCCAACCCAGCAGGCCGATTCGAGGCGTTCGCCGTCGAACCGGCCCACCACCATGCCGCCGCTACCGGTGGGCGCGGCGGTGCCGGTACAGTCCAGCTGGGCATCGAGGAACACGTTCACCACCGGATCCTCGGCGACGAGCGCCCGCAAGGAATCGGTGTCTTCGTCCGCCAGGACGCGAACGGTCGCGCTGAGGTGTTCCCCGCCGTCGCGCCGGCCCTTACTAGCTGACGGTAACCACGGGGCCACTTTGGACAGGATCCTCGCCATCGCCGCCGCCCGCTTCCTCGGCGATCCGCATCGCCTCTTCGATCAGTGTTTCAACAATCTGGTCTTCGGGCACGGTCTTGATGACTTCGCCCTTAACAAAGATCTGCCCCTTGCCGTTGCCGGAGGCCACCCCGAGGTCGGCCTCGCGGGCCTCGCCGGGGCCGTTGACGACGCAGCCCATGACGGCCACGCGCAGCGGAACGGTCATGCCTTCAAGACCGGCGGTGACCTGTTCGGCGAGCGTGTACACGTCCACCTGGGCACGGCCACAGGACGGGCAGGAGACAATCTCCAGCTTGCGCGGCCGCAGGTTCAGCGACTGCAGGATCTGGTTGCCGACCTTGACCTCCTCCACCGGAGGCGCGGACAGGGACACGCGGATGGTGTCGCCGATGCCCTTGGAGAGCAGCGCGCCGAAGGCGGTCGCCGACTTGATGGTGCCCTGGAAGGCCGGACCGGCCTCGGTCACGCCCAGGTGCAGGGGCCAGTCACCCTTTTCGGCCAGCATTTCGTAGGCGGCGACCATAACGACGGGATCATTGTGCTTGACGGAGATCTTGAAGTCGTGGAAGCCGTGCTCCTCGAACAGGGAGGCTTCCCATACGGCGGATTCCACGAGGGCTTCCGGAGTGGCCTTGCCGTACTTCTTCATGATGCCCGGTTCCAGGGAACCGGCGTTGACGCCGATTCGGATCGAGGTGCCGTGGTCCTTCGCGGCCCGGGCGATTTCCTTGACCTGGTCGTCGAACTTGCGGATGTTGCCGGGGTTGACGCGCACCGCGGCACAGCCGGCATCGATCGCGGCAAAAACGTACTTCGGCTGGAAGTGGATGTCGGCAATGACCGGGATCTGCGACTTCTTGGCGATGATCGGCAGCGCCTCGGCATCGTCGGCCGAGGGGCAGGCCACGCGCACGATGTCGCAGCCGGAGGCGGTGAGCTCGGCGATCTGCTGCAGGGTGGCGTTGATGTCCGTGGTCGGGGTGGTGGTCATCGACTGCACGCTGACGGGGAAGTCGGAGCCGACGCCGACCGGTCCGACCTGGATCTGGCGCGTCTGGCGGCGAGGGGCGAGGACTGGCGGCGGTGCGGACGGCATTCCGAGGCTGACCGGGGTCAAGTTTTCCTCCGTGGGTGGTGCGTTGAAGGGTCGTGATCCATTATCCCCCCGGGAGGCGGGACAGACAGCGGACGGCGGCGGCCCTCCGCTGCCGGGAGCGGCTCCGCCCTACTGGGCAGCGTAGTGGGACAGTTCGCCCGAGGCGGGGATCCAGCCGGTGATGCGCAGGGCCGCAACAAAACCCTCGGCGTTGAAGGGGTCGCGGGCCAGGGCCGCCGTCAGGTCCTCCTCGGACGGGGCGGCGAAGATCAGCAGCGCGCCGCTGCCGTCGACGTAGGGGCCGGAGGTGATGAGGGAAACGTTGCCGCTCTCCTTGAGCGAAGTGAGGAAAGCGCGGTGCCCCGGACGGTGCTCGTCCCGGCCGGCTTCGGACTCGGGAGCGTAAACGTATTCAACGGCGAAGACAGTCATGGCGCTAAGCCTACCGGGCGAGGGGCCCGCACCGAGCGCCAGCGAGGCGCGGGAGCCCGGGAGGCGCTACCGGGCGAGGGGCCCGCACCGAGCGCCAGCGAGGCGCGGGCCCCGGGCAGGCGCGAGGCCACCCCGGCACGCGGTTACTGGTAGGAGACGAACCAGGGTTTGGGGTCGACCTCCGAGTACGTTCGCTTCGGGCTGAAGGTGGGCTCGTCCTCATCGATGAAGTTCTTCCAGGCCATCCGGATTCCCGGAGGCAGGTCGCGGCGCAGGGCGTTCCACGTGTCCTGCTTCTGGCCGGGGGTTCCGTTCCCGTCGGCGTGCAGGACCAGCGACAGTTCGGGGTGTCCGGTCTCCAGCGTGTCGCGGTCGCGGATCATGCGCAGCTGGAACTGGTGCAGGATGAGCATCTTCTGCGGCAGGGCATGCTCGCGGACCAGCTCCGCAAGCCAGGCGGACACCTTGTTGATCTCGGCCGCGTCGACGGACCCGATCTGCACCAGGTGCCGCTGGTTCGGCTTGAGCCGCCATTCCGGGTCCAGTGCCAGGCCCACGTTCGGCCGCTTGAGCAGTTCCTCGTACTTCTTGGCCTGCACCAGGAAGTCGTTGCGCCCGGGCTGCAGGTCCAGCACCACGTAGACTCCGGCCTTCTGGGCCGCATCGATCCACGGTTTCAGCTTGTCCACGGCGGTATAGGCCGAATACTTCCCGTCCGTACCGGAGTGTCCGGTTGCGACGGTGGTAATGATCTCGAACGCCGGCTGGACGGGTTCCTTACTGTACGGCTGGTACTCGGCGGCGAGCTTCTTGACCCGGGCGATCGACTCCTCGATGCCCTGCTCCCCCAGCAGGCCTAGCGAGGGTGTCCCCGGGTGTCCGTAGAGCGCCACCATCCGCCGCTGCGGGAAGAGCAGCTGTCCCCCGCCGGGCAGTTCGGATCCGGCCGCCGCGGTAGCCGCCGTCGACCCGAAATCCGCCGTGCTGCCGAACCCGTCCCCCGCGGCGACCACCAGCCGCCCCTCGCGTTCGGCGAAGAACTGCCGGTTCTGCTCGGCCCGCGGGTCCGCGGTGGCCAGTTCGCTTACTTCCGCGCCTGCCGCCTGGGCCGTTGCCGTCACGGCGGCCAGCCCGGCCGCGCCCAGCGCGCCAGGATCCTTCAGGTGCACGACGGCGGCACGGCCTGCGTCGGATGTCGAGGCCTGGGCTGCGTTGGCTTGGTCGGCGTTGTCCTGCGCAGCGGCATCCGGCACGGAGGTGCTGCCGGGGTCGACGACGTCGATGCCGGGCAGGAAGGAGGTATCCGGAACCGCGTAGGCCTCCACGGACCGGACGCCCAGCCGCGACAGTTCGGCGGCCACCGCGGCCTGCGCCTTCGCGGCGTCCTTCTTTGCGGCTTCCGCCTTCGCGGCGTCGGCCTTTGCCTCATCTGTTGTGGCGCCGTCCTCCGCAGTCCCGCTTTCGCTGGCGCCGGCCGCGGGTGCCGGCTGCCCGGGAACCAGCAGCAGGGGAACGCCGAGGGCGCGGGCCCGCTCCGCGGCCGGGGCCACGTCGCCCGTGTCCGAGGCGAGAACCGCGACCTGGGCCGACGCGAAGAACGTGCGGCTGGCGGCGACCGCCGCGGCGGCCGGGGACCCGGAGACGCGACCGTATCCGGCGTCCTGGGCCGCCGGGACAGCCAGAACACCTTCCCCCGACTGAAGGGACGCGGCGGGACCGGCTGCCTCGGTGGCGGTCGTCCCGGTTCCGGAAGCCGTGCAGCCGGCAAGCGCGAGCGCGCCCGCCACGGCCAGCGCGACCGCCCGGCCCGCGCGGCGTTCGTCCATGCGGGGAGGGAGGGGGCGCGGGTGGAGCGGGCGGTGGGGCATGCGGTCGGTCGGCTGTGGCATCGGGGTCCCTTCGTGGCGACCGTGTCCAGGCCACCGGCGGGCGGCAGGCACGGCGTGGTGCACTCCTACCCAACCAAACCTGCCGGGCGGGAGCAACCGTGGCCGCCTTCCGCGCCTCGGCGCCCCCTTCGTCCCCCGTCCTGCTTCAGTGCTGCCCGCTAGACAAGCGGAGCTTGCTCGCTTGTCTAGCGGGCAGCCGCAATGGCTTCAGCTGGAGGGTTGGTCGGAAGGCTTGTCCGATGGCGGCAGCCCGATGGCCTTTCGCAGGGCATCTGTATGGGCATCGGCACCGGTGGTGGCCTCAGGTGTGTCGGTCACCTTGAGGCGCTCCTCCATCTCGGCCAGCGAGTCAGAGGCGGCCACCGCTTCCCATGTGTTCATCCCGCCGTCATCGATGGTGTAGTCCTCATGGATGGTGGCCGGCAGGTCCGCGGGCACGCTGGACGGCCAGTCGTAGTCCCGCACGAAGGTGGCGAAGTCGCCAAGCGTCTCCGCCACCCCGGCTGCGGCCGTCTTCAGCGCGGGCAGGTCGGTGCTGCCTGCGTCGTAGGGATCGTAGAAGGCGTCGTATGCCGCTCCCACCTTGCGTACCATGACGAGGTAGTCACTCTGGACCTGCTTGATGGCCGGGTCGGAGGGGTCCACAGTCGGGACGCTGGCGACGGTACTGGTTGCCGGGCTGTTGGGGCTTCCGGTCCCGCCGCTGCAGCCGGTCAGCCCGACCAGCGCCACGGCTGCCGTGGTCAGGACTCTCGTCACCGTACTGCGCATCGCGCACCTCGTTGCCGTCGCTTATGGAGCCAGTCCTGCCAGCGTACAAGCCGGCGCAGCGTATCAAAACCCCGCGCGGTGACCCATGGAAAACCTCCACGCAGCTGGATACGCTGCCTCACGGGCGAGGGCCGGGCACGCACATCCTTGATGGACGGGGCTGGCGATGACCGCCACTGGGCCGTCGCGGTGATCAAGGCTCCCGCGGGCGCTGCGCAAGGGGTGGGAGTTCGGCCCGGGCCGGCTCAGCCGAAGAGGTTGACCGGCTTGACGATGTCCGCGTAGATCAGCAGCACGCCCATGCCCAGCAGCAGCGTGGCCACCACGTAGGTGAGCGGCAGCGCCTTGGCGATGTCCACCGGGCCCGGGTCCTTGCGGCGGAACACCTTGGCGATGCCGCGGCGCAGCGCCTCCCAGAGCGCACCGGCGATGTGCCCGCCGTCCAGCGGAAGCAGCGGGACCAGGTTGAAGACGAACAAGGCGATGTTCAGCCCCGCAACCAGGCCCACCAGGGTTGCCGCCCGGCTTTCCATCGGGACGTCCTCCATGGCGCTGACCTCACCGGCGATGCGGCCGACGCCGACCACGGAGACCGGTCCGTCGGGATCGCGCGGGGCGTCCGAGAAGGCGGCCTGTCCGACGGCGACCAGGCGGGCGGGCAGGTCCAGGACGATGGCCGCCACGCGGGTCACGTTATCCCACACCATGGGCGGAACCTCGGTCACCGGCTGTTGGATCAGGCGCGCCTCGGAACCCATGCCGATGAAGCCGACCTGGACGGTGGCCGCGGTCCCGTCCGGGTTGGCCACGGCGTTGCCGTTGATGTCCAGCTGGGGGCGCTCGGTGAGCAGCGGGGTGATGGTGGTGGCGTGTTCGGCACCGTCGCGCAGGTAGGTCACGGGGACCTCGTGCCCTGCCTCGGCGCGGATCTGCTCGGTCAGGGCCTGCCAGTCGGACTCGCCGAGCCGCTGGCCGTTGAAGGAAGTGATCACGTCCCCGGGCAGCAGGCCCGCGGCGTAGGCCGGTGCCTCCGGGTCCCCGGACTGGCAGCCGTCGCCGGTGCCGGAGCGCTGCTCCTGCTGGTCCAGCGGCACCACGCACTGGTAGACCTCGGAGACGGTGGTGGTGGACTGCAGGGTGCCGAAGCCGGTGATGAGCACACCGATCAGGACGGTGCCGATGAGCAGGTTCATGCTGGGGCCGCCGAGCATGATGATCACGCGCTTCCAGACCGGAAGTTTGTAGAACATGCGGTTTTCGTCGCCGGGCTGGAGCTGTTCGGCGGAGGCCTTGCGGGCGTCGTTGGCCAGCTGCTGGAACATGCCGGTACTGGTCTGGCGCACTCCCTCGCCGTCCTTGGCCGGCGGATACATGCCGATCATCGAGACGAAGCCGCCCAGCGGCAGGGCCTTGAACCCGTACTCCGTCTCGCCCCGCTTGCGGGACCAGACGGTCGGCCCGAAGCCGATCATGTACTGCGGTACGCGCACCTTGAACAGCTTGGCGGGCAGCAGGTGTCCCACCTCGTGCAGGGCGATCGAGACGGCGACGCCGAGAGCGACGAAGAGGACACCCAGGATAAAAAGCAAAACGGTCACAGAAGCCCCAAACGTTCGTGGGCGCGGTTTCGTGCCCAGTCCTCGGCGGCCAGCACCGCACCGACCGTCAGTTCCGTGCCCACCAAGGCGCCGGCGTCGTACTCCTCCACCACCGCGGCGACCGAATCCACGATCTCCAGGAAGCCGATCCGTCCGGCGTGGAAGGCCTCCACGGCCTCCTCGTTGGCGGCGTTGTAGACGGCCATGTGCGTGGGCGAGGCGGCGGAGGCGGCCTTGGCCAGGCGGATGGCGGGGAACGCGTCCTCGTCCAGCGGCTCGAAGGTCCACGCCGCGGCGGCGGACCAGTCGCACGGGGCGGTGGCGCCGGGCACCCGGGCTGGCCACCCCATGCCGAGGGCGATCGGCAGGCGCATGTCCGGCGGCGAGGCCTGGGCGATGGTGGATCCGTCGATGAACTCCACCATCGAGTGCACCACCGACTGCGGGTGGACCACGGCCTCGATGCGCTCCAGCGGGATGTCGAACAGCAGGTGGGCCTCGATGACCTCCAAGGCCTTGTTGACCATGGTCGCGGAATTGGTGGTGACCACCTTGCCCATGTCCCAGGTGGGGTGGGCGAGCGCCTGGGCCGGGGTCACGCCGCGCAGGCGCTCGCGGTCCCAGCCGCGGAACGGGCCGCCGGAGGCGGTGACCACCAGTCGGGCGACCTCCTCCGGGGCGCCGGCACGCAAGGCCTGGGCCAGCGCGGAGTGTTCGGAGTCGACCGGAACCAGTTGGCCGGGCGCGGCAGCGCGCCTGACCAGGTCGCCGCCGACGATCAGAGACTCCTTGTTGGCCAGGGCCAGCAGGCGGCCCGCGTTCAGGGCGGCCAGGGTGGGTGCCAGTCCGATGGATCCGGTGATGCCGTTGAGCACGACGTCGGCGCCGGGCCAGGCGGCGATGCCCGCCGCCGCCTCGGGGCCGGCGAACAGTTCCGGCGCGTAGCCGGTGGCGCCGACGGCCGCCGCCTGCGCGTCGATGGCGGCGCGCAGGCCGTCGACCGTGCCGCGGGCGATGCCGACGGCCTCGGCCCGGGTGTGGACGGCCTGCTCGGCGATCAGGGCCATGTTCCCGCCTCCGCAGAGCGCCACGACCTCGAAGCGGTCCCGGGCGTGGTCGGCCACGTCGATGGCCTGGGTGCCGATGGAACCGGTGGATCCCAGCAGGACCACGCGGCGCGGGGCATCCGTGGGAGGCGGGGTGAAGTGGAGGTTCTGGCGGGAAGTCACCTCCCGATTATCCCCTGCCGGCCCATGCCGCCGGTTCCCACGCCTCGCGCAGCCACCCACGCATTTCGGCATCGACCCGCTCCACCGCCGACCGAACGGCCTCGAAGGGCTCCCGGGAGAGCGGGTCGCAGCCCGAAAAACACTGCTCCGGCGTGATGGGTCCGCTGCGGAAGGCCATGGACCGGGACTACCCCTCATGCCTTGGCCAATGCCTTCGCCGGCGCCGTTGCCGCGGGGTGGCACCGCGCATAACCTGAAGGCGTGAGCGAAGAAAACCGCCCGGCCGGCAGCGGACCTGAAGCCGGCACTCCAGCGGTGGACCTTCCCGCAGCCGCTCCCTCCGACGCCGGGGTCCTGGACGTGCGGCAGCGCATCCTGGAAGCCGCCATCGAACTCTTCGGGACCCGCGGGGTGGCCGGCACAACGACGCGGGCCATCGCGGAGACCGCGGGCGTAAGCCTGTCCCTGCTCCTGCACCACTACATCTCCAAGGAAACCCTTGCCGCGGACTGCGAGGACTACGTGGTCCGGACCATCCTTGAGGAAAAGCTCGGGGGCCACAGCATGGCGGAGTCCGCGGCCCGGCTCCTGGGTGATCCGAAGCTGGAAAGCCGCCTGCGCTTCATCACCCGCCAGATCACAGACGGGTCCCGCTCGGGGGCGCGCATGTTCGACCGGATGGTCAAGGAAACCAGGGCCGTGATCGGCAAGGACGTGGCCGGGATGCGGTGGAAGGCAACGTCGGATCCGGACACCCTCGCGGTGGTCCTGACGGTGTACGGCATGGCGCCGCTGCTGCTGGCCGACCACTTGGCCCGCCACTTCGGCACCGCCCCGTACTCCGCCGAAACCCTGCAGCACATCGGTCCGGTGCTGCTGGAGCTGTACGTCAACGGCATCATCGAACCGGTTGCCGGCAGCGAAACCCAGCCCCCGTGGCCGGACACGCCTGGACAGTCGGGCGGGGGCCGGCACGCCCGGTAGCGGCGGAAGTCACCGGAGCGGTCCGGCTCGGACTGGCCCGCGCTGCTGCGGGAGGTGCCGGAGCTCCACAGTGCCCGACCTGCTCAGAAGGGCGGGTCGTCGCCGGGCGCGCCCTCGGCTGCCGCACCGTCCGCGGCGGAGCCGACCAGGGAGCCTCCAAGCTGTCCCTCGCAGTCCTTCCAGCCCCGCACGGGCGGGGCGGCAGCGGCGGGGCGGCAGCGGCGGGGCGGGCCGCCGCGGCGTCGAGCAAGGATGAGAACCGCTGGCCTGGGGTGGTCCAGGGCAGATAGGGCCTGATGGTGTGGACCATGCCGGACGGAGACGTGAAGCGCAGAGCTCCGTCGTGCTCGGCAGCGAGTCCCCAGAGGCCGACGGTCTTGAGGGTGTGGTGCCGTTTGCAGAGGCTGGCCAGGTTCTCCAGACGCGTGGTACCGCCGTCGTGCCATTCGTGCACGTGATCGGGTTCGCAGGATGGTGCGGGTCGGTGGCAGCCGGGGAAACGGCACGTGCGGTCGCGCACCCACAACGCCCGTCGCTGCTCGGCGGTGGGGCGGTAGCGTCCGTGTTCGATTCCGACCACCGCGGTTCCGTCCGGTGAGACGAACAGGCGGGACCAGGTCGGCGCCGACGCCGCGGTGCGGCGCGCCGACTCCGGATCAACCGGCCCGTAGCCAAGCAGCTCCGCGAAGCCGGTGTTGGGTTCCCGCCCGGCCATCTGTTCCCGCCCCTCGCGGCGCCCGCACCGGTCCGTGGCCCTCCGGTTCCGGCCTCTGTTCCGGTGGCCGGCGCGGACGCTCTCGCAGGAAGCATCGCCATCGATGCCGGCAGAATCGGCCGGCCGGTCCGACCCAGCCGCGGCACCCGCCCTGGTCGTATCGGCTGAACCAGCAGCCCCGGCCGGCCCGGTGCCGGCGTTGTTGGTGAGGAGGTCGGTGGGCAGCAGGACATGGACGTGCCCGGCGATGCTCTCCCACGCCGGGCCTCCCAGCAGCAGGTCGATCGCCGCCGCGGCCCGCAGCTCGGCCAGGCCGCGGGTTTCCTCGGGGTCCTCGGCGAGGTTGCGGGCTATGCGTTCCAGCCGGTCCTGGGTGCCCTGCAGCACCAACGCTGGAGCCTCGACGCTCAGGCGGGACATCCCGTCTTGGAGCGGGGTGAGGTAGGTGCAGGAGCCGCGGGCTGCCTTGCGGTGCCGGGCAGCCAGGGTTTCCGGGTGGTGCTGTTCGCGCAGCCGGCGGGAGTTGTCCCGCAGGGTGCGCACCGAGACGGTGGGCGCCAGAACCAGCAGCCCTGCCTCCAGGGCCGCGGCCTTGGCCAGCACGGCGTCCCGGACCGCCTCCCAGGCGCGCCGCGCCCGCGGGTCCTCTCCCCTGGGCCGGGCGGGGACCAGCAGGCGCAGGCTGCTGCACTCGTCCCGGATCAGCACAGCGTGGCGGTAGGTGATCGCTCCGTCGGCGAGGGATGTGAGGGTGCGCGGGTGGTGCACGGCCAATACGGCCGCGTCCTCCAGTTCCGCGCGGACGGTGCCCTCGGCCTGCTTCAGGGCGGCGGCCAGTTCCCCGGCGGCCACCGAATGGGCAGCTTCCCACAGGTCCGCGGGCAGGTCCGCCACCTGCCGAAGCAGGACCTCCGCGGCTGCACTGTCCCCGCGGGCACGCGTGCAGGCCGCCAAATCCCGCAAGCCCTCCCGGTGATCCCGCTCGTAGGCCTCCAGCAGGGCCGCCCGCAGCCCCACCGCCTCCGCGTCCAGGGCAGACCGCCTGCGCTCCACGACCCGCAGCTTCTCGATGAGCCCGGCGGTCTCCGCATCCCTTCCCCCGCTGATGGAATCCGGCTTGAGGGGAGCCTCGGCCGCGGAATCCGCCGCCGAGGCCGGGTGGCAGTGCGCAGTCGGGTGGCCTTGCGCAGTCGGGTGGCCTTGCGCGACCGGCTCACCCACGGGCAGCCCGCCGTCAGCTTCCGGGGAAAAAACCCTCGGGTAGGGGGACGCGGGAGGGCGGTGTCCGTCGGCGAGGAAGTCGGCGCCCCGGGCCGTTTCCCCTCTCCGCGTACGGGCCCACGACGTCCGGAACGCCTCGCAGGCGATGGCGACACCCAAGAAAACGTCGGCCGCCCGGCCCGTGGCATGTCCGGGCCGGGGAGCGCCGGAATCCGCCGTCCCCCACGGCGCCCCGGCATGCCCTGGCCATCCGCGGCCCGTCCCCGCCGCGGCAGGAACGGCGGAGGGACTGGCCGGGTAGGCCTGTTCGCTTCTGCTGACGGAAGGGGCTTCCGTGCCCCCATTCTAGTAAATTTGATCTAAAGCAGACAACATTAATCGAAAATATCTTCCAATACTTTCCGGCCAGCAGGACCACTTCGGGGATGCCGGCCAAGGGACAAGGACAAGGGTCCCCTCCGCTTCCGGATCCCGACTTCATCCCTAATCGGACTTCCGCGGGGGACTTTCGAACGAAGCAGATCCCAGCCCTGGCGGCTCCAGGCGGCCTGCCCAAGCGGGCCCATCCGAGGTCGCCGGCCAAGCCGGCTCGGCGGAGCCCGTCTACCCGGCCTGCCCGGCCCGCCCGAGCACTGCGCGCGCATGCCGCAACAGCGGCTCGTCAACCATCCGCCCGTTGAAACGGAACACCCCCGCCTCCCCTGCCGCGGCGTCGAGCAGCGCCCGCGCGGCGGCCACTTCCGCGGGGTCCGGGGCGAACGCTGCGCGCACCGCCTCCACCTGGCCGGGATGGATGCAAGCCTTCGCGGCAAAGCCCGACGCCGCCGCATCCCGCGCCTCCGCCTCCAGGCCGCCCGCGTCCTCCAGGTCCAGGTACACGGCGTCGACCGCTGCCTTCCCGTGCGCCGCCGCGGCGAGCAGCACGGACGAACGGGCGTGCAGCGCCACCGCCCGGTAGGCGCCGCCGCCGTCCCGGCTCGAGGTCCCGCCCAGCGAGGCGATCAGGTCCTCCGCACCCCACATCAGCGCGACCGTGTTCGGTTCCGCGGCCAGCGCGGCCGCGTTCAGCACGCCGGCGGCGGTCTCGCACAGCACCACGACGCCGTATCCGGCCAGGGCACGCACTTCGCCGGGGTCCTGCGCCTTGGGAAGCATGAGGCTGCGGTAGCCGGTGGTGCGCAGGGCGGCGAGGTCGGCGTCGAAGTCGGAGGTGCCGGCGGGGTTCACCCGCACGATCGTGCGCTCGGGGTCCAGCCGGCTTGCCGCCACCGCCTCGCGGGCTGCCGGCTTGTCCGCGGCGGCGACGGCGTCCTCAAGGTCCAGGATCACCGCGTCGGCGCGGGCGGCGGCCTTGGCGAAGCGGTCGGGGCGGTCCGCGGGGCAGAACAGCAGCCCCGCACCGAACGGAAAGGCGCCGGGCGGCACGTTCGGGGAATCGGGTCCGCTCATTCCTGGCTGCCGTCCCGCGCGGTGGCGTGCCCGGCCCGCGTCCACATCAGGACCGTGCGGGTGGCCTGGGCGACGATGATGCCGTCCTGGTTGCGTCCGGTGTGGCGGAATGCCACGATGCCCTGCCCCGGGCGCGACGCCGAGAGGCGCTGCGCGGCGATCTCGCTTTCGGTGTAGAGGGTGTCGCCGTGGAAGAGCGGGTGGGGAAAGAGGGCGTCGGTGACCCCGAGTTGGCCGACGGCCGTGCCCTGGGTCAGCTGGCCCACGGACTGGCCCACCATCGTTGCGAGCGTCAGCATCGAATTGACCAGCCGCTGCCCGAACGGCTGTCTGGCGGCGAACGCCGCGTCCAGGTGCAGCGCCTGCGTGTTCATGGTCAGCGTGGTGAACAGGACGTTGTCCGCCTCGGTGATCGTCCGACCCGGCCGGTGCACGTAGATGGCACCGGGCTCCAGTTCGTCGAAGTAGAGCCCTCGTTCCTCGATCCTGCGGTCCATCGTTGTCTCCTCTCCCTCACAGGCCCAGTCCGCGGGCGATGAGCATCAGCTGGACCTCGGTGGTCCCCTCGCCGATCTCCAGGATTTTCGAATCCCGGTAGTGCCGCGCCACGGCGGTCTCGTTGATGAACCCGTACCCGCCAAAGACCTGGGTGGCGTCGCGGGCGTTCTCCATGGCCGCCTCCCCCGCGACAAGCTTGGCCATCGCCGCCTCCGACTTGAACGGCTTGCCGGCGAGCATCCGCTCGGCGGCCGCGTAGTAGGCCAGCCGGGCGGTGTGCGCTCGGACCTGCATGCGCGCGATGCGGAACTGGATGCCCTGGTAGGTGCCGATCGCCGCACCGAACGTGGTCCGCGCCTTGGCGTAGCGGACGGCTTCGTCCACGCACCCCTGGGCGGCGCCGGTGGCCAGCGCGGCGATCGCGATGCGCCCCTCATCCAGCGTGGCCAGGAAATTGGCGTAGCCGCGGCCGCGTTCGCCGAGCAGGTTGCCCTCCGGGACGCGGACCTCGGTGAGGGTGAGCGGGTGGGTGTCGGAGGCCCGCCACCCGACCTTGTCATAGGCCTTTTCGGCACGGAAGCCGGGGGTGTCCGTGGGGACCAGGAGCGTGGAGATCTCCTTGCGCACGCTGCCGTCCGCCCCGGTGGTGGTTCCGGTGACGGCGGTGACCGTAACCAGTTCGGTGATGTCCGTGCCGGAGTTGGTGATGAACTCCTTGGTCCCGTTGATGACCCACTGCCCGTCCTCGAGGCGGGCGGTGGTGCGGGTGGCTCCGGCGTCGGTTCCGGCCCCGGATTCGGTGAGCCCGAATCCGGCGAGCGCCTGCCCGGACACCAGTTGCGGCAGCCAGCGTTCCTTCTGCTCCTGGTTGCCGAACCGGTACAGGGGCATCGCACCGAGGCAGACGCCGGCCTCGAGCGTGATCGCGACCGACTGGTCCACCCGCCCCAGCTGCTCCAGGGCCAAGGCCAGGGCGAAAAAGTCCCCGCCCTGGCCGCCCCATTCCTCGGGGAACGGCAGCCCGAACAGGCCCAGCTCCCCCATCTGACGCACGACGTCGTACGGGAAGCTGTGGTCGGCGTCGTGTTCGGCCGCCACGGGGGCGACCACCTGGTCCGCGAAGTCGCGGACCATCTCCACGAGGTCGCGGTGTTCCTCATCGAGTTCGAATCCGGGCATGTCAGTCCTCTTCCTGGGGTGGGTCCGCGGGTCCCTCGTCCCGAGGCTGGGCTTCCGGAGGCTCCGCGTCCGGGAGCTCGGGGGAGGGTACGACGCCGGGGGCCGGTTCCGCCTCGGCGTCCGGGGTGGCAGGGTTCCCCGCCGTGTCCCTGTCAGGGTGGACAACCGCGAGGAGCTGGTCCCGGCGGACGGGGTCGCCGACGGCGGCCAGCACCGTCACGGTTCCGGCGGCCGCGGCGGTGAGCCGGTGTTCCATCTTCATGGCCTCTATGGCGACCAGCAGCTGGCCTGCCTCGACCCGGTCCCCGTTGGCGACCGGGACGGCAACGACGGTGCCGGGCATCGGCGAGCGGGCCTCCGGGCCGGTGCCACCGGAAGAACCCCCAGGGACCTTTCCGATGTCCGCGAGCCGGCGTTCCAGCAGTTCGCCGCGGGTCGGCCGGTACACCTTGGCGCTCCACCCCTCGGCGGCGACCCAGGCTTCCCCGTAGCCCGGTGGCGGTTCCGCCGCCGTCCCCCGCCCCGCTGCCGTCTCCGGCAGCCAGGCCTCCTGGCGGAGCCCGATCGAGAGCGGGAAGCGCCGCCCGTTCACGGTGGCCGCGTCGGAGTCATAGGGCTCGGCGGGCGCCGCCCGGTGGACGGTGCCGTCGATCTCCAGCACGTAGTCGGCCTCCGGCACACGTTCGGCATTGGACACGTGATCGGCATTGGCCGCGCCGGGGGTGCCCAGCACCGTCACCTCGCGGCTGCCGTCCCGCGTCTCGAGCGTGAGGACGCGCGGGCGCGGGGCGCCCAGCCGCCATCCGTCACGGACGTGCCAGGCGCTTCCATATCCAGCCCCTCCATATCCAGCCCCGCCTCCGCCGTCCTGCAGGTGCCCGGGCGCGGCGCCGGGAGGCTCCCCGCCGGCGTCGTCCTCCGCCTCCAGGTACCGGGCCGCGACGGCGGCCAGTTGCTCGTCGGTGATCCACCGGCCGGGCTGGGTGCCGCGGCGCTCTATCAGCCCGGTGTCCAGCCGGCCGGCGCGCACGTCCGCATCGGTGACCAGGAATCGCAGGTACTCGAGGTTCGTGTGCACCCCCAACACCACCGTCTCGGCCAACGCCGCATCCAGCCGGCGCAGCGCGGCCTCCCGGTCCTCGCCCCAGGCCACGATCTTCGCGAGCATGGGGTCGTAGTGCTCCGGCACCAGGGTGGCCTCCTCCAGCAACGAATCGATCCGGATGCCCTCCCCGAAGGGAACGCGCACCCCGTACGCCATGCCGGGCGAGGGCAGGAAGCCGTTGGACGGGTCCTCCGCGTAGACCCGGGCCTCCACGGCGTGGCCCACCTGTTCGACGTCGGACTGCGAGGCCTCCAGCCGTTCCCCGGCCGCGATGCGGACCTGCCAGGCGACCAGGTCCAGGGGCTCGTCACCGAGCCAGACCGTTTCCTCCGTCACCGGATGCTCCACCTGCAGGCGGGTGTTCATCTCCATGAAGAAGAACTCGCCCGGGGCGTCGTCGGAAACCAGGAACTCGACGGTGCCGGCGCCGACGTACCCGACCGAGCGCGCCGCCGCGACCGCCGCGGCGCCGAGCCGGTCCCGGATCAGTCCCCCGTCCGGCAACGATTCCAGCAGCGGGGACGGAGCCTCCTCGATGACCTTCTGGTGTCGCCGCTGCAGCGAGCACTCGCGCTCGCCGAGGTGGAGCGTGGTGCCGTGCCGGTCAGCGAGGACCTGCACTTCAATGTGGCGGGGCGAACCGATGAGGCGCTCCAGCAGGAGGGTGTCGTCGCCGAACGCGCCGCGGGCGGTGCGCCGGGCCGCGGCCAGGGCCTCGGGAAGCTCCTCCGGCGTGGCCACGGCGACCATGCCCTTGCCTCCGCCCCCGGCCGACGGCTTGACCAGCAGCGGGTAGCCGACCGTGCCTGCCAAGGCCAGCAGGTCCTCGTCGGTCATGCCGGGTTCGCCACCTCCCGGAACCACCGGCACGCCGTGCGCGGCGACCTGGTCCCGGGCCCTGATCTTGTCCCCCATCACCTCCAGTGCGTGCGCGTCGGGCCCGATGAACACGATCCCGGCCGCGGCCAGCGCCTGCCCGAACGCCGCGTTCTCGGAGAGGAACCCGTAGCCCGGATGCACGGCTTGCGCCTCGGCGCGGCGGCACGCGGCGACCACGGCGTCGCTGTCCAGGTAGCCGCCCGGCGCCGGCCCCAGGGACAGCGCCAGGTCGGCCTCGCGCACGTGCCGCGCGCCGGCGTCGGGCTCGGTGTAGACGGCCACGGACCGGATCCCCAGCGCCCGCAGCGTGCGGATGACCCGGCAGGCGATCTCGCCGCGGTTGGCGACCAGGACGGTGTCGAACGGGGGCGCTGGCATGCTCACATCCTGAAGATGCCGAAGGAGGTCTCCGGCAGCGGTTGGCGGGCCACGACGTCCAGGGCCAGGCCCAGGACGCGGCGGGTGTCCGCGGGGTCGATGACGCCGTCGTCCCACAGGCGGGCGGTGGAATGGTAGGGGCTGCCCTGCTCCTCGTACTGCGCGCGGATGGGGCCGGTCAGGTCGCGTTCCTGTTCCGGGGTCCAGCTCCCGCCAGAGGCCTCGGCCTGGTCCCGCTTGACCGTGGCCAGCACGGAGGCGGCCTGGGCCCCGCCCATCACCGAGATCCGCGCCGCCGGCCACATCCAGAGGAACCGCGGCGCATAGGCGCGCCCGCACATCGAGTAGTTGCCGGCGCCGAAGGAACCGCCAATGACGACGGTCAGCTTCGGGACCCGGCACGTGGCGACGGCGGTGACCATCTTGGCTCCGTGTTTGGCGATGCCTCCGGCCTCGTACTCGCGGCCCACCATGAAGCCGGAAATGTTCTGCAGGAACAGCAGCGGGATGCCGCGCTGGTCGCACAGTTCGATGAAGTGGGCGCCCTTGAGCGCGGATTCGGAGAACAGCACGCCGTTGTTGGCCACGATGCCCACCGGGTGCCCGTGGATCCGGGCGAACCCGGTGACCAGGGTGGGGCCGTAGGCGGCCTTGAACTCGTGGAACACGGAGCCGTCCACCAGCCGGGCGATCACCTCGCGCACGTCGTAGGGGACGTTCACGTCCGCGGGCACCGCGCCGTAGAGCTGCCCGGGATCCACAGCCGGGGGCGCCGGGTCCGCCACGTCCCAAGAGGGGGCGGCCGGCGGCGGGAGCGACGCGACGATGTCCCGCACGATCGCCAGGGCGTGCGCATCGTCATGGGCCAAGTGGTCCGCCACCCCGGAGACGCGCGTGTGCAGGTCGCCGCCGCCGAGTTCCTCCGCCGTCACGGTTTCCCCGATCGCCGCCTTCACCAACGGGGGTCCGCCGAGGAAGATCGTGCCCTGGTTGCGCACGATCACCGTCTCGTCACTCATGGCCGGCACGTAGGCCCCGCCTGCGGTGCAGGAGCCGAGCACCGCGGCGACCTGCGCGATGCCGCGGGCGGACATCCTGGCCTGGTTGTAGAAGATGCGCCCGAAGTGCTCCCGGTCCGGGAAGACCTCGTCCTGCAGGGGCAGGAACGCCCCGCCCGAGTCCACCAGGTACACGCACGGCAGCCCGTTCTCCAACGCGATCTCCTGCGCCCGCAGGTGCTTCTTCACGGTGAGCGGGTAGTAGGTTCCGCCCTTCACCGTCGCGTCGTTGCACACCACCATGACGTGGCGGCCGTGGACCAGTCCGATTCCGGCGATCAGCCCCGCCCCGGGGCAATCCCCGCCGTACATCCCTTCGGCCGCCAGCGGCGCGACATCCAGGAACGGCGAGCCGTCGTCCAGCAGCCGGTCCACCCGCTCCCGCGGGAGCAGCTTCCCGCGCTCGATGTGGCGCTGCCGGGACGCTTCCGGGCCGCCCAGCGCCGCCGCGGCCAGCCGCTCGCGCAGCTCCCCGGCGAGGGCGCGCTGGGCGGAATCGTTGGCACGGAACGCATCCCCTGCCGGTTCCACCCGCGACACCAAGGTCCGCATTGCAGCCTTTCCGTTGGCCCACCCCGCTAGCCTTGCCCGCGCCGTGCCCCACGGCGTTAGGATGGCCGCGACGGGCACCCGGTTAACGCGGGCTAACTGGACCCGAGGCTAGTAAGGGCCCCGCGCAATGTCTAGTAATGGATGTCCAGCGAAAAACCACTGGAAACAGTGGCCCCGCCGCCCCGGGAGGATGCCGTGACGGATGCCGCCGCCGGCCGCAGCCAAGCCAAGCAGGACCGCCGCGCGCTGCTGCTTCGCGAGGCCGCACGGATGTACGCGTTGCATGGCTTCCACGGGGTGCCGATGGAGGACCTCGGGGCCGCGTGCGGGATCAGCGGACCGGCGGTCTACCGCCATTTTCCCGGCAAGTCGGCGGTGCTGGCCGCCCTGCTGGGCGAGGCCAGCAGGCATCTGCTCGACGGCGGACGCGCGGCCGCCGCAGCCGGCGGCGGCGCCGCCATCGTGCTGCGCCGGCTGGTTTCCTTCCACACGGACTTTGCGCTGGGGCACCCCGACGTGATCCGGGTCCAGGAGCGCGACCTGGCCGCGCTCTCCCCCGCGGACGGGCAGCTGGTGCGCGGGCTCCAGCGCGCCTATCTGGGCGTGTGGGCAGAGCAGTTGGTGCGGCTGCGCCCCGGCACGGAGCCCACGGAGGCGTATTTCCAGACCCAGGCGGTGTTCGGCCTGATCAATTCGACCCCGCATTCGGTGCACCGCGGACCGGCCGATCCCGCCCTGCGCAAACGGCTTCTGGAGGGCATGGCATGGGCGGCCTTGTGCGCACCGGTACGCTAGTGTCCAGCACGCCGTCGTGACAGAGAGGTATCAACAGTGAAGCTTCGTCCCGTGGAGCCCGCCGACTTGGACCGCTTCTTCGAATTCCAACAGGATCCGGAAGCAAACCAAATGGCAGCCTTCTCCGCCAAGAACCCTGCCGACCGTGGGGTTTTCAATCTCTATTGGCAGCAGCTCCTGGACGATCCCCAGATCACCGTGCGCACCATTGAGCACGAAGGCGAGGTCGTGGGCTCCGTGTTGGTCTACCCGAACGACGGCTTCCCGGAGATCAGCTTCTGGACCGGCCGGCGCTTCTGGGGCAAGGGCCTGACCACCGCCGCGGTGGACGCGTTCCTGGCCGAATTCAGCGCCCGCCCGATCCGGGCACGCGTGGTCACCGACAACATCGGTTCCAAGAAGATCCTGGAGCGCCGCGGCTTCATCGTGGTCGACGAGGCCGACGGCTTCGCCAATGCCCGCGCCGCGGTCGTCAAGGAATACATCATGGAGCTCGTCTAGCGCGGGGCAGGCCTGCGCTTATCGGCTCGACTGCGGTCGTGGTGCCCCGGATCTCCGGGGCACCACGACCGCAGCTGCTTGTCCGCAGCTCAGAGCATCGCGATGAGCATCGCCGGGTCCGAGAGAATGGTCCCGACGTCGACCAGGAAGCGCGATGCCTCCTCCCCGTCGACCACCCGGT
The DNA here is from genome assembly GCF_039540195.1 of Arthrobacter ginkgonis. Lineage (NCBI taxonomy): Bacteria > Bacillati > Actinomycetota > Actinomycetes > Micrococcales > Micrococcaceae > Arthrobacter > Arthrobacter ginkgonis. Next base: position 229,903 of record NZ_BAABEO010000023.1, on the reverse strand, counting down.
GGTCCACGGACAGGCTCAGCGTCACCACCTCCCGCAGCGCGACCTTCCCGCGGTGTTCCCACGGCCGGCGCGCCACCTGGCCCAGCGCGAGGATCGCCGCCTCCCCCGGGTTGAGGATGGGCGTGCCCGCGTCGACGCCGAAGACCCCCACGTTGGTGATGGTGATGGTGCCGCCGGTGAGGTCGTGCGGCGTGGTGGACCCTGCCCTCGCCGTTTCCGCCAGCTGGGCCAGCGACCGCGCCAGGTCCGCCAGCCCGAGCGCCTGCGCGTCCTTGATGTTCGGCACCAACAGCCCGCGCGGCGTGGCCGCGGCGATGCCGAGGTTCACGTAGTTGAACCTGACGATCTGTCCGGCAGCCTGGTCCCACCGGGCGTTCAGCGCCGGGGTCCGTTCCAGCGCAAGGCACACCGCCTTCGCCGTCAGGGCCAGCGGCGTCGGCTTCGTGTCGGCGAACGCCGGATGTTTGCGCAGCTTCCCCAGCAGTTCCATGCCCGCGGTGGCATCGACGGTGAGGAACTCGGTGATGTGGGGCGCGGTGAACGCGCTGGCGGACACCGCGGCCGCCGTGCGCATCCGCACCCCGTGGATGGGGATCCGTTCTTCGCGCGGACGCCCGCCCAGCGTCCGGGGCTGGGCTTTTTCCGTGGCTGCCTGCGGAGCTTCCGCGGTGGGTGCCGCGGATTGTCCGACGGCAGATCGGCCCGCCGGGGGCGCTCCGGCCTCTGGCCGCCCGGCCGTCGGCTGAGCGGGCCCGCGTTGTTCAGGCTCGGGTCGGCCCGGTGTGGGCGCTGCTTGCGCAGGGGCCGTGCCGCGGGCCGCCGCGTGGTGTGCCGCCTCGATGTCGGCTCGGGTGATCAGTCCGTGCTCACCGGTCCCGCTGACGGTGGAGAGGTCGATGCCGAGGTCGTGGGCCAGTTTGCGCACCGGCGGGGTCGAGCGCGGACGCTCGCCGGGGCTCCCTTCCGATTCCGGGCCTTCCGGGCCGCCGCCCAGATCGGGAGCGCGGTCGGGGGCATGGTCCCCCCGCAGGTGTTCGGCACTGGCGCGTTCCGTTGGGGATTGGCCGGTTTGCGGCTGCCCTGCGGGGGCCTGCTCCGGAGCGGCTCCCGCTGCCGCAGGCTGGGTCCGGCGTGGCCTCCGCACGGGGTGGCCCGTCGGCTCGGGCTCGGCCCCGTAGCCGACCAGCGTGGGCCTGCGCCGCCCGGGAACGGTGGCGCCGGCCTCGTGCGAAGCACCGCCGGCGCCGGACTCGCCTGTCCCGCCCGCCTCCGTGCCACCTGCCTTACCGCGCGCTGCCTCACCGCGGGCATCAGTACCAACTGCATCAGTACCGCCCCCGCCGGTTCCGTGTTCGGCCTGGGCCGACGGCGTGTCCGCCGTGGTGCTCTCGGTGGCCCCGCCGTCCGCGCTTTCGCCGCCCTGTTCCAAGCCCTCCCGTTCCGCGCCCTCGGGGGCCCCGGCGTCGGGCCCGGAGGCGCCTGCCTCGTCCGGGACGTCGAAGGCGATCAGCGGGCTGCCGACCTCGACCAGCGTGCCCGGGTCGGCGAAGAGTTCGGCCACCGTGCCCGCATAGGGCGAGGGCAGTTCGACGACGGCCTTGGCCGTCTCCACATCCGCCAGGGTCTGGTTCAGGGCAACGGCATCCCCCACCGCGACCCGCCAGGCCACGATTTCCGAATCGGTCAGCCCCTCGCCTAGGTCGGGCAGCCGGAACAGCTTACGCACGGTATTCATCTCCCCCTCCGTTTGCTTCCACGCCATCCCCCTGAACTGTGCTGAATTCAACGCCGCTGAACTCAACGCCGCTGAGCGAGTTCGGGCGGCCCAGCACCCGATCGACGCCGTCGAGGATCCGGTCCAGGTCAGGCTGGTGGTGGCGTTCGGACTTGGCCGGCGGGTACGGGATGTCGAAACCGGTGACCCGCACCGGGGCATGCTCCAGGTACTCGAAGCAGCGCTCGGTGACCGTCGCGGCGATCTCCGCGCCAAGACCGGCGGTGCGCGGAGCCTCGTGCGCAATCACCAGCCGGCCGGTGCGCCGCACCGAGGCCTCCAGCGTGGCCGAGTCCAGCGGGGCCAGCGAGCGCAGGTCGATGACCTCGATGCTGATGCCCTCGTCCGCGGCAGCGGTGGCGGCGTCCAGGGCCGTCTTCACCATCGCCCCGTAGACGACCAGGGTGGCATCGGTGCCCGGGCGCACCACCCGGGCCGTTCCCATGGGCAGGACCCGCGGGTCCGTTGCGGGTTCCGTGTCCAGGTCCACGTCGGCGGTGTCGTGGTAGCGCCGCTTGGGTTCGAAGAACACCACCGGGTCCGGGCAGGCGATGGCCTGCTGGATCATGGTGAAGGCCTCCTGCGGATTGGACGGGCTGACCACGCGCAGCCCCGCGGTGTGGGCGAAGTAGGCCTCGGGGGCTTCGGAGTGGTGCTCCGGGGACCCGATGCCGCCGCCGAACGGGATGCGGATGGTCAGCGGCATCGAGACGTTGCCGCGGGTGCGGTAGTGCAGTTTGGCGACCTGGGCGACGATCTGGTCGAAGGCCGGGTAGACGAAGCCGTCGAACTGGATCTCCACCACCGGGCGGTAGCCGCGGTAGGCGAGCCCGACGGCAGTGCCCACGATGCCGGATTCGGCCAGCGGGGTGTCCAGGACGCGGTGTTCCCCGAAGTCCTTTTGGAGTCCGTCGGTGATGCGGAAGACCCCGCCGAGCCGGCCGATATCCTCCCCCATCAGGACCACCTTGGGATCCCGTTCCATGGCTCGGCGCAGGCCTTCGTTCAGGGCCTTGGCAAACGTGATCCCACTCATCGGGCCACCTCCGTGTCTTGGGCCGCCTGCGGCGCCGCGGCGCCGCTGGGGTTCTCCTCAAGCGCGGCCTTGTCCTCAAATTGGGCCAAGTACAGGGCGTACTCGCGGCGCTCGCGTTCGAGCTGTTCGTGCGGGGTGGCGTAGACGTGATTGAAGAGGTCCAGCGGGCCGGGGTCCGGTATCCGGACCACCTCCCGGCGCAGCCGGGCGGCCATCTCGTCCGCGGCCCGCTGCAGCTGCGCCCGCAGCTCCTCCGCGTCGTGGCCGCGGGAGACCAGGTGCGCCTCCACGCGGGCGATCGGGTCCTTGGCCTTCCACAGGTCCAGTTCGTTGGGGTCGCGGTAGCGGGTGGGATCGTCGGCCGTCGTATGCGGGCCCATGCGGTAGGTCACCGCTTCGATGAAGGCGGGGCCGCTGCCGGAGCGGACCCGGTCCAGCGCGCGCCGGGTCGCGGCAAGGCAGGCCAGCACGTCGTTGCCGTCCACCCGCACCGCGGGGATGCCGAATCCGGCGGCCCGGCCGGCCAGCGGGGCATGGGCCTGGACCCGGACGGGCTCGGAGATGGCCCAGTGGTTGTTCTGGCAGAAGAACAGCACCGGGGCCTGGAAGCTGGCGGCAAAAACGAGGGCCTCGTTGACGTCGCCCTGGCTGGTGGCGCCGTCGCCGAAGTAGGTGATGGTGGCCGTGTCCGAGCCGTCCAGCTTGGTCCCGAGGGCATAGCCGGCCGCGTGCAGGGCCTGCGCCCCGATCACGATCTGCGCCGTGCCCATGCCGAACTTCATCGAATCCCACCCGCACAGCGCCGCACCGCGCCAGAGGCGCAGGACCTCCAGCATGTCCACGCCGCGGCAGTAGGCGACCCCGGTCTCGCGGTAGGAGGGAAAAACGAAGTCGTCCTCCCGCAGCGCCCGCGCGGAGCCGATCTGGGCGGCCTCCTGGCCCAGCAGCGGAGGCCACAGGCCCACCTGGCCCTGGCGCTGCAGGGCCGTGGCCTCGAGGTCGACGCGCCGCACCACGGCCATGTCGGTCAGCAGCCGGACCAGCGCGTCGTCGTCCACGTCGGACACCCAGGGATCGAGGTCCGGGTTCGGGGTCCGTTCGCCGGTGGGCCCGATCAGCCGGAGGACGTCGTCGTCGCTGCCGGGGGCCGGGGTGGGGGAATCGAGTAGGGACACGGTCGGCATCCTTTGCATCGTTGTCCCGTGGACCCCGCCGACCGGTGGGCCGGTCGGTGTCCACGCGGGTCCACGGCGCCGTTGCCGCGGCCTACCCGTGACGATACCCACGGGCCGTGACGGGCACAACCACCGTTTTCCCGGTGGGGGCGGGACGCCACGACAAGGGTTGACTGATTTGTCAGTCAACTCCTACTGTGATCTCACTCACCCCAACGGGCATGCCGAAATGGAAGGAACCAGCCATGACAGATCTTCAGAACCGGGTCATCGTCGTCACCGGAGGAGCGCGAGGGCAGGGGCGTGAGGAAGCCGAACAGCTGGCGGCCGCCGGAGCCTCGGTAGTCGCCGTCGACATCATCGAACCCGACGCCGACCTTCCAGACAACGTCGAGTTCCGCCGCCACGACGTCACGTCTCCCGCCGACTGGACCGACCTGTCGAAGCACATCGGAACCCGGTACGGCGCCCTGTTCGGCCTCGTGAACAACGCCGGGATCGTCGGGTCCCGCGGCAAGGCGGGACGCCTCGAAGACATCACGCTGGATAACTGGAACGACTTGTTCCGCATCAACGCGACCGGGCCCATGCTGGGCATCCAGTCCATGAGCCGGCTAATGACCAGCGGCGGGTCGATCGTCAACATCAGCTCGATCGCCGGCGTCGGCGCGCATTTCACCGCTGGGTACGGGGTCAGCAAGTGGGCGTTGCGGGGCCTCTCGAGGATCGCCAGCATGGAACTGGGCCCCAGGAGCATCCGGGTCAACTCCATCCTGCCCGGATACATCGAGTCCCCGATGCAAAATGCCACCCCCCAACTTTTCATCGACGCCCACCTGAGCCTCATCCCGCTGCAGCGAACCGGGACGCCAAAGGACGTCGCCCCCGTGGTCACCTTCCTCATGTCGGACGCGTCCTCGTGGATCACGGGGGTCGACATTCCGGTCGACGGCGGAGCCGTGGGCCACGTGGGCCTCAAGGTCATCTCGGACGCGATGACCGCGGCCACCAACGGCGCGTGATCCGCCGTCGGGCGATGCCCGCCAACCCAATCACTGGCCCTGTCAAAGGAGACACCCATGGCCCAACCCGACATCCTCAACATCAGCCACCTCGACTACCCGGGCGTTGACGAGACCGAACAGGAAGGTGACGCCGGTGCCGATGCGGCCGCTTTGCGTCAGTTCACGCTCCACCGCCTCATGGCCTACGGCCTGGAGCCCGGTGACGGGCTCCGGCTCCTGGAGTTCGTCGCCGAGGGAAGGTCCTGGCGAAGGACGGCCCTAGCCCTCGCCGCGCAACTTCTGGGCCGCCTCCGGTACGGCGAGGAGGACATGTCGGCCGTGGCGGCCGCGACGCTGCGGCACCGGGCGTCCGCACTCCAGCGGATCAGCCAAACGATGGTCGTCGACAACACCCCGGAGAAGCGGGCCGTCTACGCCGATGCAGCCGAGAACTTCAGGGCGGCCCGCGTCATCGACAAGCGCTACGAACACCTGGTCATCGATACCGCGGGCGGACCCGTGGCCGCGTGGGTCATCAAGCCCGGCAGGACCGGCCCCTCCCCTGTCGTGCTTGTCCACGGCGGCGTCGATGGCTGGTCCATGGACTGGGAGGGGCTCGCCCTTGAACTCGTCGACGAGGGAATGACCGCGGTCGTGATCGACGGCCCCGGCCAAGGCGAGACCCGCTTCACGCACGGCCATTTCCTCACCACCGGCTGGATCGACGCCTACGCCGACATCTGCGCATACCTCCAAAAGCTCGCCGGCAAACAGCCCATTGCCGCCGTCGGCAACAGCATGGCCGCCGGCATCGTGGCCCTGGCCGCCTCCCGGTATCCCGTTTTCTCAGCCGTGTGCAGCAATGGACCGGTGCTGAGCATGGCTGCCCTCCTCGGGCGCCGCACGTATGCCCGCAAGCTCGCTGCGTTCTGTGGCGACGCAGCAGACGACGCGACCGTCCGCGCCGTCTTCGAAAGCATGGAGCTCACTGAGGCGTCGGTGACCCTGGAATGCCCATACCTCCTCCTCCAAGGCTCGGCCGACCCCATGGTTCCGGTCGAGCACGGGGAACGACTTCTTCAGTGGGTCCGCTCGGCCGACAAGCAGATGGTGCTGTTCGAAGGCGGCGAGCACGTCATCAACAGGTATCCGGCGGACAAGCACCACACCATCCGCACATGGCTGTGGAACCGAATGGGGCGGCCAACCTGAGCCGCGACCGGCACCGGCGCACCCGCACCTCCCAAACACCCAAACCCACCAAATCGGAGAGACCCTTGACTTCCCAGATACCCACCGACATCGACATCAACCGCCTCACGGAGATCCTCCGCGGCGGGGAAATTGCGACCGAACTGCTCGTCCTGAGCGAGCTGACCGGCAGCCTCGAGTACGCCGACAAGTGGTCGGGCCACATCACAGGGCCCGCCCCGTGGCAGGAGGACTTCCCTGAAGACGTCGCCGAGCAGATCCGCCACGAGCTCGCCCGGGCGATACTGGCCTCCGACGGAGGTTCGCCCGCCCCGGCCCTGATCGACAAGCTCATCGACCACTGCGCCGGCGCCCCCGTCCAGCCCGCCGAGCACCCCATGATCCTCAAGGAGATGGGAGTGGAACAGGACTCCGTCGAATGGACCGCCGAACGGCCGTCCGCGGCGGACCAGTTCAGCGTCATCGTCATCGGCAGCGGCCCGTCGGGAATCGCCACGGCGATCCGCCTCAAGCACCTGGGCATCCCCTTCGTGGTGCTCGAGGCCTCGGACGACCTGGGCGGGACCTGGCACGTGAACACCTATCCCGGATGTGGCGTCGACATCGCCAGCCACTACTTCTCCTACTCCTTCGCGAAGAATCCCGCATGGAGCCGCTACTACGCCAAGCAACCCGAGATCCTGGCCTACCTGCGGCGGTGCGCCGACGACGCCGACATTCCAAGCCACGTCCGCTTTCGGACCGAAGTCCTCTCGGCCAGCTACGACGAGAACGACTCGACCTGGCTCGTCGAGGCCCGCACCTCCGACGGGAACATCAACCGGTTCCGGGCGAACACCGTCATTAGCGCCACAGGTCTTCTCAGCAGCCCGAAGGTCCCGGACTTCCCCGGCCTTGGCGACTTCGGCGGACACGCCTTCCACGCAGCGCAATGGGACCACTCCGTGTCCCTCGAAGGCAAGAAGGTTGCCCTGGTGGGGACAGGTGCCAGCGGCAACCAGATCGGACCGGCCGTGGCGCCCATCGCCGAATCGCTGACGGTCTTCCAGCGGAGCGCCCACTGGAACATCGGCATCAAGAATTACCTTGAATCCGTTGGCGAGGACGAACGCTGGCTCCTGGCCAATGTCCCCGCCTATGAGCGGTGGTTCCGGGCGCGGACGCTGCTGTCCCAGAACGACGTCAACCGTCCCGCCCAGGTCGTCGACCCCGGATGGGAGTCCACCGACGGATCCATCAGCAAGCTCAATGCGCAGGCACGGGTCGCCCTCACGGAATACATCAAGGACGAGCTCGGCGAACGCCAGGACCTGCTACCCCTCACCGTGCCCGACTACCCTCCCTTCACCAAGCGCATGCTCCGGGACAACGGCTGGTACCGCATGCTCCGCCGCGACAACGTCCACCTGGTTCCCTCCCGGTCCCTCACCTTCGTTCCCGATGGGGTCATCGATGACGAAGGGGTGAAGCACGAGATCGACGTCTGTGTGTTCGCAACCGGCTTCGAGGCCTCCAAGATGCTCGCCACCTACTCCGTCTTCGGCCGCGGCGGCACATCGATTCGCGACGTATGGGGCGACGACGATCCCCGGGCGCACTACGGCATGACCGTCCCCGGCTTCCCCAACTTCTTCATCCTCTACGGCCCGAACACGAACATCGGCACCGGCGGGAGCATCATCTTCCAGGCCGAAACGTGGTCGCGCTACATCGTCGAGTGCATCAAAACGATGATCGAACGCGGCGCCGCATCGATCGAGTGCACCCAGTCGGCCTGCGACGCCTACAACGGCAAGCTCGACGAAAGGCTCGCCGAAATGGTCTGGAGCGTCTCCCCCGGCGGAACCTGGTACAGAAACAGCAAGGGTCGCGTTACCGCCAACATGCCCTGGACGACCTTCGAATACTGGGCCATGACCCAGCGGGTTGGGCTCGAGGACTTCATCCTTACCGGGTCCGACGGCGAGCCGATCGCTGTCCAGGACGCGGTCAGCGCCGCATCCCACTGACCGGCCGAACACCCCACCGTTCCTTTTAGAGAAAGTAGTCGATGATGACTGAAGATCTTCGGGTGCGTGAATCAGTACAGCCAACCCAAAGGTCCGCTGCGCGAGCCTGGCTGGTCACGGTGATGCTTGTCCTCCTGGCCCTGGTCAACTGGGGAGACAAGGCCGTCCTCGGCCTCGTGGCAGTCCCCCTCATGAAGGACCTTGGCATCGGGCCGGCCGAATACGGTCTGTTGGCGAGTTCCCTCTACTTCCTGTTCTCCGCGTCGGCCGTCACGGCAGGCTTCCTGGCCAACCGGATTGCGACGAAGTGGCTCCTCTTCGGCATGGTCGTCATCTGGTCGATCTGCCAGTTCTCCATCTGGCTCGCGCCGACGTTCGCGATGGTCCTTGCCTCCCGGATCCTGCTCGGTTTCGGCGAAGGGCCGTCCGCGGGGCTTTCCTTCCACGCCGCCGCGAAGTGGTTCCGGGACGAAGAACGCAACGTGCCGATAGCCCTCCAGAACGTCGGTGCTTTCGGTGGCATCGCCGTCGCCGCCCCCGGGGTCACCTACGTGGCCACCACATGGGGCTGGCACTGGGCCTTCTTCGCGGTCGGCATCGCGGGTATCGTCTGGCTCGTGGCCTGGCTGTTCATCGGCAAGGAGGGTCCGTACTCGGCTTCGCCGAAAAGCGCAGAGAGCGCCGCCGCCGCAGACTCCGTCCTCGTCGGCTCCTTCCGGGCTCCCTACGGCAAGCTCATGCTCTCCCGGACGTTCATCGGGTGCTGCTGCGTCAGCCTCGCGGCCTACTGGGCCCTAGCGATTGTGTCGGCCTGGCTCCCCACCTATCTGCAGATCGCCCGCGGCTACAGCCCCGCAAGCGCAGCCCAAATCGTCATGGGCGTCTCGCTCTCAGCCATCGTCTTCCTCGTCACCGAGGCCTTCGCGACCAACATCCTCATGAAGAGGGGGGTCGGCACGCGCGTGGCCCGAGGCGTCATGGCAGCGGGAAGCACGGCCGTGGCCGGAGTCTTCATCCTGCTCGGAACCTTCGCCACGGCCGGCACGCTGCAGATCGTCCTTCTCTGCATCGGGTTCGGCCTCGGGCTGGTTACCTTCACCACCGGCGCCGTCATGATCTCGGAGTTCGTCCCCGTCCTCCAGCGCGGGGCCGTCCTCGGCATCTACGTCGCCATCATCACGTCGGCAGGAATCTTCGCCCCGACGATCTTTGGAGGAATCGTCCAGGCCCAAGGATCCACCGAGGCCGGCTACCAGATGGCCCTGACGGTCTCCGGCGTCGTCGTGATCGTCGGAGGGCTCATCGGACTCGTCCTCATCGACCCCAAGCGCGACGCCAACCGGATCTTCAAGCTCATGCGTCCGACCGTATCCGCCTGATCCGCGGAAAGCCCAGCGAGGATGTGCCTGCCGTTGATTCCGCGAGGAAGGAACGGCAGGCACCTTGCTTTTGCGCCCCTAGGACCGGCCGATGATCTCCCTGCCGATCCGGTCGATCTCCTCCTTGTTGAGGTGGAATCCGCTCTGAACCGTTTCTTTGAACATCACCCACCCGAAGTTCAGGCAGATTTCCCGCATGATGTGCGCTTTGGCCTCGATCTCCGGCACTTCCGGGTGCGAGCGCAGGATGGCGTCGAGTTCGTACGTCATCACGGGGTAGGTCCAGCCCATGGCGGCATACGATCGGCCGGAGTCGGCCGAGAAGTTGGCGGCCGCCCTCCACCACAGCTCGTGTCCGTCGATCGGCATCGGGGGGAACGCCTCCGAGCGGTCCACGGTCTTCTCGCGCCACTCGATGTAGGCGGAGGTCAGCTCATTCATGGCGGCAAGGAACAACTGTTCCTTCGAATCGAAATAGTGGTAGATCAACCCATAGTGCACACCCGATTCGGACGCGATGTCCTTCCCCCTGATAGAGCTCGGAGGCCCTTGGGAAAGCAATCGCTGGGTTGCCTCAATCAGCTGTGTACGCGAGTCCTTCTTTTCATCACTTCGAGCCGAAGAGCCCGCCGAGTTTCCCGGCGTCGTCATGCGTTCATGTTACCGACACGTCCGGCGCTCCCCTGCACCGCCCCGCTGCCGGGCCACACACAAAGCGAGGACGACGGCGGCAGTTTCCTGCCGCCGTCGTCCTTGCTCGCGCTAGTGTTCGACCGCCTTCTCCGCGCCGACGCCGGTCAACGAGCGGACCTCCATCTCCGCCTGCTTGATCGGGTCCTCGACGCGCTTGTCCAGCACGGTGCCGATCCAGCCGAGGAAGAACGCCAGCGGGATGGAGACGATGCCGGGGTTCTTCAGCGGGAAGATCGCGAAGTTCGCGTCCGGGATCATCGCGGCCGGGTTGCCGGACATGACCGGGGAGAACACGATCAGGATCAGCGCCGCGGCCAGGCCCCCGTACATCGACCACACCGCACCCTGGGTGCTGAACTTCTTCCAGAACAGGGAGTAGATGATGGTGGGCAGGTTCGCCGAGGCGGCGACCGCGAAGGCCAGCGCCACCAGGAAGGCCACGTTCTGGCCCTGGGCGCCGATGCCGCCGATGATGGCCAGGATGCCGATCACCACCACGGTGCGGCGGGCGACCTTCACCTCCTGCTTAGGGCTGGTCTTGCCCTTGGCGATCACGTTCGCGTAGATGTCGTGGGCGAAGGAGGCCGCGGCGGTGATGGTCAGGCCGGCGACCACCGCGAGGATGGTCGCGAACGCCACCGCGGAGATGACGCCCAGCAGCAGCGGGCCGCCCAGTTCGAAGGCCAACAGCGGCGCGGCCGAGTTCACGCCGCCGGGGGCGGCCTTGATGCGGTCGGCGCCGATCAGGGCGCCGGCCCCGTAGCCGAGCACCAGGGTGAAGAGGTAGAAACCGCCGATGAGCCAGATCGCCCAGACCACCGAACGCCGCGCCTCCTTGGCGGTGGGGACCGTGTAGAAGCGCATCAGCACGTGCGGCAGGCCCGCCGTGCCCAGCACCAGGGCCAGCCCCAGGGAGAGGAAGTCCAGCTTGGTGGTGGCGTTGGCCCCGTACTGCAGGCCCGGGTTCAGGATGGCCTCGGTGCCGGCGGTGGCGACGGCGTCGCCGAGCAGGGCGGAGAAATTGAACCCGTACATGGCCAGGACCCAGATGGTCATGATGAACGCGCCCGTGATCAGCAGGCCAGCCTTGATGATCTGCACCCAAGTGGTGCCCTTCATGCCGCCGACCAGCACGTAGAGGATCATGAGGGCGCCGACCACGGTGATGACCACAGACTGCCCGACCTTGTCGTCGATACCCAGCAGCAGCGAAACGAGTCCGCCGGCGCCGGCCATCTGGGCCAGCAGGTAGAACAGGCACACGGCCAGGGTGCTGGTGGCGGCGGCGATGCGCACCGGGCGCTGCTTGAGGCGGAAGGAGAGCACGTCGGCCATGGTGAACTTGCCGGTGTTGCGCAGCAGTTCGGCGACCAGCAGCAGGGCCACCAGCCAGGCGACCAGGAAGCCGATCGAGTACAGGAACCCGTCGTACCCGTTGATCGCGATGGCGCCGACGATGCCCAGGAAGGACGCGGCGGAGAGGTAGTCTCCGGCGATCGCGGTGCCGTTCTGGCCTCCGGTGAACGAACGCCCGCCGGCGTAGTAGTCGGCCGCAGTCCTGTTGTTGCGGCTGGCCCGCAGCACCACCACCAAGGTGACGCCGACGAACAGGCCGAAGATGAGCATGTTGATCAGCGGGTCGCCGACCTTGGTCGACTCTGCGGCCGCTGCGTTGACGATCAGGGCGTTCACTTGGCGTCCCCTTCCTGCGCGCCCTCCAGGCGCAGGCGGATCGCCGTGGCCTTGGGGTCGAGCTTCTTGTTGGCGAAATGCACGTAGGCGGCGGTGATGGCGAAGGTGGACACGAACTGGAGCAGGCCAAGCACAAGGCCGACGTTGATGTAGCCCCACAGCCTGATGGACATGAACTCCGGGAAGTAGGCGGCGAGGATGACGTAGACGAAGTACCAGACCAGGAAGACCACCGTCATGGGAAAGACGAATCCGCGGTGCGTGCGGCGGAGTTCCTGGAACTCCGGGCTCGCCTGGGTCTCGCGGAAGTCCTCGGCGGTGGGGACGTGGGCGGCGTGCGCGCCATGGCCGCCCGGCGGGACTTCCGGCCGGACGTCGGGAGAGGGGGTGCTGCCCATGGTTCCTCCTAGAACGGGACATCGGCAAAGGTGATGCACATCACCCTCGCTGTTTGGCGGGTCCGTGTGAAGCGACTCACACACACCTTCCGCCCGACGGCGGCGATCGTGCGCCGGGCGGAAAGGACTCCGCGCCGAACGGTGGGCCACGGGCGCCGAACGGCAGGGCCGGCAACGCCGGACGGGCGGGGCCGATCCGGCGAAGGTGCAGGTCCGGTGTCCCCGCTCGCTAGGCTGGCCCCATGATGCCAATGGCCGTGCAGGCCACCCTGATTGCGACGATTGCCGTGGTGGGCATCGCCGTCGTCGCCTTTCTGGCCGCGCGCTGGGCGCGTTCCAGCCGCGACCTGGGGACCGCCGCCGGCAGGGCCACCTTCGAGGCCCTGCACACCGCCTCCCTTGCCGCCCCGCATCTGCGCCGCGGGCTCGCCCCCGAAGGCGCCGCGAAGGCCGCCCGGCACCTGCGTGGGCTGCTCGGGTGCGAAACCCTGGTGGTCACGGACACCGCGCAGGTGCTGGCCACCGACGGCGTGCCGCTCTCTCCCGCGCCCTCCGGCCCCATGGAACTGGCCGCGGCGGCGCTGGCCGCCCGCCACACGGTGGTGCGCCGGCTGCAGCCTGGCCACGCGGTGTTCGCCCCGATCGTCGTCCAGGGCCGCGCGGCCGGCACGGTGGGCGCCTACACCACGGGCGCGGATGCCGCCCAAGTCCGGGCCGTCACCGAGGTCGCCGCCTGGGTCGCCGCGCAGGTGGGACTGGCTGAGCTGGACGAATCCCGCACCCAACTCGCCGAGGCCGAGGTGCGGGCCCTGCGCGCCCAGATCAGCCCGCATTTCATCTACAACAGCCTCAACGCGATCGCCTCCTTCATCAACACCGATCCCCAACGCGCCCGCAACCTGGTGGTCGAGTTCGCCGACTTCACCCGCTACACCTTCCGCCGCCACGGCGACTTCACCACCCTGGCGGAGGAACTGCAGGCGATCGACCGCTACCTGCTGCTGGAGAAGGCGCGCTTCGGCGACCGGATCCGGGTGCGGCTGCAGATCGCCCCGGAGGTCCTGGGTACGCAGATCCCGTTCCTGTCGCTGCAGCCGCTGGTGGAGAACGCCGTCCGGCACGGCCTCGAATCCAAGGCCGGCGGCGGACTGGTGACCATCGCCGCGCACGACAGCGGCAACTACGCCGAGATCACGGTGGAGGACGACGGCGTCGGCATGGACCCGGAAACCCTGCGCTCGGTCCTGGCCGGCACCACCGAGGGTCTGCACGTCGGGCTGCGCAACGTCGACGTGCGGCTGCGCCAGGTCTACGGCGAGGGCCACGGCCTGGTGGTGGACACCGCGCCCGGCGCCGGCACCCTGATCACGCTGCGCGTGCCCAAGACGCGTCCCGAGCACGACGGGGAACGCCCCGGCCCCGCGCCCGAAGCCCGCCGCCTCGCCGGATCCTGAAACCCGGCCGAGGCCCTCGGCTCCTACCGTTCCGGAGCCTCCCGCCCCTCGCTTCGCTCAGGGCGGGGCCCTCGGCTCCTACACTGGGATCCATGATCAACGTGGTGGTTGTGGACGATGAAGTGCCCGCCGTCGAGGAACTTGCCTACCTGCTGTCCCAGGACTCGCGGGTCGGCCGCATACACCGGGCCCTGTCCGGGGCCGAGGCGCTGCGTGCGCTGGAAGAATTCCCCGTGGACGCGCTCTTCCTGGACATCCACATGCCGGCCCTCTCCGGCCTGGACATCGCCCGCGCCGTGTCCCGCTTCAGCCGGCCCCCCGCCGTCGTCTTCGTCACCGCGGACGAGGCCCAGGCGCTCGAGGCGTTCGACCTCGCCGCCGTCGACTACCTGCTCAAGCCGGTCCGCCCCGAACGCCTTGCCGAGTCCGTGCGCCGGCTCTGCGAACTGGTGGACGAGACCACCGAAAAGCCCGAACTCGTCACCGTGGACCAAGGCGGCACCACCCGGCTGATCCGGCGCGACGAGATCCGCTACATCCAGGCCCAGGGCGACTACGCCCGCCTGCACACCGGCGGCCCCAGCTACCTGATCCGGGTCCCGCTGAACGACCTCGAACAGCAGTGGGCATCAGGCTTCGTGCGGATCCACCGGTCCTACCTGGTGGCCATGGACCGGATCGACCGGGTCCGGCTGCAGGGAGGCAAGGCGTCCGTCGTCGTCGAAGGCACGGAGCTGCCCGTGAGCCGGCGCGCCCTGCCGCAGCTGCGCGGACGGCTGGACGCCAACCGGGTGCGCCCGCTGTGACCGGCGGGGAGGACAACCCCGCACCGGAGAGCCCGGCGCCGCCGGAACCCCTGCCGCCACACCCCGCGCCGCCGCCCAGGGTCCGGGTGACCGCACCGGCCGGCGCCCCGCCGCCGCCGCGCGCCAAGGCCCCGGACCCGGCCGCCAACTTCTACGTGCGCTCGCTGGTGCGCTCCCAGCTGCGGCTGGCGCTGTCCGTCGCGCTCGGCTTCCTGGTGGTCCTGGTGGGCCTGGCCCTGCTGCTGGCGCTGTGGCCGGACATCCACCGGCTGCGGCTGTTCACCATACCGCTGCCCTGGATCGCGCTCGGGATCGGCGTGTACCCGCTGCTGCTGGTCACGGCCATCCTCTTCAACCGGGCGGCGGAGCGCAACGAGGCCCGGTACCGAAAGATCGCCCGCCAATGAACACCGCTCTGTCGCTGGCCGCCATTGCCGCAGTCTGCGCCGCCACCGCCCTGATCGCCATCAACGGGCTGCGGATTTCCCGTACCACCGACGACTTCTACGTCGCCTCGCGCACCGTCCGCCCCTGGTGGAACGCCTCGGCCATCGGCGGCGAATACCTCTCCGCGGCCAGCTTTCTCGGCGTCGCCGGGCTGATCGTGCTCGCCGGCCAGGACGCGCTGTGGTTTCCCATCGGCTACACCGCCGGCTACCTGATGCTGCTGCTCTTCGTTGCCGCCCCGCTGCGCCGCTCCGGCGCCTATACGCTGCCGGACTTCGCGCAGATCCGCCTCGGGGGCCGGACCGCCCGGACCACCACCGGCGCCCTGGTTGTCGTGGTGGGCTGGCTCTACATCGTCCCGCAGTTGCATGGGGCCGCGCTGGCGCTGGAGATCGCCGCCGGGGCGCCCGGCTGGGTCGGCGCGGGCCTGGTCATGACCGTGGTGTGCGTAACCGTGCTCTCCGGCGGCATGCGCTCGATCACCTTTGTCCAGGCCTTCCAGTACTGGCTCAAGCTGGTGTCCCTGGCGGTGCCGCTGGTGTTCGTGCTGCTGCGCCTGGGAGCCGAGGGCATCTCCCCCACCGCGGAGGGCGCGGCCTTCGGGCCGGGGCCAGCGACGGGGGCCGGGTTCGGGCTCTACGGCACGATCTCCCTGATCCTGGCCCTGCTGCTGGGCACGTTGGGCCTGCCCCACGTGCTGGTGCGCTTCTACACCAACCCGGACGGGCCCTCCGCGCGGCGCACCACGGTGCTCGTGGTGGGGTTGCTCTCCCTCTTTTACCTCCTGCCGATCGCCTTCGGCATCCTGGGCCGGACCTTCGCCACCGACCTGCCGGACGCCGGAACCGCCGACGCGACGGTGCTGCTGGTGCCCGAGCGCATCCTCGGCGGGATGGCCGGTGACCTGCTCGGGGCCCTGGTGCTGGGAGGGGCCTTCGCGTCGTTCCTGTCCACGTCCTCGGGCCTGGTGGTTTCGGTGGCCGGGGTGATCAGCCAAGGCCTGTTCCACGGCACCGTGCGCGGTTTCCGCATCGCCACCGTCCTGTCCTGCACGGTGCCCCTGGCCCTGGCCCTGGTCAGCGGCAGCAACGCGCTGGCCGGTTCCGTGGGCGCGGTGTTCGCGTTCACCGCCTCCACGCTTTGCCCGTTGCTGCTGCTCGGCATCTGGTGGCGCGGGCTGACCTCCGCCGGCGCCGTGGCCGGCATGGTGAGCGGTGCGATCGCCTGCGGCACGGCGCTGCTCTCCGCGGCCGCGTTCCCCGACCTGCCTCCGCTGGCCGAGGACCTGTTCTCCCAGCCTGCCGCCTGGACCGTTCCGCTGGCCTTCGCCGTGATGGTCGGCGTCTCCCTGAGCACCCGGGCGCGCGGCGAGGAGGCCATCGACCGCGTCATGGCGCGGCTGCACACCCCCGAACGCTAGCGCGAAAAAAGGCGACGCCGGCCCCCGAGCGGGAACCGGCGTCGTGCGGCGCGGGAGGAGCGTGCGTCAGTCGATGGAAGCCATGAGCTCGACCACGCGGTCCAGGAACGCATCCACCTGGCTTTCCTCGTAGCCGTCCTGGCCCTTGGCCTCGCGGAAGGTCACGCTACGGATCGCGTCGACGCTCATCGGCATGTCCTCCTCGAAGTAGCCGATCAGCTGCGCGCACAGGTCGTCCACGTCGTCGATGTTGTAGCTGGGGACGCCGCGGCGGCTGGGGCGGCGGAAGCGCTCCCCCGGTTCGCGGTGCAGGCGGCCGCGAAGGATCGAGGAAAGCCGTCCGACCTGCTGGAGCCAGGCTTCCTCGCCCTCGGTCTGGATCAGGGCGTCGCGCTCGCGCTGGGCGAAGACGTCCTCGAGGCGGTCCAGCGCGCTGTCGACCTCGCGGGCGTTGTAGCCGCCCTTCTGGGGCTCGAAGGCGGTGCGGCGCACCAGGTGGCTGGTCACCACCGTGGAGTCGTCGTCCGTCCCGTTGAACGTCGCGCGGGCCCGCGCGAGGAAGTGCTCCACCTGCTTGACGTTGTAGCCGAACTCCTGCGGGGCAACCCGCTCGAAGGGCGGGGGCGTCTTCTGGGCGTTCTCCTGGCTCACTGACTTCCTTGGTGGATCGGCGGCACACCGGCCTGGGCTTGTATGTGGATCGGATGGGCAGGCCGCGGGGCCCGCCGCCCCCATCATACGCGGGGGCAGGGAGCGTTCCGGGCAGCCGGGGTCAGAGCGCGCCGGGCAGCAGCAGGACCGAAAGGATGTAGGCCACCGGCGTGGCGAACACGATCGAGTCCAGGCGGTCCATGACGCCGCCATGGCCCGGAAGCATGTTGCTCATGTCCTTGATGCCGAGTTCGCGCTTGACCATGGACTCGGAGAGGTCCCCCGCCGTCGCGGCGGCCACCGTGGCGATGGCCAGGACGACGCCGGCCCACCACGGCTGGTGAAGCAGGAACACCGCGGCCAGGATGCCGACGACGACGGCCCCGGCGGCCGATCCGGCGAAGCCCTCCCAGGACTTCTTGGGGCTGATCTTCGGTGCCATCGGGTGCTTCCCGAGGGACGCGCCCACCAGGTAGCCGAAGGTGTCGTTGGCCACCACCAGCAGCAGCAGGGTGGCCACCTTCAGGGCGCCGTTGTCCTCGTTGAACAGCAGCACGCCGAAGCTGAGCATGGTCGGGATCCACAGGATCGTCAGCAGCGAGGCCAGGATCGAGCGCAGCGCCCCGGCTCCGCCCTCGATCAGCCGCCACAGCAGCACCAGGGCGGCGGTGCCGGTCAGCGCGAAGGCGATCGCTTCCTCCCCGCCGTAGTAGGCGGCGAACGGCAGGGCCACGCTGCCCACGGCCAGCGGGACCGGCGGGACATCCGCCTTGTCGGTGGCGAGGGCGCGGGACACCTCCCAGCAGCCGAAGACGCCAAAGACGGCAACGGTGGCCACGAAGGCGAGCGGCACGAACAGCAGGCCGGTGAGGACCAGCAGGAGCAGCACCACCCCGACGCCGATGGCGGCGGGCAGGTTGCGGCCGGCACGGGAGGAGGCTCCGCGGGCCGCGCTGTCCCGGCGGGACGTCCGCAGGGAACGCCGGGAGGCGCCGGAGGGAAGCTCACTCCCCTCCGGCGCCTCCCTCGGGGCGCCCGGTTCCGGCTGGCTCTCCTCCGGTTGGGTCGTCCCGTTCATCAGACTTCCAGCAGCTCGGCTTCCTTGCGCTTGAGCAGCTCATCGATGGCATCAACGTTCTTCTTGGTCAGCGCGTCGAGTTCCTTCTCGGCGCGGGCGCCGTCGTCCTCGCCGACCTCGCCGTCCTTGACCAGCTTGTCGATGGCGTCCTTGGCCTTGCGGCGCAGGTTGCGGATGGCGACCTTGGCGTCCTCACCCTTGCCCTTGACGATCTTCACGTACTCCTTGCGGCGCTCCTGGGTCAGGTCCGGGATCACGATGCGGATGGTCTTGCCGTCGTTGGACGGGTTGGCCCCGACCTCGGAGTCGCCCAAGGCCTTCTCGATGTCGCGCAGCGCGGTGACGTCGTACGGGGTGATCAGGATGGTGCGCGCATCCGGGGTCGCGAAGGAGGCCAGCTGCTGCAGCGGGGTGGGGGTACCGTAGTACTCCACCATCACCTTCGCGTACAGGCCCGGGTTCGCGCGGCCGGTGCGGATCGTCGCGATGTCCTCCTTGGCCGCCTCGATGGAGCGTTCCATCTTGTCCGCTGCTTCGAGCAGGGTTTCGTCAATCACAGTGTCTCCTTCAGGGTCCGGGGCGCGCGGGGCCCCGGGATGGTTCCGGGCTCTGCCTTCATCCTATGCCACGGTCAGACCGTGACGACGGTGCCGATCGCCTCGCCAAGGATCGCGCGGGTTACGTTGCCCTCGCCTTCCATGCCGAAGACCACCATGTCCAGCTTGTTGTCCTTGCACATGGTCATCGCGGTCTGGTCCATCACGCGGATGTTCTTGATGAGGGCCTCGTCGTAGGTCAGCTTTTCCAGCTTCACCGCGTCCGGGTCCTGCTTCGGGTCGGCGGTGTAGACCCCGTCCACGCCGCTCTTGGCCATCAGCACGACGTCGGCGCGCACCTCGAGCGCGCGCTGCGCGGCGACGGTGTCCGTGGAGAAGTAGGGCAGGCCGGCACCGGCACCGAAGATGACGACGCGGTCCTTCTCCATGTGGCGGATGGCGCGCCGCGGGATGTAGGCCTCGGCGACCTGGGCCATGCTGATGGCCGACTGCACGCGGGTCTCGACGCCGGCCTGCTCCAGGAAGTCCTGCAGCGCCAGGCAGTTCATCACCGTGCCGAGCATGCCCATGTAGTCCGCCCGGGAGCGGTCCATTCCGGACTGGCTCAGTTCGGCGCCACGGAAGAAGTTGCCGCCGCCCACGACGATCGCGACCTCGACCTTGCCGACGGTCGCGGCGATCTGCTCCGCGACTCCACGCACGGTGACCGGGTCCACGCCCAGCTTGCCGCCGCCGAAAACCTCGCCGGAGAGCTTGAGCAGAACGCGGCGGCGGCCGCCGACCTCATCCGGAACCGTGTTTTCGAGGGTCTCTTGCGTGGCTTCCATGGTGCCTCCTGTCGCGGTCCGATAGGTCCGCCGTCGTGCTGTGGGATCTGTAAGTCAGGGGTGGGCGGGGGGATCTGTGGCAGGAAAAAGGGGCGGCCACCATGTGGTGGCCACCCCCTTAAACCTGCATCCAAACCTGGATCGGCGGGTGAAACGAGGCCTCCCGCCGTCGTATGTCGCTTAGGAGCCTACGCGGAAACGGCC
Organism: Arthrobacter ginkgonis; assembly: GCF_039540195.1. Taxonomy (NCBI): domain Bacteria; kingdom Bacillati; phylum Actinomycetota; class Actinomycetes; order Micrococcales; family Micrococcaceae; genus Arthrobacter; species Arthrobacter ginkgonis. The sequence continues at coordinate 210,087 of NZ_BAABEO010000023.1, read as the reverse complement.
GAAGGCGGTAGCCTGAACGCCGGCCTCCTCGAGGACCTTTCCGACGGTCTTCTTGGCATCCTTGGCGAAGGACTGGTCCACCAGGACGATCTCCTTGAAGAAACCGGTCAGGCGGCCGTCAACGATCTTGGCCAGGGCGGCTTCCGGCTTGCCCTCGGCGCGGGCGGTCTCGTCGGCGATGCGGCGCTCGTTCTCGACGGTCTCGGCCGGCACCTCCTCGCGGCTCAGGTAGGTCGGAGCCATGGCGGCGGTGTGCACGGCAACGTCGTGGGCGACGGTCTGGGCTTCGGCGCCGGAGCCGTCAACGGCCACGAGGACGCCGACCTGCGCCGGGAGGTCCTTGGAGGTCTTGTGCAGGTACGCATCGACGGTGGTGCCCTCGACGCGGGCGATGCGGCGGACGATGACCTTCTCGCCCAGCACGGCGCCCTCTTCGACGACGTAGTCGCCCAGGGTCTTGCCGTCGACGTCGCTGGCCAGCAGGGAGTCCAGGTCGGCTGCGCCGGAGGAGACGGCGACCTCGAGGACCTTGTCGGCCAGCGCGATGAACTTGTCGTTCTTCGCCACGAAGTCGGTCTCGCAGTTGACCTCGACCATAACGCCCACGGTGCCGTCGATGACCTTGGCGGCAACCAGGCCCTCGGCGGTGGAGCGGCCTTCGCGCTTGGTGGCGCCCTTGAGGCCCTTGATGCGGATGATCTCGATGGCCTTGTCGGCGTCGCCGTTGGCCTCGTCGAGAGCCTTCTTGACGTCCATCATGCCAGCGCCGGTGCGCTCGCGAAGAGCCTTGATGTCAGCGGCGGTGTAGTTCGCCATGTGTAACCCCGTTCTGAGTCGTTCTTAGCTGCTGCGCCGGGGACGTGCCGTGCGGCACGTCCCCGGTTTGGCCGTTTCGGCGGGCCGCATGCGGCCCGCCGAAACGGTGGTTTGGGTTTGCTACTCGGCGTCGGCGGCCGGGGTCTCCTCGGCGGCAGCCGGGGTCTCCTCGGCAGCGGCCGGGGTCTCCTCGGCGGCGGCCGGGGTCTCGGCGGCCGGAGCCTCGGCAGCGGCCGGGGTCTCCTCGGAGCCCTCAAGCAGTTCGCGCTCCCACTCGGCCATCGGCTCGACCGGGGCCTCGGTGTTGCCGGTGGCCTTGTTGTGGCGGGCAATGAGGCCCTCGGCAACGGCGTCGGCGATCACGCGGGTAAGCAGGTTGACGGAGCGGATGGCGTCGTCGTTGCCCGGGATCGGGAACTGGACCTCGTCCGGGTCGCAGTTGGTGTCGAGGATGGCGACAACCGGGATGCCCAGCTTCTTGGCCTCGTCGACCGCCAGGTGCTCCTTCTTGGTGTCCACGATCCAGATCAGCGACGGGGTCTTGGTCAGGTTGCGGATGCCGCCCAGGTTGGACTGCAGCTTGGTCAGCTCGCGCTGCAGGAGGAGGAGTTCCTTCTTGGTGTGGCCGGAACCGGCGACATCCTCGAAGTTGATCTCCTCGAGCTCCTTCATGCGCTGGACGCGCTTGGCAACGGTCTGGAAGTTGGTCAGCATGCCGCCCAGCCAGCGCTGGTTGACGTAGGGCTGGCCGACGCGGGTGGCCTGCTCGGCGATCGCTTCCTGGGCCTGCTTCTTGGTGCCGACGAACAGGACGGTGCCGCCGTGGGCAACGGTCTGCTTGACGAACTCGAAGGCGCGGTCGATGTAGGACAGCGACTGCTGCAGGTCGATGATGTAGATGCCGTTGCGCTCGGTGAAGATGAAGCGCTTCATCTTCGGGTTCCAACGGCGGGTCTGGTGGCCGAAGTGGACACCGCTGTCGAGCAGCTGGCGCATGGTAACGACGGGCATGTCGCTCCTTCCGGCAGTGGCGGACCGGCCCTGAGGGCCGCGGTAACTGCCTGTTTTTTGTCGGTTGACGGCTTCCGTCCCTTGTGGACGGTGCCCCTGGCATCTCGCCGCCGGTTGCCCGTTCCCCGCAGCCGGACCGATGTACCGGACCGAAGGCTGCGCGGCCCAGCCCGCGGGACCGCCAAGGCGGGTGCGGGGTGGATGCGTGATGCGCGGAGTCGGTTCCGCCCGCGGCCTCTCCGGACACGGAGGAGCCACACACGGAACTGCGGTACCAAGTGTACTACAGGCGGATGCGCGCCTTGGACCGGTTTTGCGTCCTCCACAGGCGGCGTTTCCGCGGGCCCCGGGGGCCGGTTTCGGCACCGCGCACGGCGCCGCCCTCCGCTCCCGGCGCGCCGGTCCACCATGGTGGCATGAAGCGCGGGATCGGGAATGCAGGGGTACGGGGCCGCGGAGCCATCGTGGGTCCGGGAATCGCGCGTCCGGGAATCGTGCCTCCGTCAGTGGTCCGCGGCTCCGCGGTCCTTGCACTGGCCGCGATGGTGTCCGGCGCACCCCTGCCGGCGGCTGGAACAACGGTACCGGCGGCCGGGACAACGGTGCCGGCGGGCGCGTGGTTATGGCCGCTCGAGGGCCCGGGAGGGCGTCCGCCGGCCGTGCTGGAGGCGTTCGATCCCCCGGCGCACGACTGGCTCCCGGGGCACCGCGGCGCCGACCTGGAAGCTGCCGCCGGAGATGCCGTGCGGGCCCCGGCGGCGGGGACGGTGGCGTTCGCGGGGACCGTGGTGGACCGGCCGGTACTGACGATCGACCACGGGAACGGGCTGGTCTCCAGCTTCGAGCCGGTGGGCGGAGCCCCTCCGGCCGGAACCGTCGTGGCCGCCGGCGCCGCAATTGGCAGCGTCGGCGCGGGCGGCCACTGCGACGGCCGGTGCATCCACTGGGGGCTGCGCTGGGAGGGTGCCTACATCGATCCACTGGACACCGTGGCCGACCGCCGCCCGTCGGTGCTGCTGCCGGTCCCGGGGGACGAACGATGAGTGTGCAAAGGATGAGTGGGCAGGGACCGGCGGGACCGTCCGCTAAGGCCGCGGCCCCGGTGCCGCTCCTGAGCGTGCACGGGTGGCGTGTCCGGCCAGCGCGCGCCGGTAGACCTCCACCATGGCCGCGGTTTGGCGGCTTTGCAGGAAGTGCCCGGAGCCTGCTCCCCCGAGGTCGGGCCCGGTCCCCTCGCGCAGCTCCGTGACGGCCTGCGCCAGGGTGGCGGCGAGCGCCTCGACGGAATCGTCGCCCGTGGTCCAGTGGCTTCCCTCCGGCAGGTCGGCGGCGATCCGGTGGTCGCTGAGCAGCGACGGCGTCCCCAGCACGAGGGCCTCGAACACCGTCATGCCCTGCGTCTCGAATCCCTGGGAGGTCTGCACCAGGGCATCGGCGTCGCGCAATTCGGCGAGCATCCGGCGGTAGGGCACCTTGCCGCGGAACACGACCTCCGCGTGGGCGATCCCGGCGGCCCGGACCTCGGCCGCGCGGCGTTGGCCCCCGTCGCCGAAGATGTGGATTTCGGCATCGATGCCGGAGCGGTCCACCGCCTCAAGGAAGGGAAGCAGCCGCTTCTCGGCACTGAACCGCCCCACCCAAGCCAACCGGGGGCGGGTCCGGGGGCCGGGTTTCGGGACCCCGAGCAGTTCCAGGGCGACCGCGTCGTCGAGCCCGTTGGAAACGACGTCCACGCTGTCGAAGACCCCCCGTTCCTGCAGGAGCTGGCCGAAGTGGGAGGAGGGGGCCGTCACCCGCTCGGCCCGGTCGGTGAAACGGGCCAGGTACGTCCACGCGTCGCGGGCCGCGGGCAGCCCCGTGTCCAGGAACCGCCGCTGGAGCGCACCGAAGGCGTGTTGGACGAGCCCGGGGAAGGGCATGGTGGCCTCGATACCGACATCGAGCCGGTTGTGCATGGTGTGCACCACCGGGGCGTTGACCGCCGCGGCGAAGCGGTATCCGATGACCGCCTGCCAGAAGTCGGCCTGCACATGCACAACGTCGACCGGTGGCCTGGCCGCCATGGCCCGGTGGAGGGCCCGGTCGGTGGCGCGGCCGGGGACGCAGAGGGAGTACTCCCCCGGCCCCAGCGGAACCGAGGACAGTTCCACGATTCCGTCATCCTTGGGCTGCCGGCCGCGCAGGGCCGGCGACACCAGGGTCACCTGGTGGCCGGACGCCTCAAGGAACTGCCGCTGCAGCCGAACGGAGGTCTGCATACCGCCCAGGGTGTCCGGATGCTGGTCAAGAAACATCGCTACATGCACGTGTCCAGTGTGCCGCATGTACGCGGTGGCGCCGGCCCTGGATGAATGGGCCGGCGCCACCGGCGCGCATATTTGGCTGTCCCTTCCCGCCGGGGCCCCTCCAGGCGCGGGGCCGGGTCGGGTCAGGTCGGTTCGGGCCGGGGCCTACTTGAGGTAGCCGCCGTGGACCCAGCCGACCCTGCTGCCGGCCACCACCTTCCGCCACTTTCCGGACGTGCCGACGATGTACACCACGGCGTTCTTCTTCAGGACCGTCAGCGACTTCTTGGACGTGGCGGCCCCGGTGCGCAGGTGCACGCCGGCGGTCGTGGTTGCCTTGGCGCCCTTGGTGACGGCGGACTTCCTGACCCAGCCAACCTGGCCGCGCTGGCTGATCTGGTACCAGTCTCCGGCGGTGGCCCTGAACGTGACCGCGGAGCCCGACGCCACGGTGCGGACCGCCGCCGCCGAGGAGGAGGCGTAGGAGCGCAGGGTCTGCTTGGACTTCATCATTCCCAGGCCCGAAGCGCTCTTGACCTTGGCGGTACCGGCCTGCTTGATGTAACCGGTCTTGCCGCCGTAGGTGACCTTGTACCAACTGCCGGAGGTCGCCTTCAGCGTGACGACCGCGCCGGAGGGCACGGTCTTGACCGCCTTGGCGCCGGTGGAGGCCGACGCCCGCATCGTCTGCTTCGAGGTGGCCAGTGCCGTGCCCGAGGCCTTCTTTTCGGTGGTGGTCGGCAGCTTGTCGACGTTGGAGCCGGTGGTGTCGACCGAGCCGGAGGAGCCCGACGAGGATCCGGAGGAGGAGCCCGAGGACGATCCGGAGGAGGAGCCCGAGGACGATCCGGAGGAAGCGGTTGCGAGCTTGGCGAGGTAGGCGGAGCTGACCCAGCCGGTCTTGGTGCCGTAGGTGACCTTGCTCCAGGTGCCGCTGGTCCCGGTCACCTTGATCTTGCCGCCCGTGGCGATGATGAGCAGCCGCTGGCCCGAGGTGCTGGCAAGGTCCCGCATGTTCAGGTTGGTCGTCGCCTTGTGCGTCGGGTTCGCGGTGGTGAGGGTGACGGGCTTGGTCGTGGGATCGGACGGGGTGACGTACGGGTGCCACACCCACCCGGAGTAGGAGACGCCCTTCACCGTGGCCTTCACCTGCACGAACTTGTTGCTGTACGCGCCCGGCCAGCTGGTCACCCTGGTGCCGTGCGGCAGCACGACCTTCACCGGCGCGTCCAAGCTGGCGCTGGAGCGCAGGTTCAGGGTGGTGGCCGCGTAGTAGGTGCAGGTGGAGGGGGTGGTGATGTTGTAGACGACCTTGGCCCCGCCCTTGAGGTCCACGCCGCGGGACTTCAGGAACGGCACCGGGTCGATGGCCGTGCCGGTGGAATACCAGGCGTCGTACCAGATGTCGAGGTGCAGGTGCGCCCCGGTCGAGGGACCGGAACTGCCGACCAGGGCGATCTTCTCGCCGGCCTTCACCTTGTCGCCGATCTTGACGTACTTGGTGGCCGTCCACATGTGGTAGTACCCGGAGAACACTCGCCGTCCGCCCACGTTGTGTTCGACCACGATCTGGCCCGAGGCCCCGTTGACCGGGTTGGCCACGCGGGTGACGACGCCGTCGCCCACCGCGTAGATGGCCGTTCCGTCCGTCGCGGCGAGGTCCTGGCCGAGGTGTTCGGTGGTGCCGCCCTGCACGGGAACGCAGCGCGGCCCCTTGGGCGAGGAGTAGTTGTAGGAGCCCGACTTGAGCGGCATGGCCCACTTCGTGGTCACCGGCAGCGAGGAAACGCTGCCGGCCGGGACCGCGGTGGCCACGGACGCCTCCACCCCGGCAAGCGCGGGCCTGGCCACGGTCGAGGCCGACGCCGGAACGGCGACAACGCAGGAGGCCGCCACCACCCCCGCGGCCAGCGTAGTGGACCAAATTTTGGCAAGCGGCATTGACTTCGAAGCCATCGGCTATCCCCCCCATGGGCGTCCGGGGCCTGCGCCTCACGCGCCGGCCCCGCACTACAAACAATTGCCCCAATCGTCACACGAACTACAGGAGTAGCGGAAGAGTTAACGGCCAGCGTCAAGTAGGGGCTGCGGACAATCTCAGGCGTAGCCTGGGCCCGCCTGCCACACCCTATCGGACAACTGTCGAAGTTGGTTACCTTTTCCGCAGCACGCAATGTGCCGGGTTTGGAGGGGCCCGGATGGGAGGGGGCGGGAGTCCGGGACCCGGACGGCCGCCTCCGCGGCAACGAAAAACCCGCCGGATCCGTGGGATCCGGCGGGTTGTCCGCGACTGTAGGGCGACCGGGGCTTGAACCCGGGACCAAGGGATTATGAGTCCCCTGCTCTGACCGACTGAGCTATCGCCCCGCAGGCCGCCCGCACCACACCCGGCGGCACGTAGCGGCGGTTGCAATCCTAGCCGAAAAGCGGATCGCCGGTGGGCTGCCACAAATCACTGGGCAGCGTCGGCGGGCAGCAGATCGCCGGTGCGCAGCCCGCACTCAGTGCGCAGCGAGGAAATCGTCGGCGGTCGCGCCCCGGTAGATCTTCTCGAAGGTTTCCATGGTCTTGTCCTGGCTGTGGGACATCGCCTTCTGGTGCCCCGCGGCACCCATGGCGGCCCGGCCGGCGTCGTCCAGTGCCAGCACGGCGTCCAGCTTGCGGGCCAGTTCGTCGGCGTCCCCGGGCGGGAAAAGGTAGCCGTTGACGCCGTCGTCGACCAGGTGCGGCAGCGCCATCGCATCCGCCAGCACCACCGGCTTGGAGGCGGACAGGGCCTCCAGCGTGACCAAGGACTGCAGCTCGGCGGTGCCGGGCTGGCAGAAGACGTCGCTGCGCAGGTAGGCGCGGCGCAACTCGTCGTCGTCGACGTGGCCGCGGAAGTGCACACGGCCGGCCAGGCCCAGCCCGGCGGCCAGCCGTTCGAGCGGTTCGCGCTGCTCGCCGCCGCCAATGACCTCCAAATGGGCCTGGGGGCTCGCAGTCATGCGGCCCAGCGCCCTGATGAGCACATCGATGTTCTTTTCCACCGCCAAGCGGCCGACAAACAGGACGGTCGGCCGGTCCGGCTTGTCCACGGTCTCCCCCGGGCCCGACTCGTAGTGGCCGGAGTCGATGCCGTTGGACAGCGGGAGGACCTTGTCCAGCCGGGCGTGGCTCATCATGGCGCGGGCGGCCAGGGGCGTGGGGGTGGTCACCACGTCCGCCTTGCCCATGATCCGGCCCATGTCCCGCCAGGAGTTGCGCGCAATGACCCGCTTGAACCAGCCGGGGAAGGGCAGGAACGGATCCAGGTTCTCCGGCATGAAGTGGTTGGTGGCGACGGTGCGGATGCCGCGGCGGCGGGCCCCCGTCAGCGCCGCCTGCCCCACCATGTAGTGGCATTGGGCGTGGACCACGTCCGGCTGGAGTTCGTCGAGGAGGCGGGCCACCGCCTTGTTCGCAGTGTGGGGAAGGCAGACCCGGTAGGTCTCGTGCGTGGGCGCGGCGTGGGACTTCAGCCGGTGGACCATGGCTTCCGGCTGCGCCAGGGTGAAGCCGGGGCCGGGGATGTTGCTCGCCGCAACGACGTGGACCTCGTGGCCGCGCTTGGCCATGGCCGTGGCCAGCCGGTGGCAGAAGACGGAGGCACCGTTGACGTCGGGCGGGTAGGTGTCCGCGGCGATCAGGATCTTCAGTGGTTTCTCACCGGTCACGTGCTGGAGGCTCCTTGTTGTTGTCTGTGTGGCCGCAGGCGGCCGCGGACCGCGAGGTGGGGTCCTGCCCTATCCCCCGGAGACCTCGTGGTCGTGCCGCTGTTCCCGCTGCCGCGTGAGCACGTCGGGATGGTGCCGGGACAAGGCAACGACACCCACGATAGCAACCAAGGCGGCGGCAGCCATGGAGATCGCGATCACGGGGTGCACGTCGGGCCGCAGTTCGCCAAGGATTCCGATGCCGATCGCGATGCCCACCATCGGATCGATGACGGTCAGCCCGGCGATCACCAGGTCCGGCGGGCCACTGGAGTAGGCGTTCTGCACGAAGTACGTCCCGAGCAGCCCGGCCACGGCAATGGCCACGACGGTGTACCAGGACAGGTTGGCCAGGAACTGCCCGTTGGGGTCCATGAGAGCCACGGAGATGGTGCGCACCAGGACCGCCACGAAGCCGAACAGCACGCCGGCGCCGAGGATGTGGAAAATCGCCTTCAGGCGGTGGCGGAAAACCACCTCCAGGCCACCAAAGACCAGGACGGCGAGGGCCAGCAGGAGGACGATCACCAGTTCCTGCCCGCGGCTCACCTGGTGGTTGGGGGCCGTGACGTTGATGGCCAGCACCACGAAGCCGATGCTGCCCGCCATGCAGGCGATGATTGCCAGGACGGTGGGCCGGTTGATCCGGATGTTCTGGTCCCGGGAGTTGACCACGGTGGTGATGACCAGCGCGATCGCGCCGATCGGCTGGACCACGGTGAGCGGGGCGTGCGCCAGCGCGTACACGTTCAGCACCATCCCGATCCCCATCAGCGACAGGCCGAAGACCCAGCGCCGGTTGCCCAAGAGCCGCATCATGCCGCGCGAACTGACGTTCAGTCCGCCACTGGCGGAGCGCACAGCGCTGCTCTGGCGCTGCGTCCCGAAGGCCAGGAAGAAGGCTGCTGCGATGGCGCAACATACCGCTACCCAGGGCATGCTTCTCCGGCGTCCACGGCCTTGGCCTTCTTCCGGGCCTGGACGAGGTACTGGACGGCGGCGATGACATGCAGCACGCAGGCCACGGCCAGAACCACGGTGGCAACAAGGTCTATCTGTTCGCGCGCGACGCTCTCGACCTGGCCGAAAAGCAGCAGGGGCGTGCCGACAAGCAGCATCGCGGTGCGGATCTTGCCCAGCCTGCTGACGGGCAGGTCGGGACTGCCCCGGAACAGGATGAGGGAGTTGACGATCAGCACGAGGTCCGGGATGACGATCGCGTACACCAGCCACGCGGGCGCCAGTCCGGCCAGCACGATCGTCACGGCAACCGCGATCAGCGACGCCCGGTCGGCCAGCGGGTCCAGCCACATGCCGACCGTCGAGATCTGGTTGAACCGCCGCGCGACGTACCCGTCGACCCAGTCGGTGGATCCGAGGAAGGCGAGCACCGCCGTCGCCCACCCGTAGTACGCGGCCGCCACCAGCCATACGAACAGCGGCACCAGCAGGAAGCGCAGCACGGTGATGAGGTTCGGAACCGTCCAGAACGTATCGAGCACGCGGTACTCGATGTCGTCGCGGTGTCCCGCTCCGAAGATCCGCACGGCGTCCCCCTTCCGTTCGCTCGGGCGCGGCGTACATGCCGTCTAACCATGGTGCACGACGCCGGCCCCTTTGCGGGTGCCGGGCACGTGCCGGGCCGGCGCTGCGCGCCGGCCCGTGTATGAGTTTGTGGCGGGTGGCCGTAGGGCTGGTCCGAGGTGCAGTGGCCGCCCGGGCGCCCGTTCACGCCGGCCGGGCCGCCCGACGCCGGGTGGCCCGGCCCCTAGGGACGCAGGAGCTTGCGAAGGAAAACCGCGAGGGCGGCCAGCGAGGCGGCCATGACCGCCAGGGGCTGCCACCGCTCGCGCAGGGCCTTGCCCGCGTTCTGCCCGGTCTGGCCCAACGTGGCGGCGGCGCGGTCGAGGCCCGCCTCCGCGGCGCTGGACGCCTTGTGCAAACCGTGCTTGGCCTGGGTCTTGACGTCGAGCTTGACGCCGAGGTCGTCGCGCAGCCGGGCCATCTGGTGGCGGCGGGCAGCGGAGCGGCGCAGCAGTTCCTCGTAGGGCACCGGTTCCGGCTTCGGTGCCTCCAGGGCCGGCTGCTCCTCCTTCGGCGGCTTGGGCACGTCCAAGGTGGCCGGGTCGAACGCCGTGCCTTCGCGGATCACGCCAAGGTCGTAGCGCAGGCCGCGGATGGCGTCGTCCGGCAGCAGCGGCTTGGCCCGGTTGAAGCGGGCGACGGCCACCAGGGCCAGGATGCCGCCGATCAGCAGGTACAGGGCCGCGAAAAGCAGCGCGGACAGCCAGGCCGGCATCACCGTGGCAACGCCCATGATCGCGGCCACGAGCAGCGCGACCACCATAAAGCACACGAACACCAGCGCGCCGATGGCCAGGCCGGCCACAACACCAACCTTGACGCCCTTGACCTTGAGCTGGGCACTGGCCAGCTGAAGTTCGTCGCTGAGCTGGCTGGGCAGCAGCCGGGAGGCCAGCCGTGCTTGGTCGATCAGGGACGAGGGGGACCCTGCGATCGACGCGTCGAGCCGGTCCGGTCCGGTTTCTGCCATGGTCAGCCTCCATCTTCTGCCGACCCGGGCGGGCCGCCACACCCCAAATTACCATCGACCGATCCGCCGAAGACCACCGGGGAAAGTGCCACGCTGGACACGCCGAAGCCTGCCACCCTCCCGGCCCCTCGGGGACCGCCCGAGCCTCGCCGAAAAACGCCCCGAACGCAAGGAATCCCGCCCCCACCGGGGACGGGATTCCTTGCCTTGGCTCCCCCGACTGGACTCGAACCAGTAACCCTTCGATTAACAGTCGAATGCTCTGCCAATTGAGCTACGGGGGAATGAAGCGATAAGAACTGTATCAGGAAACTTGCCGAATCCCGAAATCGGGGCCGGGCGCCGACCGCCCGGCCCGCCAGCGCCCGGACGGAATGGCCCCGCGCCTCGCGGTTTCTCCGGCCCGGGGACTCTCCCACGACGCGAATCCCTGCCCCGTGACCGTCACGCCCGGGGACCCAAGCAAAAAGGGGCGCAGACGAAGAAAGGCCCCGCACCGTACGGTGCGGGACCTTTCCGAAAGCTCCCCCGACTGGACTCGAACCAGTAACCCTTCGATTAACAGTCGAATGCTCTGCCAATTGAGCTACGGGGGAAGGCAACGCATGAAACTGTACACAACGATGCGCCCCAATGCGAAATCGGCGGTCCTACTCCTCGCGCAGCGCCCGCCGCTGCAGCTCCAGTTCCAGCAATTCCCGGTTGATGGCCTGGAAAAGCTCCGGGTCGGCGGAGGGTTCCATACGCTGCAGCTGGCCCATCTTCTCCGCCTTGCGGTGGTTGATCTGCAGCTCGAAGAGCCGGTTCATGATGTCCCGGCAGTAGCGGGTGAGCGCCTCCATGCTATTGGCCGGCAGCGGCATCACCGCCAGCTCGGACACGAATGCACGCAGTTCCTCCGGCACCTGCTGCCGGATCGACTCCACCCACTGGGACGGGGTGGCACCGGCGGCGCCGGCGGCCCGCACGCCGTCGTGCACCGCAGCGTGCACGGGCTGCACGAACCGGGCCGCGTAGAAGGCCTGCCACTGCTCACCCGTCAGCATGCCGGGCTGCTGCAGGACCACCTCGAGCGATTCGCGTTCCATGCGCGCGACCGGATCGCGCGGGTCCGGACGCTGGAAGACGGGCCGGGGCGGCTCCTGCGCACCGTCGGCGTGGGCCGCGTCGCCGTATGGGGCATCGCGGAACTGGGTATCGCCGTGCCGGTCGCCGGCCTGGCCCTCCCGGAGCGCGACGCCGGCGCCCCCGCGCGTCCGGCCGCCGGCCGCCCCGTGGCTTCCCGGCCGCCCCTGGCCGCCCTGGCTTCCTTGGTTGCCCTGGCTTCCTTGATTGCCATGGGCAACGGGCGCATCGAACCGCCGGGGGCCGGAGGATCCACCGGTCCCCCCGGCCCTGCCGTTCCCGGGGGTACCGCCGTGGCCGGCCTCCCCGCGGGCGCGCTTGACGGCCGCGCCGACCGCGCGGTGGACCTCGTCCATGTCCATGCCCAGCCAGCCGGCCAGTTCGCGCGCGTAGGCAGGGCGCATGGCCGAATCACGGATCCCGGCGATGATCGGCGCGGACGCCCGCAGCGCCTGGACGCGGCCCTCGACGGTGTTGAGGTCGAACCTCTTCAGGCCCACGCGGATCGCGAACTCGAAGAGCGGGCGCTTGGCGGCAATCAGTTCCTTGACCGCCTCCGGCCCGCGGTGCTGGCGCAGCTCGCAGGGGTCGGCGCCGCTGGGCTCGACCGCGACGTAGGTCTGCGCGATGAAGCGCTGGTCCTCCTCGAAGGCACGCAGCGCCGCCTTCTGGCCGGCGGCGTCGCCGTCGAAGGTGAACACCACTTCGCCTCCGGTGCCGTCGTCCTGGAGGAGCCGGCGAGCGATCTTGATGTGGTCCGCACCGAAGGCGGTGCCGCAGGTGGCCACGGCGGTGCCGACGCCGGAGAGGTGGCAGGCCATCACGTCGGTGTAGCCCTCCACCACGATGATCTGGCGGTTCTTGGTGATCTCCCGCTTGGCCAGGTCCACGCCGTACAGGACCTGCGACTTCTTGTAGAGCTGGGTCTCGGGGGTGTTCAGGTACTTGGGGCCCTGGTCGTCCTCGAACAGCTTGCGGGCCCCGAAACCGATCGTGGCCCCGGTCAGGTCGCGGATGGGCCAGATAAGGCGGGCGCGGAACCGGTCGTAGATGCCGCGGTTGCCCTCGGAGAACATGCCGGTCAGCTTCAGCTCGTCGTCGCGGAAGCCCTTGTTGCGCAGGTGCTTGAGCAGCCCGTCCCAGCCCTTGGGGGCGTAGCCGACGCCGAAGTGGGCCGAGGCGTCCTCGTCGAAGCCGCGCTCGGTCAGGAACTGGCGGCCGGTCTGCGCCTCGACGGAGGCGAGCTGCTCGCGGAAGAACTCCTCGGCGAGCTTGTGCGCGTCCAGCAGCCGCTGGCGGCGGCCGACCTCCTGCTTGTTGGGGCCCTGCCCGCCGTCCTCGTAGCGCAGTTCGTAGCCGATGCGCGCGGCCAGGCGCTCCACCGTCTCGCTGAACGTGGAGTGGTCCATCTTCTGCACGAAGGAGATGACGTCGCCGCTCTCCCCGCAGCCGAAGCAGTGGTAGGTCCCGACCTGCGGGCGGACGTGGAAGGAGGGGCTGCGTTCGTCGTGGAAGGGGCACAGTCCCTTGTAGGAGCCGACCCCGGCCGATCGCAGCGTGACGTAGCCGTCGACGACTTCCTTGATGTCGGTGCGTGCCCGGACCTCGTCGATGTCTTCGCGTTTGATCAGTCCGGCCATGGCCTCAATTCTAGTCCCGGCCTCCAAACCGTCTCCGGCCCCCTGCCATCGGTGCGCACCTCCCGGAACGGCCCGGGCACCTGTGGAAGACTCGGAAACCATGAGGGCACTGGTCACACCATGAGGGCACTGGTCATTGGCGCGGGAATCGCAGGGCTCGCCGCGGCGGGAGCATTGGCCCGCGGCGGCTGGGAAGTGGAGATCCTGGAGGCGCGCACGCAGCGGCCGGAGCACCAGGGGATGGCCGACCTGTTCGGCGCCGGCTACGACGCGCTCGAGGCCATCGGACTGCTGCCGGCCGCCTCGGCCCGATCGAGCACGCCGTTTCGGATCGAACTGCAACACCCGGACGGCAGGCCCGGGCCGGGCTACCCCACGGCCCGCTTCTACGGCGCCTTCGGCGGACGGCACCTCAGCCTGCCAGCGGCCGACCTCGAAGCGCTGCTAGAGGATGCGCTGCCGCCCACCGTCCGCCTGCGGCGCGGGTGCGCGCCCGAACGGCTGGAGGCGGACGACGGCGGCACCGCCGCGTGGCTGCCGGATGGCGGTTGCGTGCGGGCGGATGTCCTGGTTGGGGCCGACGGGCTGGGTTCCGCGGTGCGCCGGACCTTCTTCGGCCCGGATGCGGAGTGCGTCCGCGACCTCGGGTTGCGGGTGGCGGACGTCTCGGTGCACGCACCCGGATTGGTGCAGGAACTGCGCGGACGGGGACTGGTGGCCGACGGCATCGGCCGAACCGTGCAGCTGTGCGGGCTGCCCGACGGCCGTGCGATGGGGGCGTTCATCGAACATTCCGCGGCTGCCGCCCGCCCAGGGCGCCCCGACACGGACGCTGGCACGTTCCTGGACGCCTTCACCGGTCTGGCTCCGGCGACGGACAGCCTTCTGGGTCTTCTCCAAAAGTCCCCGGCCCTTCACCAGCCCGCGGTTCCGGATTCCACAGCACCAGATCCCACGGCGTTGGGCCCCGCCTCCGCGGGCGAACCCGAGGCGGTGGCGGCCGCCGTCGTCGAACTCCCCCGCTGGAGCACCGGCCGCGTGGTGCTCATCGGCGATGCCGCCTGCGCCGTGTCGTTCGTCTCCAGCCAGGAGGCCGGCCTGGCTCTGGCCGGGGGCGCGTTCCTCGGTGCCGCCCTGGCACGGACCAGGGCTCCCGAACAGGTGCCCGGCGCCCTGGCGGAGTTCGAACGCCGCTGGCGGCCGACGGTGCGGGGGCCGCAACGGCTGGTCAAGCGGTATGCCCACAAGGCCGTCCCCCGGACCCGGATGAATCTGCTCGATCGCCGCTTCGCGCTGCGCGTGCTGTCGGTGCCCGGAATCGCCCGGGCCAGCGCCCGCCAACTCCTGGGACCCATCCGCGGCCCCGTCAACTAGGACCGGGGAGATGGGCGGGGCTCAGAAGCGGTCGGTGCTGAAGGAGTGCCCCTGGACCAGGGTGGCGTGCCATTCCAGCGCGGAGGCGTCGGTGAGCGAGGCGACCTGGTCGATGACCACGCGCAGCTTGCCGGCGTCGTCGCGGGCGTCGCGCCAGTCCGCGGCGAACAGCGGCTCCAGGTAGCGGTCCCCCGTCTCCTCCAGCAGCCCCACCAGTTCGGCCAAGACGTCGCGCTGGCGCTGGTAGACCGGCTGGCGCTCGTCGGAGGTCATGACGTACGCGGCGGCGAGGCCCTTCATCGCGGCGATCTCATGCTCGGTCGCCAGCGGGACGATCAGGTTCCCGTTGAACCGGGTCAGCGGCTCGGTCCCGTACTCGGCGCGGGTGGCGTCCAGCGCCGATTGGCAGAACCGGCCGATGAACTGGCTGGTCATGTCCTTCAGCGCGGCCATGGACCGGCGGGACCCGTCCGCATGCGGCACCCATTCCTCGGTGGTCTCCAGCCGGCGCAGGGCCAGGTCGATGGTCTCGTCCGCCTCCCCCGGCAGGTACCAGCGCCGGGTGCAGTCGATGACGCGGGCGCGTTGGTCCGGGTCCTTGACCCAGCGCAGCTGGAAGCGGCCGGCCACGATCGCGTCCTCGACGTCGTGCACGGAGTAGGAGATGTCGTCGGCCAGGTCCATGACCTGGGCCTCCACGCATTTCTGGCGCGCTTCCGGCCGCGGACCGAACCGGCCGTCGTCGTTCCCTGAGCGCAACCAGGAGAACACCGGAAGGTCGTCCTCGTAGACGCCGAACTTCCTGGTCGGCTCGCCGGTGCCGTTCAGCGGGGCATCCGCGCGCAGCCACGGGTATTTGCACGCCGCGTCCAGCGTCGCCCGGGTCAGGTTCAGCCCCGCGGAGCTGCCGTTGTGGCGGAAGGTCTTGGTTTCCAGCCGGGTCAGCAGGCGCAGCGTCTGCGCGTTGCCCTCGAACCCCCCGATGTCCTTGGCCAGTTCGTCCAAGGCCTTTTCGCCGTTGTGGCCGAAGGGAGGGTGGCCCAGGTCGTGGGACAGGCAGGCGGTGTCCACCACGTCCGGGTCGCAGCCCAGCGTGGCGCCGAGTTCGCGGCCCACCTGCGCGACCTCCAGCGAGTGGGTCAGCCGGGTGCGCACGAAGTCGTCCGAGTACGGGGCCACGACCTGCGTCTTGGCCCCCAGCCGGCGCAGCGCCGAGGAGTGCAGCACGCGGGCGCGGTCGCGCTCGAAGCTGGTCCGGTACGGCTTCTTCGGCGGTTCCGGGACCCAGCGCTCCTCGTCGTAGGAGGTGTAGCCGGGGATCACCTTGGCCCTGGTGTCCGGGGATGCGGTCCGGGGTTCTCCCAGGGGTCCATTCATCAGTGGTCCGTTCATCGGCTCCCTATCCGCCGGAGACGTCCAGCTCGGCGGCGGCGATCATCGCCTTGTGGTTCTCGTCCATGTCGCGGCTGGTGAGCCAGCCATCCGGCAGCGCCGGGCGCTTCGGGGAGCCGGCGCGGCCGCGCGGGCCCTCGGCGTCCGGTCCCGGGTAGGGAGCGGCGTGGTCCAGCTGGTCCAGCAGCCCGCGCAACACCTCGAGCGTGGGGACCGCGGCCAGGGCGGCACGCAGTTCCCCGCCAACGGTGTAGCCCTTGAAGTACCAGGCCACATGCTTGCGGATGTCGCGCAGCGCCTGCCCCTCGTCGCCGAAGTAGTCGCACAGCAGCTCGGCGTGCCGGTAAAAGGTTTCGGCGACCTTGCCCAGCCCCGGACGGTAGCGGGTTCCGCTGCCCTCGAAGGCGGCCTGCAGGTCCCCGAACAGCCACGGACGGCCCTGGCAGCCGCGGCCGATGACCACGCCGTCGACGCCGGTCTGTTCGACCATGCGCAGCGCGTCCTCGGCGCTCCAGATGTCGCCGTTGCCGAGCACCGGCACGTCCGGAAGGGCCTCGCGCAGTTCGGCGATGGCGTTCCAGTCGGCCTGCCCGGAGTAGAACTGGCTGGTGGTGCGCCCGTGCAGCGTCACCGCGGCCACTCCGTGGTCGCGCGCGATCCGGGCCGAGTCGAGGAACGTGAGGTGGTCCTCGTCGATGCCCTTGCGCATCTTGATGGTCAGCGGGATCCCGCCCTTGGCCGTTTCCGTGGTGGCCGCCTTGATGATGGAGCGAAACAGCTCCGTCTTCCACGGCAGTGCCGAGCCGCCGCCCCTGCGGGTGACCTTGGGGACCGGGCAGCCGAAGTTCAGGTCGATGTGGTCGGCGCGGTCCTCCTCGACCAGCAGGCGCACCGCCGCCCCGACGGTCTTCGGGTCCACGCCATAGAGCTGGACGGAGCGCACTTTTTCGTCCTCGTCGTGGGAGATGATGCGCATCGATTCCTTGTTGCGCTCCACGAGGGCCCGGGAGGTGACCATCTCCGCCACGTAGAGGCCCCCGCCGTACTCGCGGCAGAGTCGGCGGAAGGCCTTGTTGGTGATGCCCGCCATGGGCGCCAGCACCACGGGCACGTCGATGGTCAGGTTGCCCAGCTTCAGCGGGGGCAGCTCGAGTTTCGCGGGGGCGGAGGATTCGGGGGCGCTAACGGTCACCCCTCCATTGTCTCAAAGGTCGGCAAATCGCGCGGCGCGCCCTGTGGAAACCGGTCTCCGCGGAGCGCCCCGCCCCTCCCGGCGGAGCCCCCTGACCAAGTGCCGGCCCAATTGCCGGCCCAATTGCCGGGACGGTTTCCGGGACGGGCCCGTGCCCCTAGGGTGGATCCATGCGGCCAAACGCATCTGCGGAGACCTACATCTGGCGGGGCACGGACGATCCGGGCCGCCTCGACACCGCCGTGGCGCACTTCGAGGGGGAGCGGCTCAGGGCCCACGGGACCTCCCTTACCTCCCGGCACTCCTCCAGTTGGGCCCTCACCACCGGGACAGACCTGGCCACCGGGACAGAATGGGCGACCCGCACGCTGGCGGTGGCCGTGAACGGCGACGGCTGGTTCCGCAGCCTGGAACTGCGCCGCGGCGTGGACGGGTGGTCGGCGACGGCGACGGCCGGCGGCAATGCAGGGCTTCCGGCGCCGGGCCTTGCGGAGCCGGAAGCCCTGGCGGATGCCCTCGACTGCGACCTGGGACTGTGCCCGCTGACCAACACCATGCCGATCCGCCGGTTCGGGCTGCACACCGGGGCCGGGAGCACGCCGGCGCTGACCATGGCATGGGTCGAAGTCCCCAGCCTGCGGGTGCTGCCCAGCCGCCAGATGTACCGGGGGCTCGGCAACGGCAAGGTCGAGTTCCGCTCTGCCGATTCCCGCTCGGGGGACGGCGGGTTTTCCGCCGAACTCACCGTCGACCACGACGGAATTGTGGTCGACTACCCCGGCCTCGCCGCGCTGGTGCGCTGAACCGCCAGGGTACGGCCCGGTACGGCCGGGTACGACGGCGGCGGGACGGCCGCGGCGGCCTACCGCGGCGGGCCCGGGTGCGGGAGGATCAAGCCTGAAAGGATGTGCGGCCATGAAGAAGATCGGTTTCCTGTCCTTCGGCCACTGGAGCGACGCCCCGCGGGCGCGGGTGCCCGACGGCGGCGAGTCGGTGCGCCAGACGGTGGCGCTGGCCGTCGCGGCGGAACGGCACGGGTTCGACGGCGCCTGGGTGCGGGTGCACCACTTCTCCCACTCGCTCTCTGCCCCGTTCCCCCTGCTGGCGGCCATGGCGGCACGGACCACCCGGATCGACGTGGGCACGGCCGTAGTGGACCTGCGCTACGAAAACCCCCTGTACATGGCCGAGGAGGCCGGCATCGTCGACCAGCTCAGCCGGGGCTCCTCGGGGCCGGGCCGGCTGCAGCTGGGCATCGGGCGCGGCTCCCCGGAGGAGGCGGCGGACGGGCAGGAACGGTTCGGGTATTTCCTGGAGGAGGGCCAGACCTGGTCCGAGGTGGCCCGGGAGCGGGCCGCCCTGTTCCGCAAGGCCATTTCCGGCGCGGGCGTGGCGGTGTCCAACCCGCTGATGACCCACGGGACGCCGGCCCGGCTGCCGGTGGCGCCACTGTCCCCGGGACTGGAACACCGGATCTGGTGGGGTGCCGGGTCGCGGGCCGGCGGGGTGTTCGCCGGGACCGAAGGCATGAACATGGTCAGTTCCACGCTCATGCTTCAGGATGACGGGCGCCCGTTTCACATTCAGCAGGCGGACCAGATCACGGCCTACCGGGAGGCGTACGCCGCGTCGGGGCTGGACACCGGCGGGCAGGCCGCGGTGGTGCGCACGGTGTTCCCGCTGGTCAACGGGGACGACAACCGCGTCATCGGGCAGCTGCGCGAAACCGAGGACACGGTCGGGCGCCTCGATGGCGGGCCGGCGCGTTCCGGGCCCGCCATCACCGGCCCGCCCGCGGAGGTCGCGGACCGCCTGGCCGAGGACGACGCCGTCGGCGCCGCCGACTACGTGCTCTTCGCCCTGCCCAGCCAGTTCGGCATCGACTACTGCAGCGACCTGATGGCGAAGCTGGCGCGCGTCGCCCACGACCTGGGCTGGAAGGGCCAGCCGTAGCGGCCCGCCCCCAGGCCCATCCCACAGGCACGGCGGCCGGCGTCGGGCTCAGGCCCCGCGGTGGACCTCGGGCACCGGCACCGGCGCGCGCCCGGCGCTGCGCCGTCCCCCGGAAGCGCCCCTGCCGTTGCCCTTCCCGGTGCCTGGCCCCACGGCCTTGACCACGGCCACGGCGACCGCCGTGGTGACCGGAATCGCCAGCACCAGGCCGATCGAACCGACCAGGGTGCGCACCACCTCCTCGGCGAGTTCCCCCGAGGTGAGGGAATCCAGCAGCGAGCGGTCGTACAGGCCCACCAGGATCAGCACCGGCAGCGCGGCGCCGGCGTAGGCGAACGCGATCGTGTAGACGGTGGAGGCGATGTGGTCGCGGCCGATGCGCATGGCGGAGCCGAACAGCTCGCGCGCGCTGGAGTTCGGGGACAGCTCGGCCAGTTCCCACACCGCGGAGGACTGCGTGATGGTGACGTCGTTGAGCACGCCCAGCCCGGCCACCAGCAGCCCGCACAGGATCACCCCGGACAGCTGCAGCTGGGGCACCCCGTTGATTAGGGCGTAGGCGGTGTCGTCCCCGACGCCGGTCAGGTAGGCGGCGTCGGTGGCCCACGCGGCCAGCAGGGCGGTGACGGCCAGCCCGAAGAGGGTGCCGATCAGGGCCGTGGAGGTCCTTGCGGAGAAGCCGTGGGCGAAGTACAGGACCGCGATCATGATCACCGTGGACCCCACCAGTCCCACCAGCAGCGGGGGCTTGCCCTCCACCAGGGCCGGCAGCATAAAGGCCGACAGCACCGCGTACGCTCCCACGAGTCCCAGCAGGGCGCGGAATCCGCGCCAGCGCGCCACCATGCACACCACCGCCGCGTAGACCACCGCCAGGAGCAGGATCGGGGCGGTGCGCACGAAGTCGACGAACACGTAGGGCGCCGCCGAGCCGGTGTCCGCCCCGCTCAGGTCCAGGTAGCGCACGGTGTCCCCGGCCTGGACCCCGCGCGCGGCGACGATCTCCGGGGGGACCTCCACCGGGATGGCGGTGCCGCCCGCGGAGGGCAGGACGTAGGAGACCTCGCACTGCTGCGGGGTGCCGCCGGCGGCCGCGGTGTTCCCGGACGAGGGGCAGGTTTCGGTCACCGTGCGCTGGACGGTGCCGGTGGCGAAGACGACGCCGGACGCCGTCGAGTACGGGTCGTTCAGGGTGACCCTGTCCGCCCCCGAAGCCGGCCAGAGCAGCGCCATGCCCAGGCACGTGGCCAGGGCCACCGGCAGCAGGATCGCGGCGAGGATGGCCCGGGCCCGGCGGCGCTGGAGGGGATCCAGCGCCGGCGCGCCGTGGCCATCATGGGCGTGGCCATGGGCGTGGCCGTGTCCCACGCGCCCGCCCCTAGGCGGTGGCGACGATGGTGGTCGTGGTGACCACCGTCGCCTGTCCGGCGGCGACCAGCTCGTCCACCAGCTGGGCCAGCGGAACCATCGAGTCGTCCACCTCCAGCTTGACCGGGTACTGGTGGACCAGCATCGCCAGCAGGCCGCGCACGGCCTCGCGGGCCTCGGCCTCCGGCAGCGCCGGATCCCAGCCCAGCAGCACGTCGGCCGGGGCATCCACGCGCGCCGGCTCGTAGCTGAGCGCAAAGGAGAGGATCTTCCCGCCCTTGTCCTTGGGCTTGTCGCGCAGCACCACCGCGCCCTTGGCTCCGGTGGAGTCGCCCAGCAGCATGGCCTGGGCCCGGCCCAGCGTCATCTCCGCGCGGTCCCACCCGTGCAGGGCGTTGTAGTAGTCGGCCACCAGCCGGGTCAGCTCCACCGAGCCGGTCGCGGCCGCCTCCAGGGTGAGGCCGTCGTCGTCGAACACCGGCAGCTTCAGCGACTCCGGTTCCACCACCACGTCGCGGGCGCGCTGGATCGGCGCCTGGCCCAGCGACGCGGCGAAGCCGGCGGCCGCGCCGCCGTCGTCCACCCCGGCGGCGAACGTGTACCGGGACTTCAGCGCGGTCACGCCCGACGGCGGGACCTCCGCGCGCAGCAGGTTCGCCATCTCGGTGGCGATGCCCTGGCGGCGGTGCTCGGGGGCGACCTCGGCGTAGAACCAGAGCCGGTCCGGGTGCAGGCTGGATTCGAAGACGACGGCGGCCGCGACCGGCACGCCGAGGTCCTCGCCCACCACGCAGCGGGCCCACGGGTCCTCGCTGGAGGCGCGCAGCATGGTGCGGTCGATGTGCGCCTGCGGGGTGGCCGGGTCTCCCCACAGCTGCAGCAGGGCGAGGTCGTCGCCGTCCTGCCAGGGGCGGTAGGTCAGGTTGCTCATGGTGTCTCCAAACATGTTGGGGGCTGAAACGGACCGAGCCTGCCGAGGAGGTCTCGGCAGGCTCGGCCTTCGGGAATGCTGGGGTGACCGGGGCCGCGCCTTTTTCCTAGGCGCCGATCAGGCGGGCGGCCAGGTAGGACTCGACCTTGTCCAGGGAGACGCGCTCCTGGGACATGGTGTCGCGTTCGCGGATGGTCACGGCGTTGTCCTCGAGGGTGTCGAAGTCCACCGTGATGCAGAACGGCGTGCCGATCTCGTCCTGGCGGCGGTAGCGGCGGCCGATCGCCCCGGCGTCGTCGAACTCGATGTTCCAGTGCTTGCGCAGCCGGTTGGCCAACTCCTTGGCCTTCGGGGAGAGTTCCTCGTTGCGGCTCAGCGGCAGCACCGCGGCCTTGACCGGAGCCAGGCGCGGGTCAAGGCGCAGGACGGTGCGCTTGTCCACGCCGCCCTTCGCGTTCGGGGCCTCGTCCTCGACGTAGGCGTCCACCAGGAACGCCATCATGGAGCGGGTCAGGCCGAAGGACGGCTCGATCACGTACGGGGTGAAGCGCTCGCCGGTGGCCTGGTTGAAGAAGGACAGGTCGGTGCCGGAGGCCTTGGTGTGGGAGGAGAGGTCGTAGTCGGTGCGGTTGGCCACGCCCATCAGCTCGCCCCACTCGGAGCCCTGGAAGCCGAACTTGTACTCGAAGTCGATCGTGCCGGCGGAGTAGTGGGCGCGCTCGTCCTCGGGGACGTCGAAGCGGCGCATGTTCTCCGGGTTGATGCCCAGGTCGATGAACCAGTTCCAGCACCCTTCCACCCAGTCCTTGAACCAGTGGTCGGCGTCCGCGGGAGCGGTGAAGAACTCGATCTCCATCTGCTCGAACTCGCGGGTGCGGAAGATGAAGTTGCCCGGGGTGATCTCGTTGCGGAATGCCTTGCCGATCTGGCCGATGCCGAAGGGGGGCTTCTTGCGGGAGACGGTGAGCACGTTGTTGAAGTTCACGAAGATGCCCTGGGCGGTCTCCGGACGCATGTAGTGCAGGCCGGCCTCGTTGTCCACCGGGCCGAGGAAGGTCTTGACCAGGCCGGAGAACAGCTGCGGCTCGGTCCACTGGCCCTTGGTGCCGCAGTCCGGGCACGGGATCTCGCTCATGCCGTCCTGCGGCTCGCGGTTCTTCTTGGCGACGAACGCCTCGATCAGGTGGTCCTGGCGGTGGCGCTTGTGGCAGGAGGTGCACTCGACCAGCGGATCGGTAAAGGTGGCGACGTGGCCGGAGGCCTCCCACACGGCCTTGGGCAGGATGATGGAGGAGTCCAGGCCCACCATGTCCTCGCGTCCACGCACGAAGGTCTGCCACCACTCGCGCTTGATGTTTTCCTTCAGCTCGGTGCCGAGCGGTCCGTAGTCCCACGCCGAGCGTGAACCGCCGTAGATCTCACCGGCCTGGAATACGAAGCCGCGCCGCTTGGCGAGGGAGATTACCTGGTCGAGCTTGGACTGGGGTGCCATTTCAACTCCATGGGTGTA
This sequence comes from Arthrobacter ginkgonis, assembly GCF_039540195.1. Taxonomy (NCBI): domain Bacteria; kingdom Bacillati; phylum Actinomycetota; class Actinomycetes; order Micrococcales; family Micrococcaceae; genus Arthrobacter; species Arthrobacter ginkgonis. The sequence continues at coordinate 187,202 of NZ_BAABEO010000023.1, read as the reverse complement.
CGAGGCCGCTGGTTGCGGTCCGTGCCAAAACATACTGTCCCAGCCTAACGCGGCGGCGCAGCGGTCCCCGCATCGGCTCCCCGGGCTCCCCTCGGCCGGGGCCCGCCTCCGCCGCCCGCCGCCGTCGCATTCAGAGGAGGTTCTGCATGGCCGCGGCCGCGGCGCGGTGGCGGCGCAGGACTTCGGGCAGGGCCGCGGCGACGGGTTCCCCGTCCTCCACCAGCACGCGCCCGGCGACCAGGGTGTGCCAGGCCCGCGAGGGGCCGGTGCGCAGCCACGCCTCCACCGGATCCACCAGCGCCCCGGCGAGCGCGACGGGGTGGGTTTCCCAGACCACCAGGTCGGCGCAGGCCCCGGGGCGCAGGTGCCCGATCTCGTCGTCCCAGCCCAAGCAGGCCGCGCTCCCCCGGGTCGCCATGTCCAGCGCGTCGCGGGCCCGCATGGAGGCCGGCCCGTTGCGCAGCCGGCCCAGCAGCAGGGCGTTGCGGGTTTCCATCCAGAGCGAGGCGCTGTCCGTGGAGGCGGAGCCGTCGCAGCCCAGGCCCACGGTCAGGCCCATCGAGCGCATCCTCATGGCGTCCATGGAACCCTGGCCGATCATCATGTTGGAGCTGGGGCACTGGGCGGCCCCCACCCCGGCGGAGGCCAGCCGGGCCACCTCATCGTCGGAGGGATAGATGAAGTGCGCCACCCAGGCCCGGTCCGAGGCCCAGCCGACCCGCTCGAAGTACTCGACCGGCCGGCATCCGTAGGTCTCCAGGCAGTAGGTGTCCTCGTCGTGGTCCTCGGCCAGGTGCGAATGCAGGCGCACGTCGTGCTTCTCGGCGAACTCGGCGCTGGAGACCATGATCTCCTCGGACACGGAGAACGGCGAGCAGGGGGCCAGCGCGATCCGGGTCATCGCCCCGGGCGCGGGGTCGTGGTGGGCTCCGACCAGGCGCTCGGCGTCGGCCATGATCGTGTCGTGGTCCTGCACCACCGACTCCGGGGGCAGCCCTCCGTCGGCGACGGAGCGGGTCATGGACCCGCGGGTGGCCATGAAGCGGAAGCCCAGCTCGGTGGAGGCCGTGACCTGGGCGTCGATGAGCCCCGGGCGCGGGTGCACGTACAGGTGGTCGCTGGAGGTGGTGCAGCCACCCATAAGCAGCTCGACGATGCCCACGTAGGTGGACAGGTACACGTTCTCCTCGTCCAGGCCCGCCCACAGCGGGTAGAGGGTGGTGAGCCAGTCGAAGAGGCTGCCGTTGATGGCCGGACCGTAGGCGCGGGTGAGGTTCTGGTACATGTGGTGGTGCGTGTTGACCAGGCCCGGGGTGACCAGGCGGCCTCCGGCGTCGATGGTCCGGCCCGCCGGCGGCGGGGCCTGGTGGGAGTGTCCGACGGCGGCCACGCGCCCGCCGGCGAGGGCGATCCAGCCGCCGGGGTACTCGGCGTCCCGGTCGACGACGACGTGGGCGTTGGTAATGAGGGTGTCCACGGGCCGGGTGCTGGTGGGCCGGGTGTCGAAGGGCAGGGATGCGGGTCGGTTCACGGGTGTTCTCCTTGGGGGGCGCCTCAGTGCGGGCGCAGTTCGCGGCGGATCTGCTCGGCCAGCAGGTGGGTCATGTCGCGGCGCCACCGCGGGTGCCCGTGCAGGTCGTCGTGGTAGAGCTCCGGCGGGATCGCCGCCTCGAGCGCGGCGGCGAGGTCGCCGGCGTCGTAGGCTGCCGGCACGTCCAGCCGGACGGGCCGTTTGGTGGAGGCCGTGACCGTCAGCCGCATGCCGCCGTCGGGCGCTTCGCCGGGCAGGTGCCGCCCGATCAGCAGCACGCCGGAGCGGCCCAGGTTGGACAGCGAGAGGCGGCGGAAGGCGGTGCGGGAGGCCAGCGCCGCCGCCGGCAGCTGGAGGGAGCGGATCAGCTCGCCCGGGGCCAGCGCGGTGGTGCCGTCCCCGGTGACCAGGTCCGCCACCGGCAGGGTGCGCACCGATCCGCCCGGCCCCCACAGGACCGCTTCGCCGTCGAGCGCGGCGGTGAGCGAGACCATGGGGCCTGCGGGCAAGGCGGTGGCGATGTTCCCGCCGACCGTGGACATGTTCCAGATCTTGAAGGAAGCGACGAAGGACTCGCAGCACTGCCGGATCAGCTCCAGGGCGGGACGGCCGGCGCGGGCGGGGTTCGCCGGGTCGCCGTACGCGTACAGCTCGGCGATGGTGCAGGTCGCGGCGATCTCCAGCCCGTCCTCCGTGAGCGCCAGCGGGGTCCAGCCGGCGGAGCCGAGGTCCAGGAGCCGGCGCAGCGTCTGGCTGCCGTAGGAGAACAGGACGGTGCCGCCGGCCAGCCAGGCGTCGCCTTCCCTCCACAGGCCGGGGTCGGTGGTGCGGATCCGCTCCTCGATGGTGTTCATGTCCATGGTGCGGCCTACGCCTTCGTGCCCATCCGGCGCATCACGGCGTTTTCGATGACGGTGACCACCCCGTAGAGCACCAGTGAAGACAGCGTCACGGCGACCACGGCGGCCCAGACTGCGTCGTAGCGGGCGCGGGAGACGGAGGAGATGATCTCGTAGCCGATCCCCCGGCCGGTGGCGAGCCATTCGGCCAGCAGCGCCCCGGTGAGCGCGCCCGGGATGGAGATGCGCAGGGCGGTGAAGAACGCCGGCAGCGAGGAGGGCAGCGCGACCTTGCGGAAGGCGGAGAACTTGCTGCCGCCGAAGACGGTGACGACGTCCTGCATGGCCGGGGAGGCCGAGCGCAGCCCCATCACGATGGTGACCAGGGCCGGGAACAGGACGACGATTCCGCCCATGGCCCCCACGGCGGCGGTTTCGCGGCCGAAGACCAGGATGATGATGGGGGCCATCGCGACCAGCGGGACCGAGCGCAGCAGCATGGCCATCGGCATCATGGCGTGTTCGACGCCGCGGAAGAGGGTGAACAGGGTGGCGATGGCGACGGCGACCACCAGGCCGCAGACGAAGCCGATCGCCGCGTCCGCCATGGTCCGGCCGAGGGCGGAGAGGAGCCCCGCGCGGTTCTGCGCGGCGTCCTCCTCCAGCATCAGGTACTCCCAGACGTCCAGCGGGCCCTTGCCGATGTAGCTGGAGACGTCGAGGACCTTCAGCGCCACGACCCAGAGGATCAGGACGATGGCCAGCGAGACGAGGACGTTCAGGGCCGTCCGGCCCAGGCCCCGGAGCCTTTGCGCATCCATCTAGCGGCCTCCCTCGGTGGTGCCGGCGGACCAGGGGGTCGCGAACCGGGAAATCAGGGCGAAGACGAGGTAGCCGGCCCCTGCCAGCAGGCCGCAGACCAGGGCAACGCCCCAGACGCGCTCGATCTCCAGGGACTGCTGGGCGTTGACCATGGCCGGGCCGAGCCCGCGGTCCACGCCGCCGACGTACTCGCCGAGCACGGCGCCCAGGAACGCCGCGGGGGCGGCGATCTTCAGTGCGTTCAGGATGCCAGGGACCGCGGCGATGGCCTGGACCTTGGCGAGTTGGTGGATGCGCCGGCCGCCGTAGACCTTGACGATGTCCAGGCTGGACTGGTCAGCGGCCTTCAGGCCCATGATGGAGCCGACCAGCGTCGTGAAGAAGACGGACAGCGCGGCCAGGGCCACGGCGGTGCCGGAGGGCTCGCCGGTGGACGGCGGGCCCAGGACGATGAAGATGATGGGCCCGATCGCGACCACCGGAAGGCAGTAGCTGATCACGCCCAACTGGGTGACCAGGCGCTCCAGCAGCGGAAGGACCATCACGGCTCCGGCGAGCACCAGGGCGAAGGCGTTGCCCCAGAGGTAGCCGGCGACGGCCTCGCTCATGGTCACGCTGGCGTTGCGCCAGTAGTAGCCGAACCCGTCGCTGCCGAACTGCTGGACGATGGCCAGCGGGGTGGGGATGCTGCCGCCCCCGCCGTTGGGCGCGGCTCCCACGCCGGAGAGGAAGGTCAGGGAACCGATCCACCAGACGGCGATGGTCAGCGCCACGCCGAGCAGGCCGATGGCCCAGGGCGGCAGGGGTGTCTCTGTGCGGGTTGCGCTCATTGCGTGCTCCTTGTTGTGCGCCGGGCGCCTAGTGGCCCGCGGCGCCGCGCTTGCCGAAGAGCAGTTCGGACGCGTAGTCGTGCAGGGCGTGGAACTCGGGGGTGCGCATCATTTCGGGGGTGCGCGGGCGGGGCAGGTCGACCTCGAAGACCTCCACGATCCGGCCCGGGCGCGGGCTCATCACGGCAACGACGTCGGAGAGGAAGATCGCCTCGGAGATGCCGTGGGTGACCATCAGGGTGGTGGCCGGCTTTTCGGTCCAGATTCGCAGCAGCTCCAGGTTCAGCCGCTGGCGGGTCATGTCGTCGAGGGCGCCGAACGGCTCGTCGAGCAGCAGGACGGAGGGCTTGACCACCAGGGAGCGGGCGATCGACACCCGCTGGCGCATGCCGCCGGAGAGCTGGCCGGGCTTGGCCTTCTCGAAGCCCTTCAGGCCCACCAGCTCGATCAGGCCGTTGATGTGGTCCTCGTCCACCGGCAGGCCGGCGACCTCCAGCGGAAGCTTGATGTTGGAGTAGACGCTGCGCCACGGAAGCAGGGCGGAATCCTGGAAGGCGATGCCCAGTTCGTGGCCGCGGCGCAGGTCCTCGGGGGTCTTGCCGTCCACCAGGACCGCGCCGCTGGTGGGCCGCTCCAGTCCGGCCAGGATCCGCAGGATGGTGGACTTGCCGCAGCCGGAGGGGCCCAGCAGGGACAGGAAGGAGCCCTTTTTGGTGGACAGGTTCGCGTCCTCCAGGGCGGTGACCGTGTTGCGGCCCATCGTGAACGTTTTTCCCAGGCCGGACAGGTTGATGCCGCTGCCGCTGAAGAACGGTTCGGCGCTTGTCTGGCCCGCTGTCAGGTCCGTGGTTTCGGCAGTCATCACATCAACTCGCGTTTCTTGGGTGGCCTCGGCGTCCGTCATGCCTCGGAGCCTATGGAATGTTTGTTTCACCGGTCGGCCCCGCCCGTTACGGGTGGGTAACGGGGGCGGGGCCGGCCGGGACGAGCGGCTTGGCGCTAGTCCCAGAAGCCCAGGTGCGGGGCCGCGGCTTCCTCCTCCAGGAGCGGCCCGAGGACCTCGATGTGCCGCTGCCCGCGGGCGATGACCTCCCGGCAGGGCAGGTCGAAGGTGGGGTTTTCCGGGTTGTCCCCGGTGAGCTCCAGCAACCGGTGCTCGGAGAGCGCGTAGACGATGCGGCCCACGCCGGTCCAGTAGGCGGCGCCGGTGCACATCACGCACGGCTCGGCGCTGGTGTAGAGGGTGGATTCCGCCATCCGCTCCGGGGACAGCCGTCCGGCGGCCGCGGCGACGGCGCGCAGTTCGGCGTGCTGGGTGGGGTCCCCTTCCGGAGGCATCGAGTTGTTGCCGGCGGAGGACACCACGGTCCCCGCCCCGTCCACCACGATCGATCCGAACGGGTGGCGGCCGCGGTCCTTGGCCTCCTGGGCCACCCCGATCGCCTGGCGCAGGAAGCGCAGGTCCACGTCGGTGGCCGCGGCGCCCGCTGTTCCTTCGGCGGTCACCGTTCCTTCGGCGCCCACCGTTCCCATAATGCTCACGGCTCCTTCAGCTCCGGGTGCTCGGCGTAGACCTCTTCAAGCAGGGAATTGTCGAAGAGGTCGTCCACGGAGAGGTCGTAGCCGGCCACCTTGAGGACGTCGATGTTGGCTTGGGCGAGTTCGTCGGAGATGTAGAGGATGCCGTTGGCGTCCGTCTCGCCGGCGACCACCAGCTCGTTCTGGGCGACGGCCTGCTTCTTCTCCTTCGCAGGATCCAGGCCCAGGTCCGCTCCGTATTCCTCGTAGGCCAGGCGGGCGGATTCGTCGGGCTCCGCCAGCGCGTCCTTCCAGCCCTTGATGGCCGCCGTCATGAAGGCCTTGAGCGCGTCGCGGTTCTCGGAGAGGTTCTCCTCGGTGGTGACGAAGGCACCCGCCACGAAGGGCATCCCGTTGTCGGCGAAGGGCATGTTGACGACGTCGAAGCCCTCCAGGCCCACGGTGATGGATTCGTTGGTGAGGAAGCCGATCTGCCCGTCGACCTCGCCGTTCATCAGCGGCTGGGGGTCGAACTGGACCGGCACGGCCTCCACCTGGGTCGGGTCGATCCCGTTGACCTCCAGCAGGGCCTCGAAGAGGACCTCGTTGGTGCCGCTGGCGACGCCGATCCGCTTGCCGACCATGTCCTGCGGGGTCTTGATGGGGTTCTCCGCCAGCGAGTAGACGGTGAAGGGGTTCTTCTGGAACTTGGCGCCGATGATCTTCAGCGGGGCGTCGCTTTCGGCGACCATCGATCCCGTGGCGATCGGGGTGGTGGTTCCCACCAGCGCGCTGCCGGCAAGGACCATGGTTTCCGACGACGTGCCGCTGGGGCCGCCGGAGATCAGGTTGACCTGGCCGAAGCCGGCGTCCTTGAAGTAGCCCTTCGAATCGGCAAAGTACTCGCCGGCGAACTCGGTGGTCTTCACCCAGGACTGGTTGTAGTCGAGCGTTCCGAAGTCCGCGGCGCCCGTGGAGGAGGGCGCTTCGGTGGAGGAGGCGGCGGCGCAGGCGCTCAACGCCAGGGCCGACGCGGCAAGGACGGACGTGGCGGCCACGAGGCGTGCGCGGCGGGGAACGGGGACGGAAGTGGTGAAGCGCATGGTCATTCACGATCCTTGGTGGCTAGGAGCTCGGGACGGGTGGCCCGGTGCGAGGGGCTCAGTGGACCCCACGCTATGGAACGAATGTTTCGCTGCGGATTGCCGACCGTTACGAATGCGTAAACGCGTTCCGCCATCGTGCCGCCCTGCCGCTGGGGGCCCGGGCAGTCTCCGAGGAAACATTCGTTACAGCCAGTTTGGGATTTGGAAATGCAGCGGACACGCTGACCCCATAGTCTGGCCGGAGCAGGCAGCCCACACCGGCAGCACCGCCCCAGCCCAGGAGGTCACGCACCATGGACACGTCCCGTTTCGCCACCGAGTTCAGCGCCTCCATCCCCGGCTGGGTGCTCGAGGAGCTCGCCGGTGAACCCGAGGCCCTGGCCACCGCCGAGGAGCGCATGCGGGTGCTGCACCGCTTGGCGGCCCGCAACTTCCGGGACGGGGGCGGCGGCCCGTTCTCGGCCATGGTCATCGAGTCGGAGACCGGCCGGGTGGTGTCCGTGGGCGTGAACCGGGTGCTCGCCTCCAACCTGTCCGCCACCCACGCGGAGGTCACGGCACTCTCGCTGGCCCAGGCGCGGCTGGGCCGGTGGGACCTCGGCGCCGCCGACGGCCCCGCCCACGAACTCTGGGTGAACTGGCGCCCGTGCGTGCAGTGCTACGGGGCCACCCTCTGGTCCGGGGTCACCCGGCTGGTCATCGCCGGCGACGGCCCCGAACTGGAGGAGCTGACCACCTTCGACGAGGGTCCGATCCGCGACGATTGGGAGGAGAAGTTCCGCGAGCGCGGCATCGAGGTCCACATCGGCGTGCTGCGCGAGGAAGCCGTGGAGGTCTTCCGCGACTACCGCGCGTTCGTCGATTCCGGCCAGGCCGTCGTCTACAACGCCCGAGGCTCCGCCGTCCGCAGCTAGCCCCTGCCCCTGCCCCTGCCCCTGCCCCTGCCCCTGCCGGAATTGTGACGCGTAAGTGCGGGTGCTCTCCCGAATCCTGACGCGTAAGTGCGGGTATCCTCCCGAATTTTGCTCACTTGTGGGCAGTGCATTCAGGATCTTGCTCACTCTCGGGCAGTGTTTCCAGGATTTTGACGCCGCAGTGCGGCCCCGCCGGGGTCTTCGCGCACGGAAGCTTCCGGCCGCCTTTCAGCGAACGACGACGGCGGGTCGGCCAGGAGTCCGACGCACCGGGATTGAACTGGCATCGAATTCGGGGCCGCGTTGCACCGTTCCGGGACCGGCCCCCGTTTCCGGAACGCGCCCACCCCGGCCCGCGGCCGGCGTCGTGCTCCGAAACCGCACGCGGTGCCGGCTTGGGCACCGTCCACGGTCCCAGGCGCTCCACAGACCGCACGCTTTCTCCCGCCCACTGCCTCGAAGCGAGCAAAATCCCGGGAACGCTGTCCGCAAGTGAGCAAAATCCTGGGGTGGGGCACCGGACGGGGACACCCGCCGTCCTACCCAAACTCAAACACACAATTCCGGAGACAACCCGCACTTACGCGTCAGAATTCAGTGGCGGACCCACACTTACGCGTCAGGATTCGGCGAGACACCCGCACTTGCGCGTCATTGTTCCGCAGGGGGTCAGTGGGCTCCGTGGAAGAGCCCGGAGGGGTCGTCGTGCTCCTCCAGCCAGGCGCTGCGGCGCTCGAAGAGCCCGGGCACCACGGCCCGCGCCCTCCCGATCAGCTCCGGAAGGTCCGCGGCGGCGAGCATGCCACGCTCGACCGCCACCTTGCCGTCCACCACCACCAGATCCACGTCCGAGCCGCGCACGGCGTGGACCAGGTTGTGGTGGATGTTCGCGTACGGGCCGGACCCGATCAGCGGCACCATGCGCGGGGTGTCCGTGCGCACGGCGATGAAATCGGCCCGCTTGCCCGGTTCCAGCGACCCGATCCTGTCCCCCAGGCCCAGGGCCGCCGCTCCCCCGACGGTGGCCATCCGCAGCACCGTCCAGGAGTCCATCGCGGCGGCGTCCATGGAGCGCAGCTTGCCCAGCAGCGAGGCGGTCTTCATCTCCTCGAACATGTCCAGGTTGTTGTTCTCCTTCTCCCCGTCGGTGCCCAGGCCCACGTTCAGCCCCGCGGCCAGCATCTCCGCGACCGGGGCCATCCCGGAGGCGAGCTTCATGTTGGAGACCGGGTTGTGCGAGATGCCGACGCCGTGTTCGGCCAGCAGCCCGATCTCCGGCTCGTCCAGCCATACGGCGTGGGCCAGCAGCGTCCGGGGCGCCTCGAAGAAACCGAGCCTCTCCAGCGCGAACGCCGGCCGCAGCCCGTACCGCTCATCGAAGAGCGCCAGTTCGGCCTCCGATTCGCTGCAGTGCGTGTACAGCCCGGTCCCGTACTTGCGGGCCAGCGCGACGGCCCGCCGCTGCCCGGCATCGTCGGCGTAGAAGGGGTGCTCCAGCCCCACCCAGGGCACGATGCGCCCATCGGCGGCGCCGGACCACTGCTCGAGCATCCGCTCGTTGTCGTCGAGGGTGTCGAAGTAGCCGTGGTCCGGGTGCGCGCCGACGTAGTTCACGCTCACCAGCCGGTTGCCCAGCGCGCTGGCGGCGCGGGCCGCCCCGTCCATGAAGCGCCACATGTCCACCACGGTGGTGGTGCCGGACAGCAGCCCCTCGGCGTAGCAGAGCCAGGCGGCGGCCTCGGCCTCCTCGGGGCGCAGCACCCGGTGCATGGGGTCGATGTGCAGGCGCAGCCACTCCCAGACCGGCAGGTGTTCGGCGGTCCCGCGCAGCACGCCGGAGTGGTGGTGGGCGTTGACCAGGCCCGGCATCAGGATCCGGTCCGCGAGCTCGATCCGTTCCGCGTCGGGGTGGCGGGCGGCCAGGTCCGCGGCGGGGCCGACCTCCAGAATGTCCTGTCCGGCCACGACGACGGCGGCGTCCGGCAGGATCTCGAGGTCCGCGTTCATGGTGACGACGAAATCCGCCGCCCAGAGGGTCTTCTTCATGGGGTTCGGGGGTCCTTTCGGGAAGGTCCGCGGTGGACGACGGCGGGCGTCCTCCGCGGGGAGGTAGTAAGCGGGCGGCGGCTATCGGGCAGAAGCGAGGACCAGTTCGGCGGCGCGCTCGGCGACGGCGACCACCGGGGCCTGGATGTTGCAGGTGGGGATCTCGGGGAAGACGGAGGCGTCGGCGATCCAGAGCCCGTCGATGCCGCGGACGGCCAGCTCGGGGGTGACCACGGCGTCCTCGCCGGTGCCCATCTTTGCGGTGCCGGCGCAGTGGAAGAAGGTGTCCACGCTTTCGCGGACGAACGCCACCGCGTCCATCCGTCCCAGCCGGCGCGGCGGGGAGAGCGGCCCGTCCACCAGGCCGGCGTAGCCGGAGGTCAGGGCCAGGTCCATCATCCAGTCCAGCGACTCGACCAGCGCCTCCAGGTCGGCCCGCTCGCCCAGATAGTTGGGGTCGATGGACAGGGCGCCGGAGGCATCCAGCAGGCGGATCGCCCCGACGGACTGGGAGCGCATCAGGCCCGGCGAGACGGCGCAGACGTCGCCGTCGATGCGGTACTTCGCGGCCAGCGCGGGGCTGGCGTGGCGGCCCTGGACCACGAACGCGTGCAGGTCGGGGCGGTGGTCCGCGGCCGTGCTGCGCCAGTTGAGCATGGAGCCGCCGCCGTTGTCCCGCACCGCGGCCAGCGGTTCCTTCAGCCGGAAGTTGACCCCCATCAGCAGCGGATGGTCCTGGAGGTTGGCCCCGACGCCGGGCAGGTGCAGCAGCGGCTCGATGCCGGCCGCGCGCAGCTGCGCCGCGTCCCCGATGCCGGAGAGCATCAGCAGGCGCGGGGTGTCGATCGCGCCCAGGGTGAGCACGACGCCGGCCCGCGCGCGGACCGTGGTGTTGCCGCCGTCGTGCGTGCATTCCACGCCCGTGGCGCGGCCGGCCTCGATCAGCAGGCGCCGGGCCGTGGTGCCGGTGCGGAGGGTGAGGTTGGGCCAGCCGGCGGCCGGGGCCAGGTAGGCGGTGGCGGTGCTGACGCGGCGCATCACGCCGTCGGGGCCGGTGGCGGCGTTGAAGTTGGCCAGCGCGGCGCCCTCGTTGGATGCGGCGTTGGCGTCCTCGATGACCGGCAGGCCCAGTTCGGCGGCGCCGGTGAGCAGCGCGGCGGCCACCGGGTGCGGGTCGGGGCTGGTTTCGATGCGCAGCGGTCCCCCGGCCCCTCGGTAGCGGCTTGCACCGCCCTGCCAGTCCTCGCTCTTGCGGAAGTACGGGAGCAGCGATTCGTAGTCCCAGCCGGTGGCGCCGGCGGCGGCCCAGCGGTCGTAGTCGTCGCGGTGGCCGCGGTACCAGAGCATCGCGTTGATGCTGCTGGAGCCGCCGAGGACCTTGCCGCGCGGGATGGGGATGCGGCGGTGGCCGACGGCGGGGGCCGGGTCGTAGGAGTACCCCCAGTCGTACGGCCCGCCGAGCAGTCCCGCCCAGGTGGAGGCGGTTTGGAGGGGTTCGACGCCGGCGTCGGGCGGTCCGGCCTCAAGCAGCAGGACCGTGGCGTCGGGGTTCTCGGCCAGGCGGCGGGCCATGACCGAGCCGGCGGAGCCGCCGCCGACGACGATGAAGTCGAACTCCCGGGCCTCGCCCGCGGACGGGGCGCGGCTGGGGGCGGAGTCGGGCGTGTGGGCGGGTGCCGGCATCGCCGGCCTCCTTTCGGTGGGTGCCTTCTCGGTGGGTGCCTCCGGGGCGGCGGGCGGGTGCGCCCGCCGCCCCGGAGGTTCTGCGGAGGGGTCGTGGGGGCCCTCAGTTGTGCTCGCTTGGCCCCATGATGGTGATCCCTTCGGTCCTTTCGACGTGGCGGACGAAGATGTACTTGTCCTCGCGCCCGTCCGAGTGCTTGCGCTTGATGCCCGGCTGCAGGATGCCGTCGGTCTTGGTGATGACGACGTACGGCTCCGTCGCGGCCAGCCCGGCCTCGCAGTGCGCGTCGAAGTCCTCCAGGTTGTCCACCACGAACGCCTTGCGGATCCCGCAGCCCTGGGCGATCGCGGCCAGGTCCACCCGCCCGGAGGCGGTATGGGTCTTGGGGCCGCCGATGGACTGGTAGCACTCGTTGTCCCAGACCACGACGAACAGGTTTTCCGGCTGCTCGTTGCCCAGGGTGGCGAGGATGCCGAGGTTGAACAGCAGGCCGCCGTCGGTGTCGAGGGAGACGATGCGGCGGTGCGGCAGGCCCACGGCCAGCCCGAACGCCTCGCCGGTGACGCAGCCGAGCTGCTGCTGGAACAGGGAGGCCTCGCGCATGTGCGGGGCGGCGTTGTACCACTCGTCCACGGCCCCGCCGAGGGAGAGAATGACCAGTTCCTCGGCCAGGCGCGCCCCGAGGCGCTCCATGCATTCGTAGCGCTTCATCATCGGACGATTCCTCCAGACAGGACGACGGCGGAGTGGTGGTAGGCGGTGTAGGACCAGGCGTAGGAGTCCGCGATGGCCCGTTCGATCCCGTCGGCTTCCTTGACGATCCGGTACGGGGTGCGCAGGGCGTCGAGGATCGGCTCCATGGTGATGCCGTGCGGGATGGCCCACCAGTTGTTCTCGCCCAGGTCCCCGCGGTGGCTCATGAGCATCACCACGGGGATCCCGGCGCCCAGGCCCAGCCGGGCCAGGTGCTCGACGGAGGCGCGCAGGCCGGAGTTCTCCATGACCAGCGCGGCCTTCTGGCCGGAGAGGAACACGCCGCCGCAGATCGCGGCGCCCTCGCCCTCGTTGGTGACCTGGATGGTGCGGATGTCCGGGTCCGCATCCAGCGCCGGGTAGAGCTCCTTGAGCAGGGAGTCGGGGAGGTAGCAGACGACGCTCACCCCGGCCTTCTTCAGGCCGCGGATGACGGCGTCAACGGCTTCTTGGTTCATGGCTCAGACGGCCTCTCGGGTCGGTGACTGGGGAAAGGTGACTAGTGAAAAGGTGGCGGGGAACATTCGGGAACGACGGCGGCGGGTGCGGGTGTCGCGGGTCCGGCGGGCCGCGCGCGGCGGAAGCGGCTGCCCGGGTGGGCCTGCGGCAGGCGGGGCCCGCCCCCGGTGAGGCGTTCGCGCAGGGTGGGAGCCGGCGTCGGGCCCTCCCCCGCGCCGGCAGCTGGCGGGACCGGATTCTCGGGCGGGACCAGTCCGCGTTCGCGCAGCAGGGGCAGGACCAGGTCGATGAAGTCGGTGAAGGCCGCGGGGCCGCCGAAGGTCGGCTCCAGCATGAAGCCGTCCAGGCCGGTGCCCTCGGCGATCGCCTCCAGCTCGTCGGCGACCTGGTCGGGGGTGCCGGTGACCTGGAAGCCGCGCAGCGCGGTCAGCCGGAACCTGTCCAGGACGTCGCCGACCGTCGGGATGGGCTCGCCGGGGCGGACGTAGCGGTCGACCAGCGTCTGGCCCTGATTTGAAGAGGGCGCGTTGGAGGAGGGCGCGCTTGATGACGGCCCGCCCACCTCGGTCAGCGGCAGGGCCGGGTCAACGCCGACCAGGTTGACCCCGGTGAAGCCGGAGAACATGACGGCGGCGTCCTCCAGCGTGTACTGGGCCTCCAGCGCGGCGCGGCGGCCGGCCGCCTCCGCGGGGGTGGGCGCGACGGTGATGGTGGTGCCGGAGACGATCCGGATGGATCGGGGGTCGCGGCCGGCGCGGACCGCCTCGGCCCGGATCTCGGCGACCACCCGCGCGGCCTGGGCGATGGACTGGCCCTGGATGAACACGCATTCGGCGTTGCGGGCGGCGAAGGCGCGGCCGCGGGCGGAGGTGCCGGCCTGGAAGAGGACCGGGGTGCGCTGCGGGGTCGGGGCCACCGCGAAGGTGCCGTGGGCGCTGAAATGTGTCCCGTCATGGACCGTGGGGTGCACCCTGGCCGGGTCGGCGTAGGCGTCGGCGGTGCGGACGACGGCGTCGTCCTCCCAGCCGCCCTCCCAGAAGTTCAGGCACAGGTCCACGAACTCGTCGGCGGCGTCGTAGCGGGAGTCGTGGGTGGCACCGCCGCCCAGGCCGAAGAGCGCATCGGTGGTGGCCTGCGAACTGCCGGTGACCACGTTCCAGCCGATGCGCCCACCGGTGTACTGGTCAAGGCTGGCGAAGCGGCGGGCGGTGGCGTAGGGGCGTTCCACGGTGGTGGGGCTCGTGACCACGAAGCCGAGCCGGCGGGTTTCGCGGGCCAGGGCGGAGATCATCAGCATCGGGTCCAGCCCGGGGAACTGGATGCCGTGGCGGACGACGGCGTCGGGCAGCGTGCCGTCGAGGGTGGGGTAGCCGTACGTGTCGGCGAAAAAGAGGAAGTCGAAGCCGGCGTCGTCGAGGGTCCTGGCCAGCGAGGCCCAGTAGTCGATGCTGTCCCAGGTGGCGGTCTTGTTCTGCGGGTGGGACAGGGTGGGCAGGCCGTTGTTGGGGTTGAGCATCTCGAAGACGCCCAGGGAGAGCTTTTTCATGGCGTTCCTGACGGTGGTCCGGGAGCGGATGGGAGCGGCCGGGCTAGATGACGGCGCAGACGGTCTTGGATTCGAGGTAGTTCTCCAGGCCCGGGGCGCCGTTCTCGTAGCCCCAGCCGGATTCCTTGTGGCCGCCCTTGGGCAGTTCCGGGGAGAAGTAGGAGTGGCAGTTGATCCACACCGTGCCGGCGTTCAGGTCCGCGGCGAGCCGGTGGGCGTGGGAGAGCGAGTCGGTCCAGATGCTGGAGGCGAGCCCGTAGGGCGAATCGTTGGCCCAGGCGAGGACCTCCTCCAGATCGTCGTAGGGGGTGACGATTGCGACCGGGCCGAAGATCTCCTCGCGCATGATCCGCGAGTCCGGTCCGACGCCGGTCAGCACGGTGGGACGGTAGAAGGTCCCCTCCGAGCCTGCGGTGGATCCGCCGGTCACGACCTCCACTCCCTCGGTGCGGCCGTCCTTGATGAAGGAGTCCACGCGCGCCGCCTGCGTCCGGCTGACCAGCGGCCCGAGGTCGGTGGCCGGGTCCAGGCCGTGGCCCAGGGTCAGGCCCTCGCCGTACGCGGCGAGCCCGTCGACGACGTCGCGGTAGACGTCCTGGTGCGCGTAGATGCGGGAGCCGGCGACGCAGACCTGGCCGCCGTTGTCGAAGATGCCGCGGGCGACGCCGGAAATGGTGGTGGCCGGGTCGGCGTCGGGCAGGACGATCGCCGGAGACTTGCCGCCCAGTTCCAGGGTGAGGCGCTTGAGGTTGCCGCGGGCGTCCGCGACCAGCTGCTTGCCGACGGCGGTGGAGCCGGTGAAGGCCACCTTGTCCACCCCGCGGTGGGTGGACAGGGCGGAGCCGACCTCGCCGCCGAATCCGGTGAGGATGTTCACGACGCCGGCCGGGACGCCGGCGTCGAGCAGCAGCTCGCCCAGCCGCAGCGCTGTCAGCGGGGTGTTTTCGGCGGGCTTGAGGATGACGGTGCAGCCGGCCGCCAGCGCGGGGGCCAGCTTCATGGCCGCCATCAGCAGCGGGGAGTTCCACGGGACGATCGCGGCAACGACGCCGACGGGTTCGCGGGTGGTGTAGGCGAAGATCCGCTTGCCCGGGCCTTGCCGGGTGATGGAGGTGGGGATGGTGGTGCCCAGCAACTGGTTCACCATGCCTGAGTAGTAGCGGAACTGGGCCGCGGCGGCCGGGATCTCGCCGAAGCGGGCGGTGCCATAGGCCTTGCCCTGGTCCAGGGTTTCGAGTTCGGCGAGCTCGTCCGCGTGCTCCTCGATGAGGTCGGCGATGCGCCAGAGGAGCTTGCCCTTCTCGGCCGGGGTGATGCCGGCCCAGGAACCGTGCTTGAGGGCCCGGCGGGCGGCGGCCACGGCGGCCTCCGCGTCCTCCGGCAGGGCCCGGGCCACCTGCGCGAGCTCCCGTCCGGTGGCCGGGTCGGCGGTGGCGAAGGTGGCGCCCCCGGCCGCGGGGACCCAGCGGCCGTCGATCAGCAGGTGCTTCGGCCCTGCGGCGAGGAAGTCCGCGGCCTTGCCCTGCGCGGGATCGATCGCTGCGACGGTGATGGGCATGTCGGCTCCTGTCCGGGTCGGGGATGTGCGCAAGGGCGCCTCCCTGGGAAGGAGCCCCGACCCTGTCTCAGGAGCTGCGTGGAACCTGAATCGTCACCGCTAGGCGGGCGGGCACCGCGGGGATTCCCGAGCTGCGCCCGTACCTCCGTTGCGGTGGTTCCAGTCTGGTGGGACCACGTTACGACCTTCCGCACCATGCGTTTCAGGAATGTAAATGATTGGAACTTATGTTCCACGTCGGTTCGCCGGTGGTTTCGCCCTGTCCGTGGCCGCGAGGATGCGTGCCGCCACGGAGCCGGCACCCGCGTAGAGCTGTCCGTTGCGGGAGCCGGCCAGCTTGGCGGTGATGTTCTCGATGACGGTCATCGGCGCGTAGTGGGGCTCCTCCCCTGCCGGCACGCAGGTGGGCAGCGCGTCCACGACGGCCTCGGCGTTGCCGTCGTGGAAGAAGGCCACCGAACGGCGCCGCCTGATGGTCCCGTTGATGATCGGCGGCTTGACCCGGTGCAGCGTGGACATCCAGCGGTCGTTGGTCCAGCGGCCCATGATGTCGCCGAGGTTGACCAGCAGCGCCCCGTCGATGGGGGCGACGTCGTGCCAGGTCCCGTCCGGGCCCACCACCTGCAGGCCGGGAACCTGGTCGGCCCAGAGCACCGTCACGATGCCGTAGTCGGTGTGTTCGCCCATGCCGGTCAGGTCCCCGTCGAGGTCCACCGTGCTCTCCGGGAGCGCGTAGTTGTTCATGCGCATCACGTCCAGCGAATGGTCCGTCAAGGGGGCAAAGTGCTCCGTCGGCATGCCCAGGGCGTCGGCGAAGATCCGGGTCAGGGTGCGGGCCACGCGCGCGGCTTCGGCGTAGTAGGCCTCGATCGCGGGGCGGAAGCCGTCCACCGCGGGCCACGCGTTGGCGGGGTACTCGGCCTCGGAAAGGTCAAGGTCCGGAAAGTCGCTGGCCTGGGAACCGATGTTGAACGCCTCGAAAAAGTCGTTCATGCGGCTGGCCGATTCGACACCGGCGGAGAGGCTGAGCGATTCGCTCTTGGGAGGTGCGTAGCCGCGGTTGACTCCCGCCGGAAGCCGGTACTCCTTCTTGGCCTCCAACGGCTGGCCGAAGAACGCGTCGACCCCGTCCTTGAGCCCCTGGATGACCGGATCGGGGATGCCGTGGCCAAGGATCTGGATGAAGCCCACCGAGCTGCAGGCCCGGTCCATGGCACCGGCGGTGGCGGCGCGCTCGGCGTCGGTCCCCCCGCGCACGTAGGCGGAGATGTCGACGACGGGCACGACGAACGGGATGGATTGCGCGGACATGGTGTCCTTCCTGGGTCAGGCCGGCGCGGCGCCGGACGGGACAGGAACCTCGACTGCCCGGGAACCGGCGGCGGGCTCGCCGCCGGAAGCTGTTTGGTTCAAAGCCTAGGAACCGCGGATTACCGCCGCGCTGACGTCCGGTTTCAGGATGGTAAAACCGGCGGAACCGTCCTTTCATCCCTCCTCTCCGCCCGCTCCCTTCCCGCGAAAAGTGACGCGTAAGTGCGGGTGCCCTGCCGAAAAGTGACGCGTAAGTGCGGGTGCCCTGCCGAATAGTGTCGTCTTGGCACGGGTGCGGAAGGCAATGGTGTGCCCGTGTCAGGGCTGGCGCCGTCGTCCGCGGGGTTGACGTCCGAATCCTCTCGCCCAAGACTGTGAACCACGAAGGCCGCAGGAGCCCACCGACGGAGCACCCCGAAGGACAACGCCATGGGAATCGTCCAGCTCGACCTGTTCATCACCCTCGACGGCGTCTACCAGGCGCCGGGCGGGCCCGACGAGGACCGCGAGGGCGGCTTCGGGTTCGGCGGCTGGCAGGGGGCGTACTTCGACGACGAGTCGGGCGAGGCGATCGGCGCCAGCATCGAGCGTCTCGATGCGCTGCTGCTCGGCCGCAAGACGTACGACATCTTCGCGGGGTACTGGCCGAACCAGTCCGATGACGACCCGATCGCGCGAAAGTTCAACGCGGTGCCGAAGTTCGTCGTCTCGCGCACGCTGACCGAGCCGACGTGGGAGGGGACGACCGTGCTGACGGATCTCGCGACGGAGGTCCCCGCGCTCAAGGACCGCTTCGAGGAGATCCACCTCTTCGGCAGCGGCAACCTCGTGACGTCGCTGCTGAAGGAAAACCTCCTGGACCGGTTGAACCTCCTCCTCTATCCACTGACCTTCGGCTCGGGCAAGCGCCTCTTCGGCGACGGCACCGTTCCGGCGGCCTTTACGCTGGCCAAGCCGCCGCAGGGATTCCCGAAGGGCGCGGTCTCGCTCGTCTACGACCGGGCCGGCGAGCCGGTCACCGGCATCGACATCTCGCAACAGCTGCAGTAAGCGAGCGCCGATCCGGGCAATCTCCCGCCAGGCCCCACAATTCCGGATAACACCAGCACAAACGCGTCAGGATTCGGGTGGGGACCCGCACTTACGCGTCACTTTTCCGCGCGGCGAGGGCATTCAGGACGGCGGCTCGGCGGCATCCCGAAGGGCCAGGTAGATGCGGTCGCGGGACATGGGGAGCCGTGGCAGGCGCACGCCCACCGCGTCGCGGATCGCGTTGGCCAGGGCCGGGGCGACGGGGTTGTAGGGGCTTTCGCTCATCGATTTGGCACCCAGCGGCCCCAACCGGTCCGTGGTGGAGGCGAAGTAGACCTCGGTACGCGGCACGTCCGCGAAGGTGGGGATGTGGTACTGGCGGAGGATGTCGGAGACCACCGCTCCGGCGTCGTCCAGCACCACTTCCTCGTACAGCGCCGAGCCGAGCGCTTGGGCCACCCCGCCCTCCACCTGCCCGCGGCACTGCAGCGGATTGATGACGAACCCGGCGTCGGCGGCCTGCACGCTTTGCAGGATGCGCAGCTCCCCGGTGGCCCGGTTCACGGCCACGCGGAAGCCCTGCACGTTGAACGCGACCGAGCGCGGGGTGCCGGCCCAGTGCCCGTGCGCCTCCAGCGCGATCCCGCGTCCGGCGGCCGCGGCGGCGAGCTGCGCCCAGGTCAGGTCCGCGCCGGCGCACCGGACGCCGTCGGGCCCCAACTGCGGGGCGGACACGTGCGGAACGGCCCCGCCGGCCATCTCCGAGGCCAGCGCCGCGATCTTCCCCGCCAGGCCTGTGGCGGCGATGAGCACCGCACGCCCGGCCACCATGGTTCCCGCGGAACCGTAGGCGCCGGTGTCGTGGGCCACCAGGTCGGTGTCCGACTGCAGGATCCGCACCCGGCCCGCGGTGGTGCCCAGCGCGGTGGCGGCGATCTGGGCGTGGACGGTGGTGGTGCCGTTGCCGAACTCGGCGGTGCCGACCTTCACCACGTACGTGCCGTCGGGCAGCAGGGACACCGTTGCGTCCCCGAAGTGCCCGTTGGGCGGGACCGAGTCGATCATGGACAGCGCCGTGCCGGTGCCGACCGCCCAGTCGCCCTCCAACCAGTCGCCCTCCGGATTCTCCTCCCCGAAGGGGACCGGCATCCGCGCCTCGCGCTCGGCCCCGCGCTCGAGCGCGCCCGCCACCAGGTCCAGGCACTGGTCCAGCCCGTAGCTGCCGAATTCGACGTCGGCGGCCGGCACCGGGTTGGTGGAGATCATCGGATCGCCTTCGCGGACGGCGTTGATCCGCCGGAACTCCAGCGGGTCCAGGCCCAGCCGGCGGGCCAGTTCGTCCATCGCGGATTCGATGGCGAACACGCTCTGGCTTAGCCCGTAGCCGCGGAACGCCCCCGACGGAACGGTGGTGGTGTAGACGGCGCGGGCATCGACCTTCTTGTTGGGGCAGTTGTAGACGGCGATGCACTCGCCGGTGCCGTGGAACATCACGCCGGGGCCGTGGTTGCCGTAGGCGCCGGTGTTGGAGAGCAGGTCCAGTTCGATGCCGGTCAGGCGCCCGTCGGCGGTGGCGCCCACGCGCACCCGCATCCGCATCGGGTGGCGGACCGAGGTGGAGGTGAACTGCTCGGTGCGTGTGTGCTCGAGCTGCACGGGCCGGCCCAGCCGCAGCACGGCCAGCGCGACGATGTCCTCGGTGAACACCTCCTGCTTGCCGCCGAACCCGCCCCCCACCCGCGGGGCGAGGACGCGCACCGCGTCCTCCCCCAGCCCGAAGAGCCGGCACAGCGTGCGCCGGGCCAGGAACGGGACCTGGGTGCTGGAGCGCACCACCAGCCGCCCGGCCGCGTCGATCCAGCCGGTGGCGGCATGGGTTTCGAGGCTGGTGTGCTGGACGCGCTGGGTGTGGAAGGTGCCCTCGTAGACGACGGCGGCGTCCGCGAATCCGGCCTCGACGTCGCCGACGTGGCTGTGCAGCTCGGCGACCAGGTTGCGGACGGGGTCGGCAATGCCGGCAGCCCTGCCGTCCTTGTCCCCGTGCAGGGCCGGGGCGTGCATCGCCGTTTCGGGGTCCAGCACCGGTTCGAGGATCCCGTAGGTGACCCGGACGGCGCGGACGCCCGCCTCGGCGGCGGCCACCGAGGTGGCGACGACGGCGGCCACGCGCTGGCCAACGAAGCGCACCGTGTCTTCCAGCAGCCTGGTGTCCTGCGGGTCGTCGGCGACGAGTTCGTGCTGGGCGGTGGAATAGAGCAGGTCCGGCACGTCCGCGTGGGTGAACACGGCGACGACGCCATCCACGGCGAGGGCCGCCGCGGTGTCGATCCCGAGGATCCGGGCATGGGCGTGGGGCGAGCGCAGCAGCTTCATGTGCAGCAGGCCCGGGATGCGCCCGGGCAGTTCCTCCGCCGGGGTGCAGCGGGAGTCCGTGCCGTGGGAGTTCGCGCCGGCGGTGTCCGCGTCAGCGGTGGGGGCCTCCACGGGCTGCGCGCCGGGGGCGGGGAGCGGGATGTCGCCCTGCAGCAGGTCCAGCGCGTAGCGTTCCTGGCCGGTCACGATGCGCCGGGCGGCGGGGGCCGCGGCGTTGGATCCGGCCCGGCCGCCGGGCTCCACATGGATGGGGTCGGCGTGGATGGAGCCGGTGCGGGTGGCCCCGCAGATCGAGTCGGCGATGGAGCGGTAGCCGGTGCAGCGGCAGAGGTTGCCCTTGAGGTTCCGGGGCAGGTCCTGCCGCTGTTCCTCGGTGAAGGTGGCCGCCGTCATGACCATGCCGGCGGTGCAGAAGCCGCACTGGAAGCCTTGGGCGGCCATGAACCGCTCCTGCATCGGGTGCAGTCCCGACCCGTTCCGCTCCGGGCCGCACCCCTGCGCGGCCGCCAGGCCCTCGATGGTGGTGACCTCGCGGCCCTCGGCGCGCAGGGCCGGGTAGATGCAGCTGTGCACGGGGACACCGTCGACGTGGACGGTGCAGGCTCCGCAGTCGCCGCCGTCGCAGCCCTTTTTGACCCCGGTGTTGCCGGCCTCGCGCAGGAAGGTGCGCAGGCACTGGCCGGGGCGGGGTTCGGCGGCCACGCTCGCCCCGTTGACGGTCATGCCCGCGTAGTCGGATCCGCTGCCCGGGTCTCCGGCGGTTGGGGTGCCCGGGGTTGGAGTGCCAGGTGCCTGGGTGCCCGTGGTTCGGGAACCGGTGATTTCGGTGCTCACGCTGCCTCCGTGCTGTCTTCCGGTGAAAGGGTGTCCGCGGGTGCAAGGTCGCGGCACCGCGGGGTACCGGTGGCGTCCGGGTCGTGGATGGGCCCGCCGGTGGCGGCCAGGGACCGCACCGCGGCCGCGCCGGCGGACCCAGCGCCGAGGCGTCCGGTGCGGGCGGCGATGATTTCCGCGGCGATGGACACGGCCACCTCCGCCGGACTCAGGGCCCCGAGGTCCAGCCCGATCGGCGAGCGCAGGCGGGCCAGCGTTTCGGCGGGCATGCCGCGGACGGTGAGCGCGGCGGCGCGCTGGTCGTGGGTGCGCCGCGAGCCCATGGCGCCGATGTAGGCGACGGGCAGGGAGAGGGCGAGTTCGATCAGCGGGAGGTCGAACTTCGCGTCGTGGGTCAGCACGCACAGCACGGTGCGTTCGTCGATCCGGCCGGCGGCGTGTTCGGCGGCGAGGTACTCGTGCGGCCAGGCGAGGACGACGTCGTCCGCCTCCGGGAAGCGTTCGGGCGTGGTGAAGGCGGCGCGGGCGTCGCACAGCGTGGTCCGGTAGCCCAGCAGCGCCCCCTGGCGCACCAGCGCGGCGGCGAAGTCGTTGGAGCCGAACGCCAGCAGGCGCGGCGCGGCGCGGTCGGCGGGTCCGCCGAGAGCCAGAAGCGCCTGCTCCTCGGACTCCACCCTGCGGATGAGGACCTCCAGTTCCCCGCCGCAGGTCAGTCCGGCGGCGAACGCGTCGTCGTCGCTGTATCCGTAGGTGGCGCGCCGTTCCCGCCCGTCCTGGAGGGTGTCCAGGCAGGCCAGCAGGACCTCGCCCTCCACGCAGCCGCCGCTGAGGGAGCCGACGACCCTCCCGTCCGGGCCCACCGCCATGGACGTGCCGACGGGGCGGGGCGTCGATCCTCCGGTGCGGGTGATGGTCGCGACCGCGAACGGCGTCCCGGCGGCAAGCCATGGCCGGCAGGCTGCTGGCAGGTCCCCCATCTCAGGCCCCGCCCTCGCCCGCGGCGGTGCCGGCCCCCGGTCCCGCGCCCGCGGAGGCCAGGCCGGCGCTGGCGGAGGCGGCACCGCGGGGAAGGGCCCAGCCCGGTCCCCCGGCGCGCACCGCCCCCGGCCCGGCCAGGAAGCCGCCGGTCACGGCCAGGCCGGCCTTCGTGCCGGCGTCGCCGCCCGCCGCGGAGGGTGCTCCCCCATCCGGCCCGAAGAGCATGCGGCCGCGCAGCATGGTGCCGGTGACCGCCCCGGTGATCTCCATCCCGTGGTAGGCGGAGAGCGGGTTGCGGTGCGCCAGGGCGTCGGCGCTGACGGTGTGCGGCAGTGTGGGGTCGTAGAAGACCAGGTCGGCGTCGCGGCCGGCCTCGATCGCGCCCTTGGCGCCGAGCCCGGCCAGCGCGGCGGGGGCCGCGGACATCCAGCGGCTGACCGCCTCCAGCCCGATCCCCCGCGTCCTGGCCTGGTGCGCGACGGCGGCGAAGCCCACCTGCAGCCCGGAGATCCCGCCCCAGGCCTGCTGCAGGTCCGGGGCGCCGCGGTACTTCTCCGCGGCGGTGGAGGGCGAGTGGTCGCTGACGATGCAGTCGATCAGCCCCTCCCGCAGCCCCTGCCAGAGCGCGTCCCGGTTGCCGGCGTCGCGGATCGGCGGGCAGCACTTGAACTCGGGGGCGCCGTCGGGGATCGCCTCGGCGTCGAAGCAGAGGTAGTGCGGGCAGGTCTCCACGGTCAGCGGCAGCCCCTCCGCCTTCGCCGCGGAGATCGTCTCCAGCGCCCGGGCGCTGGAGAGGTGCAGGATGTGGGTGCGGCAGCCGGTCTCCCGCACGGCGTCGATAAGCCCGGCGATCGCCGCCAGTTCGGCGGCGTCCGGGCGGGAGAGCACGAAGTCCGTGTACGCGGCGGAGGCCCGGGCGGGGGCCGCGGCGATGGTGCGGGCGTCCTCTGCGTGCACGATCACCAGCCCGCCGAAGGACGCGACCTCGCGCATGGCCTCCCGCAGCTGGGCCGGGTCCACGGGCGGGAACTCGGGCACGCCGGAGTCCAGCAGGAAGCACTTGAATCCGAACACGCCGGCTTCCCACAGCGGGCGCAGGCTGGCCGTGTTGCCTGGAACGATTCCGCCCCAGAAGCCGGTGTCCACGCGCAGCTTGCCCGCAGCGGCGTCCCGCTTGGCGTGCAGGTTTTCCACCGTGGTGGTCGGCGGGATGCTGTTCAGCGGCATGTCCACCACGGTGGTGGTGCCCCCGAGCGCGGCGGCGGTGGTCGCCGAGGCGAAGCCCTCCCACTGCGTGCGGCCCGGCTCGTTGATGTGCACGTGGGTGTCCACGTTGCCGGGCAGTACCAGCGTGGAGGCGGGCACGACGACGTCGGCCGGTGCCGCCGTCGTACCCGGAAGGGGCGCCGCCCCAAGGCGGCGGACCGCGGCGATGCGGCCGCCGTCGATCTCCAGTTCGGCCGGGACGAAGGCGCCCTCGACCAGGACGTTCGCGGCGGCGATGCGGATGGCGGACATCAGCAGAATCCCCCCAGGAATTCCCACGCGGCCGGGGCCTCGGCTTGGCCGGCGCGGGTGACGGTGGTGTTCATGAGCCCGTAGGGGCGGTCCCCGGCGATGAAGACCTCGTTGGGGTTCTCCAGGCCGAACGGGGACAGGTCGGCGAGGTAGTGGTGCTTGTTGGGCATCACGAAACGGATCTCGGCCAACTGCGGCAGCTCGTTCAGGATCCGCTCGCCGATGGCGAAGATGGTCTGCTGCAGGGACAGGGAGTGGGTGTCGGCGAAGGTCTCCAGCAGCAGCGCCTTCACCGCGGCGAAGGTGGCGTCGTAGTCCACGGCCGGGGCGGGTTCGCCGGCGGGGGCCGGAACGTAGCGCCAGCGGGCGGTGACGGAGGTGGCGAGGATGCGGTCGGTGGTTTCCGGAAGGGTCGTGTACTTGTCCCGCGGGAACCCGGTGAACTCGCTGCCGGTGGACTTGAGGACCACCAGGTCCTTGAGCCCGGCGACGATGTGCTCCACGCCGTCCTCGATGGTCACCGCTGCGGTGCGGACCTCCTGGCCGGTGCGCACGAAGGAGTGGTCGTGCGCACTGCCGCCGGCGGTGATGCGTTCCCAGCCGAACTGCTCGGCGTCCCACCGGCCGCCCGCGGCCCACGGCACGGTCCCGACGAAGTGGCGGCCCAGGGTCAGCAGGAATTCCTCGGCGGTGGCGCTCCAGCGTTCCTTGGCGAACGCGTAGATGGTGTTCTTTTGGGTGTCGGTGGCCAGCACGTGGGCGTTGTCGCCGGTGCGATAGCAGTCCGCGTAGTCCCCCCGCAGCAGCGAGGTCACGTTCAGGTCGGTGATCGCATGGCGCGGGGTGTCCCGCTCGATGCGCACCAGGCGCACCTCGGCCTTGCCATACTGATTGGCGCCAAGCACCACGGACCCGGAGGCGATGGTGGTGTCCTTCTGCATGATGCCGGCCCCGTCCAAGATCTTTTCCATGGTCTAGCTCCCCCGGTAGGTCGAATAGGCGAACGGGCTCAGCAGCAGCGGCACGTGGTAGTGCGCGGCGTCGTCGACGGTGAACGCGACGGCAACCTCCGGGAAGAACGCGTCCGTCCCGCGGGCCGCAAACCAGGCGCCGGTGTCGAAGACCAGCCGGTAGGCGCCGGGGGCCAGCACGGCCGGGCCGAGATCGGCGGCCCTGCCGTCGGCATCCGTGACGGCGGCGGCGAGGCGGTCGCCCGCGCGCGTCTGGAGCACGACGGCGACGCCTTCCGCAGGTGCGCCGGTTGCGTTGTCCAGCACGTGCGTGCTGACAAGGCTGGTGGTCATGGTCGGTCCTTCCATGGTGCGGGCCGGGCGGTCGGCCCGGCCGGACGTGCGGGTTGCCGCAACCGTCCTGGGGCCACGTTACGGAGCGCATGAAGGCGTGCCGTTTCGGCCGCGTAAAACTTTTGTTTCATGACCCTCGGCCTGCGCCTCGCCCCGCGCCCGCGAGGCTTCCCGGCCCCATGAGCCGCGCGGCACGGATTCCAGTTAACGCGTCAGTAACGCCTCCCATCTTCGGATGAAACAACCGGTTCGTAGCGTCGGCAGGGTAGTCCCGGATCCTCCGTCCCCGGGCTTCCATCCAACTCGCAAAGGACCAAGCATGAAGGTTTCGTCCCGTGTCACCACCCGCCGTTCCACGCTGCGCCTCTCGCTGGCCTCCGCCGGCACGGCGGCCGTTCTTGCCCTGACCGCCTGCGGTGGCGGCTCGCCCGCAACCACGTCAAGCCCCGCCGCCGGTTCCGCGGCCGCGGACCTCGGGACGCTGGACATGAACCTGTCCTGGATCAAGAACGCCGAGTTCGCCGGCGAGTACTTCGCCGACGCAAAGGGCTACTTCGCGGACGCTGGCTTCAGCAAGGTCAACCTGGTCGCCGGCGGTCCCGGCGGCACCTCCACCGAAACCGTGGTGCTCGCCGGAGGCGCCCTGGTGGGCACCTCCAGCCCGCTCGGGGTGGCTCCCGTGATCCAGGAGGACGACGCCCCGCTGAAGATCATCGGCACCAAGTACCAGAAGAATCCGTTCACGGTCACCTCGCTGGCCGACAATCCGATCAAGACCCCCCAGGACCTGGTGGGCAAGAAGATCGGCGTGCAGGCCGGCGTCAACGAGACCCTGTTCGAGGCCCTGCTGGAGGTCAACGGCATCGAGAAGTCCAGCCTGACGGTCATTCCGGTCCAGTACGACCCGCAGCCGCTGGTCAACGGCGAGGTGGACGGCTTCTTCGCCTACATCACCAACGAATCCCTCACCCTGGAGCTCGACGGCCATGACGTCGAAAACCTTCCGCTGGCGGACAACGGCCTGCCGTTCATGGCCGAATCGCTGGTCACCACCGAGGAGAACATCGAGACCCGGCGCGAGGCGCTGAAGGGTTTCCTGGTCGCGATGATCAAGGGCTGGAAGGACGCCGTGGCCGACCCCGAGGAGTCCGCCCGGCTGGCCGTCGAGGAGTACGGGTCCGACCTGGGCCTGGAAATGCAGAAGGAGGTCCGCCAGGCCGAGGAGCAGAACAAGCTCGTCTCCACCGCGGACACCGAGGCCAACGGCCTGATGACGATGTCGGACAAGCTCATGGCGGACAACGTGGAAATCCTCAAGCTGGCCGGCTACGACCTCACGGTCGAGGACCTCTTCGACACCTCCCTGCTGGAGGAGGTCTACGCGGAGCACCCGGACCTCAAGTAGTCCCGGAAGGTAGCAAAATCCCGGGGGCGCACTACGCGAGGCAACCACAGCAAGGGGGGACGACGGCGAGCCGTCGTCCCCCCTTGCGCGTGCCGGCCGGGGCGCGGAACGGAGCCAAGGCTAGGGCTACAGATGTCGATCGCTCAGGACAACACCTGTCGATAAACTCTGGCAACAGCTGTCGATTGTTCGATGAACTCCATATTTCGTAGCATTTGAAAAAAGATTCTTTGATGATTACGCCCTTTGTGCCCATACTGGAACGACCATCCCGAGCGGCTGAGAGATCTGGTTCTTTGACGCCGCAGCAACCTTCCGGACTCCGCCGGAAAGGTGCTACCGCCAGAAACGATGGAGAAAGCGCAAGCTTTTCTTCGGCCGTGGTGGCCCCGGATTCCCCCCGGTGCCGCGGCCCGCCGTTGTCCGGGATTCCCTGCACCCCGCCGCACTGCCCCACGCCGTCCGGCGCCGTCCCCCAAGGAATTCGAACATGAGCACCAACACCCCCGTGTCCGCCGCGGCCGACCTGCAGACGCCGCTGAAGTTCGCCTACTGGGTCCCCAACGTCTCCGGGGGCCTGGTGGTCTCCACCATCGAGCAGCGCACCAGCTGGGACTTCGACTACAACAAGAAGCTGGCCCGCATCGCGGAGGACGCCGGGTTCGAGTACGCGCTCTCCCAGACCCGCTACGCCGCGTCCTACGGCGCGGACAAGCAGCACGAGGCGACCGCGTTCACCCTGGGCCTGCTGGGGGCGACCGAGCGGCTGAAGGTCATCGCGGCGGTCCACCCGGGCATGTGGCACCCCGGGGTGCTCGCCAAGTGGCTGATCACCGCCGACCACATCTCCAACGGCCGCGCCGCCGTGAACATCGTCTCCGGCTGGCTGAAGGACGAATTCACCAACTTCGGCCTGCCCTGGCTGGAGCACGACGAACGCTACGTGCGCACCGAGGAGTTCATCACCGTCCTGCGCGGTCTGCTCACCGAAAAGGACTTCTCCTTCCACGGCAGCCACTACGACATCTCCGACTTCACCCTCTCCCCCGCCCCGCTGGACATCCCGGGCCGGGCGCACCCGGAGATCTTCTTCGGCGGAAACTCCACGGCCGCGCAGGCCGCGGCCGGACGCACGGCCGACTGGTACTTCTCCAACGGCCGCGACCTGGAGGGCTTCAAGGGCAACATCTCCGGCGTGCTGGCCGCCGCCTCCTCCGGGGCCCGCACCGCGCCCGCCAAGCCCCGCTTCGGGATCAACGGGTTCGTGATCGCCCGCGACACCGAGGCCGAGGCCACCGAAACCCTGCGCGAGATCATCGCCAAGGCCCACCGACCCGCCGTCGAGGGCTTCGCCGCCGCCGTGAAGGAGGCCGGCCAGTCCACGAAGGACGGCAAGGGCATGTGGGAGGACTCCACCTTCGAGGACCTCATCCAGTACAACGACGGGTTCCGCACCGGCCTGATCGGCACCCCCGAACAGATCGCCGAACGCATCATCGAGTTCAAGAAGATCGGCGTGAACCTGCTCCTGACCGCCTACCTCCACTTCCAGGAGGAGGTCGCCGCCTTCGGCCGCGACGTGCTGCCGATCGTTCGCGAACTGGAGGCGGACCTGGCCCGCAAGAACGGCACCGAGCTCAACACCGACCTGCTCCCGGCCACCAGCCTGGAAGGGTCCCCCGCCTAGCGCGCGGGGCAGACCCTTTCGTGTCGACTTCGTCGCCACGCAGGGACCCGGCTGCCCCGCGCTTTGCGGGGGAACGGCCCTTTCGTATCGACTTCGTCGCCACGCAGGGACCCGGCTGCCCCGCGCTTTGCGGGGGAACGGCCCTTTCGTATCGACTTCGTCGCCACGCAGGGACCCAACTGCCCCGCGCTTAGCGGCCCTGCCCGCAGTTCGCTTCCCCGCACCGCCCTGCCCTGTGCTGCCCATCTCTAGGGGCCGCCGGGCCGGGATCCCCCGTGCAGTCCACTTCCGGAAAGCATCCCCATGATCAGTCTCAAGCAACTCACGAAGGTCTACGGCCGCGGCCCCGACGCCGTCACGGTCCTGGACCACCTCGATGTCGACGTCGCCAGCGGCGAGATCCTCGCCGTCGTCGGGCCCTCCGGGGCCGGCAAGAGCACGCTCGCCCAGTGCATCAACCTCCTTGAGCGGCCCACCTCCGGGCAGGTGATCGTCAACGGCGAGGACCTCAGCGGCCTGCCCGAGCACAGGCTCCGCGTCGCCCGCCGCCGCATCGGCACCGTCTTCCAGTCCGCGAGCCTGCTCTCCCGCCGCACCGCGGCGGAGAACGTGGCGCTGCCGCTGGAATACCTCGGCGTCACCCCGGCGGAAACCAAGGCGCGCGTGGCCGAGCTGCTGGAGCGCGTCGGCCTGTCCCACCGCGCCAACCACTACCCGTTCGAACTCTCCGGCGGGCAGCGCCAGCGCGTCGGCATCGCCCGCGCGCTGGCGCTGCGTCCCTCCGTGCTGCTCTCCGACGAGGCCACCTCCGGACTCGACCCGGAAACCACCCGCTCGGTGGTGTCGCTGCTGCGCCAGCTGCGCGACGACCTGGACCTCGCCGTCGTCTTCATCACCCACGAGATGGACACCGTCCTGCATGTGGCCGATTCCGCGGCCCGGCTGGACCGGGGCCGGATCATCGAGCAGGGCCGGCTGGTGGACCTGCTGACCGACCACGACTCCGCGCTGGGCCGCGCCCTGCAGCCGCAGCTGAGCCCGGCCGAGCCCGGAACCGGTTCGCGAGCCTGGTACGTCACCTACGATTCACGCACCGTCCCCGCCGACTGGCTCCAGCGGGTCTCGGCGGACCTGGGCGAGCCCGCGGCCCTGCTCGCTGCCACCATCCAGAACATCGACGGCACCAGCACCGGCAACGCGACGGTCGGCCTCGCGGCCGCCGACGCGGCCCGCGTCGAGACGGCCTTCGCCCGGCACGGCCTGCGCGCCGCCCTGCGTCCAGATGCGACCACGGCTGACGGCCCCTCCGCACCGGAGGCACCCGCCCCGGACGACACCCCGAACACCACCCCGAAGGAGGCAGCGCTGTGGGTGTGATTCTCCCCTCCGCCGTTATCGTCCCCGCGTTGGCGGACACCCCGATCGCGGACCTGCCCGCCCTGCTGATTCCAGCGCTGGGCGAGACGCTCGCGATGGTCGGGATCGTCATGCTGGTGGTGGTTCTCGTCGGCACGCCGACCGCCGTCTGCCTGCACAACATGGCGCCGGGCGGATTGTTCGAGAACAAGGCCGTCTACGGGGTGCTCAGCTGGATCGTGAACATCGGCCGCTCGCTGCCGTTCCTGGTCCTGATGGCCGCGATCGTGCCGTTCACCCGGTTCGTGACCGGCACCAACATCGGCATCGCGGCCGCCGTGGTCCCGATGTCGCTGGCCGGCATCCCGTTCTTCGCCCGGCTGGTGGAGAACTGTCTGCGCGACGTCCCGCGCTCGGTCACCCAGGCCGCGCGGGCCTCCGGCGGTTCGCCGCTGCAGATCATCCGCTCCGCGCAGCTGGGCGAGGCGGTCCCGGCGATCCTCGGTGGCCTGACCATCAACACCATCGCGATGATCGAATACTCGGCCATCGCCGGGACCATCGGCGCCGGCGGCATCGGCTACGTCGCGGTGACCTACGGCTACCAGCGCTTCGACCACACCGTCATGATCGCCACGGTGGTCCTGCTGATCGCGCTGGTGACAGCGGTCCAGCTGGTCGGCGACGGCCTGGTCAGGGCCACCACCCCGCACCTGCGCCGGCGCTAGCGCGCGGGGCAGGCCCTCTCGTGTCGACTTCGTCGCCACGCAGGGACCCTGCTGCCCCGCGCTTGCAGCGGGACGTCCTCAAAACCAATCACACAGCCAGCGACGGCACTGTCCAACGACAACACTGGCCGCCGCCGGTGCTCCACACCCCCAAACCACCCCTGAAAGGGAACCACCATGACCACGACCCAGGACAAGACCGCCACCGGTCCCGAAGGCCACGGCTTCACCATCCAGAAGAAGAAGAAGTGGCCGTGGGCCGCCGGCGGGATCGCCGTCGCCGCCGCGATCGCCGCCGCCGTGGCCGTCAACGCCGGTGCCGGCGCCAAGTCCCCCAACGAGGTCGCCGGGGCCACGCTCACCGTCGTCACCGCCGAGGGCAACCACGCCGAGCAGGCGCTGGTGAACTTCGTGGCCGAGGAGGTCGCCCCCAAGTACGGCATCAAGGTCGAGTTCAAGGGCCTGGCCGACTCCACCACGCTGAACCGCGCCGTCTCCACCGGCGAGGTCGCCGGCACCATCTACCAGCACAAGCTGTGGCTGTCCCAGGTCCTCGAGGCCAACCCCGACTTCAAGGAGGAGGCCGCCACGCCGGTGTTCCGCTGGGGCTTCGGCATCTGGAGCGAGAAGTACAAGTCCGTCGAGGAGATCCCGGACGGCGCCACCATCTCCCTGTACTCCGACCCGGCCAACGAGGCCCAGGGCCTGTGGCTGCTGGAGCGCGCCGGGCTGATCACCCTCAAGGACGGCATCAACAAGTGGGAGGCGACCCAGAAGGACATCGCCGAGAACCCGAAGAACCTGCAGTTCAAGCTGCTGGACTTCGCGGCGCAGTCCCGCTCGCTGCCTGACCTCGACGCTGCCGTGGGCTACACCGAGTACTACGTCGCGGCCAAGGTGGACCTGGAGAAGCAGATCTTCGCGCCGCCGGCCCCGGACGAGTTCGCCGGCCAGCTGACCATCGGCTCCGAGTACAAGGACACCGAGAACGTCAAGAACCTGGTCAAGGCGTTCCAGGACCCGGCCGTGCAGGAGTTCCTGCGCACCGATCCGGCGGTCAAGGACCTGCTGATCCCGATCGACGCCCAGTAGGCGCAGGGACGTACCAGGCGACCGTGCCACAGGACCGCGCCAAATGAGCGCCCCGGGTTTCCGCCCGGGGCGCTCGTGCGTTCGGGCCCTGGAAGCCCAGTGCCGGTCCGCGTCCTGCTCTCCCCAACCCCGTCGGCCCGACCCGGGCATCCGGAAAAGGCCTGGCCGTGTACGGGCGGATTTTGCCGGATGCCCGGGTCGGAGAAGCGAGGCGGACCCGACGGGAGGGTGTTTTCCGGATGCCCGGGCTTGGCCGGTCAGGCCTGAGGGGCCAGGCCTGCCGCAACACACAAACGACGGCGGCCGCGCACCCC
>NZ_BAABEO010000023.1:0-155650 GCF_039540195.1 Arthrobacter ginkgonis | reverse complement strand
CGGCCGCCGTCGTTGTCCGTGCCCCGGCGCCCGCCGGAGGCCACTGGGCCCTACAGGGAGGCGCCGATCGCCCACACCCGCGGCAGTTCGGTGCCGTTGACGGAGCGGTCCCCCACCAGGCGCGCCTTGTACACCCACGGGTTGTGGTTTCCGGCGGTGCGGGCATTGCGCCAGTGCCGGTCCAGGTTCTTCTCCACCGAGGTGGCCGAGGCCGCCAGGGCGTCGAAGGCGTGCGAGAGCGCGTCCACGGCCAGCGGGGTCAGGGCGACCTGTCCCTCGGCGGAAGCCAGTTCGGCGCGGTCGTTGAGCCGTTCCTCCTCCGCCAGGGAGATGGTGCCCGCGCGCAGGGCCAGCGCCCCCTCGTAGGCGCCCTGCAGCGCGGTGGCCACCCGCTCGACGATCGCCTCCCCGGCGAAGCCCGCCGCCGCAAGTTCGCCGACCACCTGCAGGATCTGCGGGTCCTCGCGCCAGTGCGGGGCGGCGGCGTGGCTGAACGTGCGGGTGCGGGCCAGCACCTCGCCGGAGAACTCGCGCTGGGCAGCCCGGACGCTGCCGGCCAGGACCGTCAGCAGCACGGCCTGGTAGAACGCCGTCTGGTACTTGAACCGGGTGTCGAAGTCGATGAGGTCCTCCTCCTCCACCACCGCGTCCACGAAGGTGGAGGTGCCCGAGCCCGTGGTCCGCTGGCCGAAGCCGTCCCAGTTGTCCTGGTGGGTGACCCCCGGCTGGTGCGCGCTGACCGCGGCGATCACGCGGGCGCCGGTGTCCGTGCGCTCGGCGTAGGTGTCCAGCCAGTCGGCGAAGATGCTGCCCGTGGAGTAGTACTTGGTGCCGTTGATGCGGAACCGGCCGGGGCCCAGATCCGGGGCCGGCACCACCTTGGTGACGACGTCGCCGACCTTCACGGCGCCGACCTCGGTCCAGGAGTTGCCCACCAGCTCGCCGCCCACGAAGCGTTCCAGCCACCGGCCCCGGTCCGGCCCGGGAGCGGCGACCAGGCGGTCCTCGACGAACGCGAAGTGGCCGCGGAGGGCCTGGGCGATGTTGGAGTCGGCGGCCGCCAGTTCGGTCAGCAGCGCAAACAGCTGAGGCAGCGTGGCCCCGAAGCCGCCGTCCTCGATCGGGACCCGCAGCGCCCCGAAGCCGGCCTGCGCGAGCTCGCGGATCTGCGCGTCCGGCAGGACGTGGTTCTGCTCCCGGGCTGAGGCGTCCTGGGCGATGCGGGCAAAGACGGGGCGGAACCGCGCGGCCAGATCCGCGTACACGGGTTCCGTGCGGGTCCGGGTCGCGGTGCCGTCGATGACGACGGCGGCGCGGCCCGCCTGCGCGAGCGTGCCCTGCTGGGCCCGTTGGTTACGCTGGGCCTGCGGGCGCTGCTGGTTGTGTTGGGCCTGCTGACTCTGGGGGATGTGATGGATCTGCTGGGTCACGGTGCCTCCCGGCGGGTGTTGTGGTTCCGGCCGAACCGGCCTAGGTCCTGGTGCGGGTCCGGTGCCTTGGTCCGACGAGGCTAGGCACGTCCACCCCCGCCCGGCGCCGACATGACAGGCAATGAAGCCGCATGACCCTTTGTTGCGCTTTCCCGGGCCCGGCCGGGGCGGCAAGGGGCGGCCGGAATGTCATCCGGGGCGCGTTCGGCGTCATCGAACGACACGTTTGGACCCGCCCCGTCACCGGCGCCGCGGACCCTTCCGCCGCCGCCGTCGGCCCCCCTACGCTCGGTACCCAACCGGCCCCGCCGGCACCCGAACACCCACCGACGGCAAGGACGCCCACCATGACGCTCACCCTGACCGAAGCCCTCCACGCCTCCCCGTGGGAGGGCCGTCCGAACCCTGCCACCGCAGAAGCCTGGATCGCCCGCGCGGAGGAGGTCGGCTCGATCCTCGCCCTGGATGCGGTGGAGCGCGACCGAGCCGGGGCCGTCCCCCACGCGGAGGTCCGGCTGCTGAAGGATTCCCGGCTGACCGTCCTCCTCGGACCCGAGGCCCACGGCGGCGGCGGGCAGTCCTGGACCACGGCGCTGCGGGCGATCCGCTCCGTGTCCGCCGGGGACGCCTCGATCGGGCAGCTGCTCGGCTACCACCTGCTCTGGGCGTGGGCCGCCCGGCTGGTCGGGACCGACGCGCAGATCGCGGCCGTCGAGGAGCTCTACACCGGCCAGAACCTGTTCTTCGGCGGAGCCGTCAACCCGCGCGAGCAGGACCTCGCCATCGAGGACCGCGGGGACACCCTGGTCTACAACGGCAGCAAGTCCTTCACCACCGGGGCCCGGGTCTCCGACCTGGTGGTCCTTGAGGGCGCCCTGCCCACCGGGGAGCACGTGTTCGCCATCGTGCCGACCGCCCAGGCCGGCATCGTGTTCCGCGGCGACTGGGACAACCTGGGCCAGCGCCTGTCCGAATCCGGCGGCGTCACCATCACCGACGTCGAGGTGGACTGGTCCGGGGCGGCAGGCTTCGTGGACAAGACGTTCCGTCCCCTGGTGTACAACACCCTGAACGTGCCGCTGATCCAGCAGATCTTCACGGCGATCTACCTGGGCATTGCCGAGGGCGCCCTCACCACGGCCGGGAGCTACACGCGCGGCACCACCCGCGCCTGGCCGTACACCACGGATCCGAAGGGAGCCGCCGTCGAGGAGGCGTACGTCCTGGAGACCTACGGCGACCTGCGCTCCCAGCTCTGGGCCGCGCAGGCGCTCGCCGATACCGTGGATGCGGAACTCTCCGCGCTGCTGCATGCCCCGCGCGAGTCCGTCTCCGCCGAGGACCGCGGGCGGCTGGCGGTCCGGATCGCAGCCTCCAAGCAGGTCGCCATCGCCGTCGCGCTGGACACCGCCAACCGGGTCTTCGAGGTCACGGGCGCCCGCGCCACCTCCAACGCCGTGGGCCTGGACATCTTCTGGCGCAACATCCGCACCCACTCCCTGCACGACCCGGTGGCCTACAAGCGCCGCGAGGTCGGCGAGTATGAGCTGCTCGGCCGCCTGCCTGAGCCCTCCTGGTACACCTGATCCTTACCGCACCGTCCCCCGCCGCCTCACCGCCCTTCCCCCGGAAAATGACGCTTTTGTGCGGGTGCCTCACCGAATCCTGACGCGTAGGTGTGGGTACTTTTCGGAATTGTGTGAGTATGACGGCGTGTGATCCAGTCCGCCGCTTCGCGTCCTCGGGGACGCGGTACAACGCTGTCCCCGGATCCGACGTCATGGAAGCCCCATTCCGTCGGATCCGGGGACAGGTTGCCTGCGGCTACTGGCAAAGGAAAGGCGCCGACCATGCGCCGCCTCCGGTGGACGTTTCTCACCATGCACAAAATCCCTTGGCGCACCCACACTTACCCGTCAGGATTCGGTGAGGCACCCGCACAAAGGCGTCACTTTTCGTGAAAAGCGGGTGGAGCGCGGTCCGGACTCCTCCGCTCCGCCATGACTCATCGGTCCTGCCCCGCTAGGACTCTTCGAGCTCGCCCAGGTCGTCGTAGGCGGATGCGATGGTGCTGATCCGGCGCCGGCCGGTGGAAACCTGGCGGTTGAGGACACCGTTGGCGAGCAGGCCCACCAGGGCCATGGCGGTGGAGTAGCTGTCGAAGGCCCCGTCGCTGTCGATGGGGCATTCGATCCAGCAGGAGGCGGAGGCCGCGTAGCTGCGCGCCGTCCCGTCCCCGACCAGGACGACGTCGGCCTGCGAGGCGGCGAGGAGGCGCACCAGCCGGTCGAAGAGCGCCGGGCGGCGGCGGAACCCGACCAGCACGACGACGTCGTCCTTCCCCACCCCTGCGAGTTCCTCACCCAGGGTCTGGCCGGGCTGGGGCGCGACGCGGACGCCGCTGCGGATCTGGATCAGCTGCTGGTGCAGGTGCAGGGCCACCGGGTAGCTGTTGCGCAGGCCCACCACCAGCAGGTTCCGCGCCCCGGAGAGCAGGTCGACGGCGGCGTCCAGCCGCCCGTCGGACAGGAGCGCCACCAGGCGCTCGTGGTTCTCGCGTTCCTTGGCGGAGTGCAGGCCCAGGGCGTCGGGCGTTCCGCCGGCGCCGGTGCGCGAGGGTGACGCCAGCGGGACGCCCTGGCCGCGCATGGCCCGGGTGTGGTCCTTGACCTCCTTGAAGTCGGCGAAGCCGAGCTTGCGGAACAGCCGGGACACGGTGGCCTTGGACACCCCGGTGTCGCGGCTGATGTCCGCCGCGCTGAAGACCGCAAGGTCGCCCAGGTGCTCCAGCAGGAAGTCCGCAACCACGCGTTCCTGAGGGGAAAGTCCGGCGTACCGGGCGTCGATGCGGGCATCGATCCGCGCATCGGTGCGGGTGGAGGAAGCGGGCTGGGGCGCCGCGTCCGTCGTCTCACTGCTCATGCCTGAAACCCTATCTGTCCCCGAATCATCCGCACTCCTTCACGGCCTGCCCTTCACAATCCGGCGGCGGCCAGCACCGCGGCCTCGAACGCGTCCAGCGCCACGGCCACGTCCTGCACGGTGACCGACTCCTCGGGTGCGTGGCTGATGCCGTCCTCGCAGCGGACGAACAGCATGGCCATCTCGGTCACCGCGGCCACGGCCATGGCGTCGTGCCCGGCCTTGGAGAACAGCTCCATCGGTTCGGCGTCCCCCGTGGCTCGGATGCCGGCGCGCACGGCCTCCATCAGCCGCGGCGCGCAGGGCACGGTGGGCGCGGAGTGGATCTCCCGCACGGCGAGCCCCAGCTTCCGCTCGGAGCAGAAGGCCTGCATCGCCTCCAGGATGAGGCCCCAGACGCGGTCGCGCAGCCCGTCGGAGCGGGCGCGCAGGTCCAGGCTGAACTCGGCCCGGCCCGGGACCACGTTCACCGCCCCCGGGAAGGCCTCGAACTGGCCCACCGTGGCGATGGCTCCCTCCGCGCGGGCGATCGCCTCGATGTCCAGCACGGCCCGACTGGCCCCGATGAGGGCGTCGCGGCGCTTCTCATAGGGGGTGCCGCCGGCGTGCCGGGCCTCCCCCGTGACCGTCAGGTGGAAGCGGCGCGCACCGGCGATGGAGGTGACAACGGCCAGCGCCCGTCCGGCCTCCTCCAGGTAGGGGCCCTGTTCGATGTGGACCTCGAGGTACCCGGCCAGGTCTTCGGGGCGGCGGGCGGCCTCGCCGATGCGCTCCGGGTCCAGCCCGAAATCGCGGAACGCCTGCTCCATGCCGGTGCCGTTCCTGTCCGCGAGCTCGGACCAGTCAGGGTTCCAGGTGCCGGCCAGCGCGCGGCTGCCCAGCAGGGTGGCGCCGAAGCGGGTGCCTTCCTCGTCGCCGAACGCCACCGTCTCGATCGCGAACGGCAGCTCGCCGGCGCGGGTCCGCAGCCGCGCGGCGGTTTCGATGGCGATGAGCACGCCGAGGATGCCGTCGTACTTCCCGGCATCCGGGACGGTGTCCAGATGGGAGGCCAGCAGCAGCGCCGGCAGTCCGGGGATCGAGCCCTCCAGGCGACCGCACTGGTTGCCGGCCGCGTCCTGCCAGGTGGCAAGGCCCGCCTCGGCCATCCATCCGGCGGCCAGCGCGTTGTGGGCCGCGTGCTCGGGGGTCAGGTAGGTGCGTTCGATTCCCCCGGCCATGGCGCTGACGCCCGCGAGCTGCTCGCAGCGGGCCATGATCCGTGCGGCCGCCTCCAGCGTCCGCCGCGAGGGCCCGACGGCGGTTCGTGCCGCCGTCGTCGCCCCAATCCCCGCTGTTCCGGCCGCATCCGTACCGGCCGCCCGGGTTCCGGCCAGCGGGACTCCCCCGCCCCCGCTGCCGCTCACGAGGAGGCCCCCACCGGGATCGCCGCCGCGTCCGCGTAGACCTCGCGGGCCGCTCCGATGCCGCCGCCGGCGAGGACCGGAGCCCCGGCGGTGCGCAGCATCTGCTCCAGCGCGGCCAGGGTGAGCATAACGGCGTCCTTGCGGGCGTTGTAACCCATGGTGCCGATGCGCCAAACCAAGCCGTGCAGCGGGCCGAAGCTGGTGCCGATCTCGATGCCGTAGTCCTCCAGCAGCGCGGCGCGGGCGGCGTCGCCGTCGATGCCGACGGGGATCTTGACCGCTACCACGTTGTTCATCTTGTGCGCGGTGTCGCCAAAGGTCTCCAGCCCCATGCCGAGCAGGCCGGCGAGCATCGCGTCGCCGTGCAGCTTGTGGCGGGCGATGGCGTTGTCCAGACCCTCCTCCACCAGCAGGCGGGCGCATTCGCGGGCCCCGTAGAGCATGCTGGTGGCCTCGGTGTGGTGGTTCAGGCGCTGCTCGCCCCAGTAGTCCATGACCATGGCGAGGTCGAAGTAGTTGGAGGCGATGCGGGTGCCGACGCCCGCGGTGCCGTCGGCGATGCCGGCCTCGACGTGGCGGCGGCCGTTGATCGCCTCCGCGGCCTGCGGCGAGAGGCTGATCGGCGCGCTGCCGGAGGGGCCGGCGAGGCACTTCTGCAGGCCGGCGGTGGCGGCGTCGATGCCCCAGGCGTCCATCTCGAAGGCGTTGCCGCCCAGCGAGGCGGTGGCGTCGGTGTAGAAGAGGACGCCGTGGCGGGCGCAGATGGCGCCGATCTCCTCCAGCGGCTGGTTCATGGTGGTGGAGGTGTCCCCCTGGACCAGGGCCAGCAGCTTGGGCTTGGTTTCGGCGATGGCCCGCTCGATGGCGGCCGGGGTGAACACCTGGCCCCATTCGGCTTCGCGGACGGCGACCCGGGCCCCGCAGCGTTCGGCGATCTCCTTGAGCAGGTGGCCGAACCGGCCGAAGATCGGCACCAGGACGGTGTCGCCGGGCTCGATCAGGGAGACCAGCGCGGCCTCGATGCCGGCGCGGGAAGTGCCGTCGACCAGGAAGGTCTGGCGGTTCCCGGTCCTGAAGACCCTGCGGTAGAGCTCCATGGTCTCGTTCATGTATCCGGTCATGGCCGGGTCGTACTGCCCAACGAGGGCCGCGGACATGGCGCGCAGCACCCGGGGATCCGCGTTGATGGGGCCGGGACCCATCAGCAGCCTCTGCGGCGGGTTGATCTGCTCGAAAGTCATGCCGTGCTCCCTTGTGGGGGTCGGGGGCCGGTGGTTCGGCCCGGTGGTGCTGTGCGTCCGCGCTTCCAGCTTACTGAAACGATTGTTTCTTTGGTGTTTCAATATTGGAACACAGTCAGGAAGAGCGGGTCGGAACCACTTGGGCCTCCAGGCGCAGCAGCGCAATCTCCGCCAGCTGGCCGGCCCGGACGCGCGCTTCGGTGGCGGGATCGTTGCCCAGGCGGTCGCGCAGGCGGGCCAGCATCTCCTGCTGCGTGCGGCCGGCGGCCCGAATGAGGAAGATGCGGTCGAAGCGGTCCTCGTACTCGCGGTTGGCGGCCACCCACGCGGCGGCGGAGGCCGCGTCCGCCCCGGCGCCGGCCTGCTCCCGGCGGGAGAAACCGGCCTCGGCGCCGTTGGCCTCGATCCTTTCGCCGATTCGCGGATGGTGGGCCAGGGCGGCATCCACCTCGACGTCGGTCCAGGTGGCGGCCAGGGCGGCCGCATCCCGAAGCAGGTCTTCCCTGCCGGCATAGGGCCGGGCATCGGCAAGCGCGCCGCACCAGCGCGGGATCGGGGCACAGGTGGCGGCAAGTTCCACCACCTCGGCGCGTTCGGCCGAATTGAAGGCCTGCAGGTCCATGCGGCATCCGTCCTGCCCCGTCAGGGACGTGGTTCCGGGGCGGCTGCGGGCGCCACCCTCCCCTACAGGCTAGGAAAATCGGCGGAACTCGCCGTTTCCGCACCGTTAACGCCTTGTAACTCTTGTTCCAAGGCGCTCCTCAGGGACGCCATGCCGGTCCGCAGTGGGCGAAACGCGCGTAGCCGGGCGGCGTCCTATCCGATCGCCACGACGGGGACGACCAGGACCGGGAGGAGCTGCTG
Source organism: Arthrobacter ginkgonis (assembly GCF_039540195.1). NCBI lineage: Bacteria > Bacillati > Actinomycetota > Actinomycetes > Micrococcales > Micrococcaceae > Arthrobacter > Arthrobacter ginkgonis. The sequence continues at coordinate 147,787 of NZ_BAABEO010000023.1, read as the reverse complement.
CTCGGTCAGGTGCGCGGCGGTGGATCCGCCCAGGAACTCCGAAAGGAGGGGGCCCACACCGGGTTCCCGGGTACCGACGACGATCATCGAGGCACGCGCCTCCCGGGCCAGCCGGGCCAAGGCCTTGGCCGGGTCGCCGGCCAGGACCCGAAACCGCCAGGGCAGCGCGGCCCCCTCCATCGCCCTCCAGAGGGTGGCTAGGATCAGTGCGACGTCCGCGCTGATGTCCTCGTCGATCTCCTGCGGATGCAGGGACAGGTACTCGATGTCCGATTTCAGGTCCCACTCGACCAGATAGCTGTTGGGCTCGACGTAGGCAAAAATGATCGGCCGGTTCAGGGCGTCGGACAGCGCCCGGGCCTCCATCACCACTTCGGGATGCTGGTTGGGAATGATTCCAACCACCAGCGGCCCGGACGCCCCGCCCAGGGGCCTTCGGGGCACTCTGTCCGCCACAGCTACCTCCCGGTGCCCATGAAGCTTCTGGGCCTATTGTCCCCGTCCGGCCCGAAGGATTCGATACCCGCAGTAGGACAGGGCGACGACGCTGGCCGCGCCCCAGATCCACGCGCCGGGAAGGTTGAGTGCGGGCCCAATGGTGCAGTCGCCTTCAATGCCGGTTTCCGCGACATACTCGGCGCACTGTCCGATCTGGGCGCCGCTGAAGAGGATGCTTAAGGCCAGGATGAGCATCATGGCGACCGCCCAGGGAAAGATCGCGGCCGCCTTTTTCACCCACGAACCGTCACCCATGGCCGGAGCCTAGCAGCGGCCGCCCCCTCGGACCGCGCTCCATGGCCAGGACGGTCCGCGGCAGGGGCGCCGCAGGCTCTTGCCACCCGGAGGTTGCGCGGAGGCAAATTCTCCGTGGGTTGTTGAACAATATCTTGCTTAAATTGTTCAACAAAAGATAAGGTTCCAAAGACCACTGGCTGTGACTGCTGTCACCCGGAACAGATGGATGGACCATGGCAATTACCGAAACCAAGCCCGCGCTGAGCAAGTCAGGGCAACGCACGGCGCTCCTGGGCGCGATGTTCCTGATGGCCACCAGCGCCATCGGCCCCGGCTTCATCACCCAAACCACGGTCTTCACCGTCCAGCTGGGGGCGGCCTTCGCCTTCGCGATCCTGGTCTCGATCCTCGTCGACATCGCCGTCCAACTGAACGTGTGGCGCATCATCGGCATCTCCGGCACCCGCGCCCACGACCTGGGCAACAAGGTCCTGCCCGGGGTCGGCTGGTTCCTCGCGGCGCTGGTGTTCGTGGGTGGCGTCGTCTTCAACATCGGCAACATCGCCGGCACCGGACTGGGCATGAACGCCATGCTGGGGCTGGACCCGAAGGTCGGCGGCGCCATCTCGGCGGCCATCGCGGTCATGGTCTTCTTGTCGAAGAAGGCCGGCCTGGCGCTTGACCGCATCGTGGTTCTGCTGGGCGCCATCATGATCCTCCTGATGCTGTACGTGGCGATCGTCGCGGCGCCGCCGGTCGGGGAAGCGCTGAAGAACACGGTCCTGCCCGAACAGGTGGACTTCCTGGTGATCACCACCCTCATCGGCGGCACCGTCGGCGGCTACATCACCTACTCCGGCGCCCACCGCATGATCGATTCGGGCGTTCACGGCGTGGAGAACGTCAAGGCCATCAGCAACGGCTCCATCCTGGGAATCCTGGTCACCGGCGTCATGCGCGTGCTGCTGTTCCTGGCGATCTTCGGCGTCGTCGCCGGTGGTGTCGCCCTGACGAGCGACAACATGGCCGCCGAGGCGTTTGGCGCGGCCGCCGGCGAGATCGGCGTGCGCATGTTCGGCGTGATCCTCTGGGCCGCTGCGCTGACCTCGGTCATCGGTGCCGCCTACACCTCCGTCTCCTTCGTCACCAAGAGCACCACCCCGGAGCGCACCCGCAACCTCATCACCGTCGCATTCATCGCGTTCTGCGCCGTGGTCTACGTCCTGCTCGGCCAGGCTCCGCAGACCCTGCTGATCTTCGCCGGCGCCTTCAACGGCCTGATCCTGCCGGTCGGCTTCGGCGTCCTGCTCTGGGTCGCCCTCCGGCGCAGGGACCTGATGCACGGCTACAAGTACCCGAAGTGGCTGTTCTGCATCGGTGTGCTCGCCTGGCTCCTGACCGTCTACCTCGGGTGGAACTCGCTGGCCGGATTGAGCGCGCTGTGGAGCTGAGCGTGACCGCCCCCGCGCTGCCGCGTGATCCGGGCGCCGTCGGCCCGGTGGCAGCCCGCGCGGCGTTCCGTTCCGGGCTCGCCGTCCCCACGGCCGGCTGGTCGCGGGGCTACGCCCAGGCCAACCTGATCATCGTGCCGAAGGACCTGGCCTTCGACATGCTGCTCTTCGCGCAGCGGAACCCGAAGCCGTGCCCGATCCTCGGCGTCCTCGACGCCGGCGAGACGACGGGCCCGCTGCTGGCCGGCGGCGACATCCGCACCGACGTGCCGCGCTACATCGTCTACGTCGACGGCGAGAAGGTCGCAGAACCGACCGACATCACCGGGTACTGGCGCGACGACCTGGTCACGTTCATCGTGGGATGTTCCTTCACCTTCGAATCCGCCCTCCAAGCGGGCGGCATTTCGATCGCCCACATCGACCAGGGCGTGAACGTGCCGATGTACCGGACCAACCGCCGCTACACGTCCGCGGGCTCCCTGGACGGAAGGATGGTCGTATCGATGCGGCCCATCCCCGCCGCTCAGGTGGCCGACGCCGTCCGCATCACCTCGCGCTACCCGGCCGTCCATGGCGCCCCGGTCCACGTGGGTGATCCGCGCGAACTCGGCATCGCGGACCTGGGCAAACCCGATTTCGGCGATGCCGTGCGGATCCCGGACGGCCACCTGCCGGTGTTCTGGGCCTGCGGGGTCACTCCCCAGGCTGCGGTCATGGAATCGCGGCCGGCCCTTGCCATCGGCCACGCGCCCGGCCACATGCTCATCACCGACGCGCGCGACACGGACTACCTGGTCCCGTAGCCCGTCCGCGGCGCGGCACCGGACAACGCCCTCGCAACACAACACCACAGGCGGCGCCATCCTTCACCGGATGGCGCCGCCTGTGGCGTGTTCGGAGGCCCACGACGCCGGGGCGGCGGCGGGTTGCCGGGGTGCGCCTTGCGTCAGCTGCGGGCAGCCATGTGCCCGAGCAGTTCGGCCTCGGCCCGGTCCAGGTAGGCGCGCAGGTACTCGGCGGCGCCCAGCCGGTCCCCGGCCCGCAGCATCCTGACGAGTGCGGCGTTGAGCTCGACGTACTGCGTGTGGAAGTCGGGGGCGTCGACCATCGTGTGGAACACCAGCCGCATCTGCGCCAGCACCTGCTGCATGAGGGTTTGGAGCTGGATGCTGCCGCTGCCCCGGATGAGGGCCTGGTGGAACTCCTGGTTGGCGCCGGCCATCGCCGGCACGTCCCCACGCTCCCTGGCCGCGCGGGCCTCCCCCACGATGCGTCCCATCCCGTCAAGGTCCAGGTCCGTGGCCCAGAGTGCGACGGCGGGTTCGATCATGCGCCGGACGCGGTAGATCTCGCGGATTTCGGCGGGGCCCGGCGAGGCCACAAAAACGCCGCGATTGGGGATGCGCGTGACCACGGCCTCGCCCGCGAGCACCGTGAAGGCCTCGCGCAGCGTGTTGCGGGAAACGGACAGCGACTCGGAGAGCGCCTGCTCCGAAAGCTTTGCCCCCGGCAGCAGTTGCCCGTCCGCAATCCTGGCGCGCAGCACGCCGGCCACCCACTCTCCCGTGTGGGCGTGGGTGGCCTGGCCGGGGGCCGAACCGCCCTGCAGTGCGCTATCGATCGACATGATCCCAATCTACCGGGACGGAAGGCCGGGACCCGACGCCTAGGAGATCACGGCCAGGACGTCGCCGCGGGCCACGGGCGTGCCCGTTTGCAGGTCGCCCCGGGCCAGCGTGCCGCGGCGGTGCGCGTTGATGGTGGTCTCCATCTTCATTGCCTCCAGGACCAGCAGCGGGTCGCCGGCCTCGACCACCGCGCCTTCGTCCGCAACCCACTTGACGATGTTCCCGCTCATGGGCGACGCCAAGGCGCCGGGATCCTGCGCGGCGCCCTGCCCGGAATCCGCGGCCGCGGGGGCGTCCGCGCTGCCGCCGCCGTCGAGCAGCGCCCCGAGCAGCTTCGCCGGCAGCCCCAGCCGCACGGCCTTGCCGTCGAGCTCGATCGTCAGCTCGCTCCGCGCGGCGTCCACGGCGGCGGCGATCTGCGGGGAGGCGGCCAGCGGCTCCGCGAACTCCGACTCGATCCAGGTGGTGTAGATCCCCAGCGAGTCCTCGTCGGTGAAGGCCGGTTCGCGGACCACGGCGCGGTGGAAAGGAAGCACCGTGGGAATGCCGTCGATGACCATTTCGTCGAGCGCGGTCCGGGCCCGGCGCAGGGCCTGGGCGCGGTCGGCGCCCGTGACGATGAGCTTGGCCGCCAGGGAGTCGTACTGCCCGGGGATGGTGGACCCGGTGCGCACGCCCGAATCGATGCGCAGGCCCGGCCCGGTGGGTGCCTCGAAGGCGGTGATGGTGCCCGGGCCCGGCAGGAACCCGCGGGCCGGATCCTCCGCGTTGAGCCGGAACTCGAACGAATGGCCCCGGGGCTCCGGATCCGTGGTGAAGGGGAGCTCCCCGCCGGCGGCGATCCGGAACTGCTCCTGGACCAGGTCCACGCCGGTGGTCTCCTCCGTCACCGGATGCTCGACCTGCAGGCGCGTGTTGACCTCGAGGAAGGAGATCGTCCCGTCGACGGCCAGCAGGTACTCGACGGTCCCCGCGCCGTGGTAGCCGGCCTCGCGGCAGATGGCCTTCGCGGAGGCGTGGATCCGTTCGCGCTGCGACGGGGTCAGGAAGGGGGCCGGAGCCTCCTCCACGAGCTTTTGGTGGCGCCGCTGCAGCGAACAATCCCGGGTGCCGACGACGACGACGTTGCCGTGGGTGTCGGCCAGGACCTGCGCCTCGATGTGGCGCGGCTTGTCCAGGAAGCGCTCGACGAAGCACTCCCCGCGACCGAAGGCCACGGTGGCCTCGCGCACGGCCGAGTCGAAGGCGTCCTCGACGTCGTCCAGGGACCAAGCGATCTTCAGTCCCCGCCCTCCCCCGCCGAAGGCCGCCTTGATGGCGATCGGGAGGCCGTGCTCCTCGGCGAACGCGCGGGCCTGGGCCGCGTTGGCGACGGGGCCGTCGGAGCCGGGCACCAGCGGGGCGCCGGCGCGCACCGCGACCTCGCGCGCGGTGACCTTGTTGCCGAGCAGCCGGATGGCCTCCGGGGTCGGGCCGATCCACGTCAGGCCCGCGTCGATCACGGCCTGCGCGAAGTCGGCGTTTTCCGACAGGAAGCCGTACCCGGGGTGCACTGCGTCCGCCCCGGAACGCCGGGCGATCGCAATGATCTTGCCCATGTCCAGGTAGGTTTCGGCGGGGGCCGAACCGCCCAGCGCGTAGGCCTCGTCGGCCCGCCGCACATGCAGGGCGTCGGCGTCGGGATCGGCGTAGACGGCGACGGAGAGCAGGCCGGCGTCGGCGCAGGCGCGGGCGACGCGGACGGCGATTTCGCCGCGGTTCGCGATGAGGACCTTCTTCATGCGGAGTTCCTATTCATGCGGAGTTCCTTCGGGATGGGCCGGGGGCCGGGGAGAGTGGGTCGAGGCGGCACCTTCGGGCGCCGCGGGTTCAGGAGGAGCTGGGTTCCAGCGTGTCCGGGTCCACCAGTTGGAAGCGGATGGCGGTGCCCGGCGGCAGTTGGGCGGCCACCGGCAGGTCTTCCGGGACGACGGCGGCGATCACCGGATAGCCGCCGGTCACCGGGTGGTCGGCCAGGAAGACGACGGGAAGGCCCGACGGCGGGACCTGGAGCGAGCCGGGGACGGCCCCCTCGCTGGCGAGCTCGCCGGCGCGAACGCGTTCCAGCGGACGTCCGCCCGCGCCGGCGGTTAGGCGCAGGCCGATGCGGTTGGATTCGGAACTGGCCGTCCACTCCTGGCCGGTGAGCCGGGAGAGCCCGTCCGCGCCGAACCAGTCCTCGCGCGGGCCGGGAACCACGCGGAGGACGGCCACTGCGCCGGGGGTGATACGCAGCGCGGTCGGTTCCGACTCCCCCACGGCCTGGCCGGGCCGGGCCGATCCCACCGGCAGGAGCATGCCCGCTGCCAGGGGGTCCGGGCCGAGGCCGGACATCGCGTCGGTGGACCGGCTGCCGAGCACGGCGGGAACCGCCACCCCGCCCCGGACGGCAACGTAGGGGCGCAGCCCCGCCGTGGCCGCCCCGAGGGACAGCGTCTCGCCGTCGAGCAGGGCAAAGGGCGCGTCCTGGCTCGGATGCCGCGCGGGGCCGCCCTGGCCCGGCTCGATCTCGCCCGGAGTGATTTCCAAGTCCACGCGCGCCCCGGCGACGGCCAGGACGTGGTCCCCGTGCGCCCTCAAGCGGAGGGACCCGAGCAGGTTTTCCACGACCGCCGCACCGGGGGCGTTGCCGACCAGCCGGTTGGCCTGCCGCGCGGAGGAGGCGTCGGCCGCGCCGGAGGCGCTGACGCCCAGGTCGCCCAGTCCGGGGCGCCCCAGGTCCTGGACCAGGGACTGCAGGCCGGCGTCGAGCACCTCGAGGGTCCCCGCCGGAGCATCCGCCGGGCGGGCGCCGTCCCCTTCGGAGGCTTGATCCGCTCCGGCCGCTCCGGTCGCTTCGGTCGCTTCGACGCTGATCGCCTCGCGGACGGCGGTGAAGCGGACCCGGTCGCCGGGCCGGATCAGGGCGGGCGATTCACGGGAGAGGTCCCACATCGGCTGCGTGGTGTGGCCGATCAGCTGCCAGCCTCCAGGGGAACGGCGCGGGTAGACCGCGGAAAACCGCCCGGCGAGCGCCACGGAGCCGGCCGGAACCGCCGTGCGCGGGATGTTCCGGCGCGGAACCTCCAGGGCGGGTTCGCCGTCGGCCAGGTAGCTGAACCCGGGGGCGAAGCCGCCGAAGGCCGCGGTCCACAGCCGGCCGGTGTGTGCGGCGACCACGCCGTCGGGACCGAGGCCGGTCAGGCGGCCCACCTCGGCCAGGTCCGCGCCGTCGTAGACGACGTCGATCTCCACCGTGCGCCCGGCCAGGGCCCGGGCGTCGCCGACGTCGAGGCGGTCGACGGCCGCGCGTCCCGCCAGCGCGGCCGCGCGGGAGGCGAAGCGGATGAGCACGGTTTCGGCGGCGGCGAGCACTTCCACCTGTCCGGGCAGCGGATCCTCGGCCAGCACGCCGTGCAGGGCCACCACGGCCTCGAGCGAGGGCAGTTCGACCAGCAACGCCCGCGTTCCGGCCCAGCGGATGGGCCGACTCATACGAAGCCCTTGATGCCGACGCCGGCGGCCTCAAGGCCGGCGCGCACGGAGGCCGCCATCGCCACGGCGCCGGCGGTGTCCCCGTGCAGGCAGATGCTTTCAGCGGAGGTTTCGATCAGCGATCCGTCGCGGGCGACGATCGTGCCCTCCGTGGCGAGGCGGACCATGTTCGCGGTGACCTGGGCGGCGTCGTGCAGGACCGCGCCGGCCTCCCGGCGGGACACCAGGGTGCCGTCGGGGTTGTATGCGCGGTCCGCGAACGCCTCGGCGACGCCGCGCAGGCCGGCCGCCTCGGCCTTGGCCAGGGCGAGGGACCCGGGAAGGAGCAGCAGCGGCAGGTCCGCCCCGAACGCCTTCACCGCGTCGACGACGGCCTGGGCGTGCGCCTCGTGGTTGACGATCGTGTTGTACAGGGCGCCGTGCGGCTTGACGTAGCGCACCTTTCCTCCGGCGGCGCGGGCTAGGGCCTCGAGGCCGCCGATCTGGTAGAGGACGTCGTCGGCCAGTTCGGTGGGGGAACAGTCCAGGAACCGGCGCCCGAATCCCGCCAGGTCCCGGTACCCCACGTGGGCCCCGATAACGATGCCGGCGGCGACGGCGTCCCGGCACGTCTGGGCGATAGTCGAGGGGTCCCCGGCGTGGAAGCCGCACGCCACGTTGGCGCTGGAGACGGACCTGAAGATCGCGGCGTCGTCGCCCATGCTCCAGTTGCCGAAGGACTCCCCGACGTCGCTGTTCAGGTCGATTGATGCCATGGTGATCCCTGTCTCGTGATGCCTTTTCCTCAAGGATGCACGAGAAACCCAGATTGTTCAACAATGTTGAGCGTGTGCCCGGAGGATTCAGCCCCCGCCCAGCCGCAGCGCGTGGGACAGCAGCGCCGCATCGGACCCCGCCGCCCCGACCAGCGACACCCCGCAGGGCAGGCCGTCCTCGGTTTCCAGCGGCACGTTCACCGCCGGCAGGCCCGCGAGCCCGGCCAGGCAGGTCAGCATCAGGGTGCGCTCCCGCTGGCGCTCAATGGCCCCTCCCCCGGCGGCCGAATCCCTGGCCAGCGGGGCCACGGACGCCGCGGACGGAACCACCAGGATGCCGTCGCCGACCAGGGCGCGGATGGTTCGGCGCGCCTGGGCCCCAAGCCCGCGGGCGGCGGCCTCCTGGCCGTCCGTGAGGGCCGACGCCGTCCGGAACCGCCCGGCCACGTCGGGGGCCAGGTCGTCCCAGTGCCGGCCGACCCACTCGCCGTGCCCCTTCCATTCGCCCAGCCCCGCCCAGGCCTCGCGGCCCTGAATGACCTGGAACGCCTTCAGCCAGGCGCGGTGCAGGTCCGGATCGATGGGGCTGGTTTCCTCGACGGGCATCTCCGTGCCCCACCCGTCCAGCGCCGCACGGATCGCGGACGCCACGTCGTCGTCCGCCAGTTCCAGCAACCCGGGCACCGTGCGCAGCCCGGAAAACACTGCCGGTTCATCCTCCGCGGACGGCAGCAGAACCTCACCCACCGCCGCCAGCAGCCGAGGCGTGCGCGCCATCCAGCCGACCGTGTCGAAGCTCGGCGCCAGCGGCACCAGCCCGTCGCGGGACACCGCCCCGTGCGTGGTGCGGATCCCCCATAGCCCCTGGTAGGCGGCGGGCACCCGGATCGAGCCGCCGGTGTCCGTGCCCAGGCCGATGCCGGCGTGCCCCAGCGACACCGCCGACGCGGAGCCGGAGGAGGACCCGCCGCTGATGCGGAACGGCGCCTTGGGGTTCGGCGGGGTGCCGTAGTGCGTATTGGTCCCGGCCAGGCTGTACGCGAACTCGTCGGTGGCGGCCAGGCCCTTCACGGACGCACCGGCATCCAGCAGCGCGGCGACCGCCGCCGCCGCCGTGGCTTCCGGTGCGGCCTGCGCCAGGTACGCCGGGCTGCCGGCCCCGATCCTCTGCCCTGCCACCGCGTAGAGGTCCTTGACCGCGACGGTCTGCCCGTCCAGGAGCCCGGCACCGGTTGCGGGCACCAGCGGATCTCCGACCGCGCGCCAGATACGGCGGTCGAAGGCCGGCGGGCTGATGGCCACGTGCGCCACCGCGACCTGCCAGATGCCGCCGTTGCGCACCCAGACCTGGGTCTGCTGGCCGCGGCCGCCGCCGAGCAGTTCGGTGACGGCGACGATGGCCGCGTGCTCGGCTCCCAGCGCGCGGACCTCCGTCGCGACGATCCGCCGCTTCGGGGCCCCGCCGCGCGAACCGCGGAAACCGCTGATCGCGTCGTGGCCCACCAGCAGGCCGTTGGCGTCCCCGCGCAGCGTGTCCGGGCCGGGCGCGAAGAGCGCGTCCAGCGCCGGCAGGTCGTCCTCCATAAGCGCGCGCTCGTAGTCCCAGAACGCCTCCATCAGGCCCGGGATCACGGGGCCTTTCACGGCCGGGCGCGGGCAGTCGAGCGGGTTGGCGCTCACTTGGCCACCCCCGCGAAGTCCTCGATGCGGATGCGGGCGTGCACGCCCTTGACCAGGTCCACGACCTGGGAGATGTTGAAGTCCGTCGCAGCGCTCAGGTAGGCGTAGGCGTGCTCGGCGTCCAGCCCCCAGCGCGCCTGGAGCAGTGCGATCGCGGCGCGCACGCAGTCCTGGACGGCCAGGTCCAGGTCATCGTCCATGCCGGTGGGGATGAGGTGTTCAGTGGTCTCGGCGACGGGGCCCAGCTGGTCGCCGAAGAGCCGCAGCGCGTCCTCGCGCGGCACGACGTCGAAGCGAAGGCGGGCGCGCAGGCTCGCCTCCATCGCGGTCAGGGCCACCTCGCCGTCGCCCTGGGCGAAGTGGGGATCGCCCACGTAGGCCAGCGCGCCGTCGACCTGCACCGGCAGGTAGAGCGCGGCCCCCTCGGTGAGCAGGTTGATGTCGATGTTGCCGCCGTGGCGGCCCGGCGGGACCGAGTGCGGACGGGTGTCCGAGGCGACGGCCACGCCCATGGTGCCCAGGAACGGGTTCAGCGGGAAGCGGATGCTGCGCTCGGCCCCGGCGAACGGGGCCATCGTGCCGAAGGCACGGGGGGTGGGGGTGCCGAAGGCGCCGCTGGCGGTTTCCTCGACTCCGGCGAAGACGCTCACGGTGCCGGGGGTGCGCGGGTACTCCCCCGGCAGCGCGCCGCGGCCGTGCCGGTTGGAGACGACGCCGTAGGGCACCCGCCGCTCCAGTCCCGCGACGGTGATCTTGAGCAGGTCCCCGGGACGGGCCCCGGCGACGTGGATGGGGCCGGTGACCACGTGCGGGCCGTCCGCACCGGGGTCCCGGGCGTGCTCGCCGGCGGCGAGCGCGACGGCGTCGTGCAGCACCTGCTCCGCGTCCACGCCGTGGGCGGCGAAGAAGGCGCGCGGGTCGCGGCCCTGGTCCTCGAGGATGCCCTCGTGGCTGAGGGTGTCGATGACCGCTTCGGCGCCCGGATCCAGCTTCAGCACGGGCGAGTCGGCGGCGCACGGCAGCCTTCCCCACAGGACGTTGCCCGCGGCGGCGGGAAGGTAGTGCGCACCGGGGGTCAGGTTTTCCCCGGGCTGCAGGATGGCGGTCATCGGTTCTCCTTCGGTTGCCGCCAGCCTAGGGACGATGTTTTACGTGGCTGTTACGAAACGGTGCAATGAGTGTTTCATTGACGAGCCTACGATGAAACGGTGACTGAAACCCTCGCCGCCCCCGAGCGCCGCGTGCGCAACCTGCCCCGCCTCCACCTGCAGCTGATGCTGGCCCTGACCTTTTCCACCGGCATCATCGACGCCGTGGGCTACCTAGGCCTGGACCGGGTGTTCACCGCGAACATGACCGGCAACGTGGTGATCCTCGGCATGGGCCTGGCCGGCGCCGACGACCTGCCCGTGGTGGGCCCCTTGCTCGCCTTGGCGGCGTTCATGGCCGGGGCAGTCGCCGGCGGGCGCGCGCTCGGCGGGCGCACCGGCGAATGGACGTCCGCGACCACGTGGCTGCTCGCCCTCGTGGGGGCGGTGGTGCTGGGCCTGGGCGTCGGGCTCATGGTCTGGCACGATCCTCCGGAGGCCGCGCTGCTCTCCGTCACCGCCGTGCTGGGCGCGGTCATGGGCATGCAGGCCGCGGCGGCCCGCGCGCTCGGGGTCAAGGACGTCACCACCGTGGTGGTCACCTCCACCATCACGGGCCTGTCCATGGATTCGCGGCTGGCCGGGGGCACCGGCGAACTCTGGGCGCGCCGCGCCCTGGCCGTGGTGCTGATCCTGGCCGGCGCCGGCGTGGGTGCGCTGCTGCTGACCATCCACCTGGGAGCCGGCCTGGCCGCCGCGGCGCTGGTCTGCCTGGTATGCGCAGGCATCGGGCACCGCAGCGCCCGGGCGTAGCCTCGCCGCCGCGGGTCAGGCCTGGCCCAGCTCCCTGCGCCACTGCGCTTCCTTCTGGTAGTACTCGTGGTCGGCGAGGTCCGTGAAGTCCTCCAACTCCTGGACCCGCCGGATTTCCAGCTTCATGCCCGGCCCCAGCGGGCAGCGCTTCGCCCACTCCAGGGCCTCTTCCTTCGACGCCACGCGGACGATCCAGAAGCCGTCGAACTGCTCGCGCGTCCCGCAGTACGCGCCGTCGGTGGCGGTGGGCGTCTCTTCCGCAAAGTCGACGACGAAGCCCTCTTCGGCCGGGGCCAGTCCCTCCGCCGCCACCACGGCGCCGGCCTTCATCAGCTCCTCGTTGTAGGCACCCATCCTGTTGAACATCTCCTCGAGGGGAATATCCATGGCGGCTTCCCGGGCTTCCTCGGTGGCGCGCATGATGAACATGAACTTCACGGATCTCTCCTTGCGTTGAGGGCTTGGCGTTGAGGGCCTTGCGGGGATGGGTCTGGCCGGTACGGGCAAACCGGTCCCGCCCCTCCACTATCCCGCCGGGTGCGGGCCACGGGAACCCGTGGAGGAAAGGTTCCCGGGCCCAGGCTCGGGCCGCTAGGCCAGCCTCCACAGATCCGCGGCGGTGTCGACGTCCCCGCCGTCGGACAGGTCGGAGCAGTCCACCAGGTCCACGGCCTCCGGGTTCCGTGCCAGCCAGGTCCGCGCCCCGGCGTCGCCCTCCGCCAGCGCGGCGGCGGCCCGCGCCTGGCCTGGGCCAAACAGGACGGGGTGCCCCCGGCGCAGGCGGCCGGCGTCGTCCGCGAATCCGGCGGCGGCGACCCGGCCGGGGACGTGCGCCCGCAGCAGCCGCGCCACCAGCGCGCGGTCAAGGCCCGGCTGGTCCACCACCGCCACCAGCACCACGTGCCCGGCGGGGGCCGCCTCGACCCCGGCACGGAACGAGCCGCCCATGCCCGCGGCCCAGCCGGGGTTCTCCACGGCGGTGCAGCCGGCCAGGTCCGCCTCGGCGCGCACGCGGGCGGCCTCCGCCCCGAGCACCACAACGACGCCGGCGCACCCGCCGGCCCGCAACTCCCCCGCGAGGCGGGAAACCAGCGGGGCGCCCCGGAAGGGCAGCAGGGCCTTCGGGCCTCGGCCCAGCCGGGTTCCGGCTCCCGCCGCGAGCAGCACCGCGGTGGCGGGCGGGAACCCCCGCGTCACCTGCGCTCCCAAGGCATCCGGGCGGAGGTCGGCAGCGCGGCGACAGAAACGGCAAGCAGCGTCAGCAGCGTCCCCAGCACCGTGATGCCGGTGACCACGCTGCCGGGCGCGGGGAACGCCAGGTCCATAGCCAGCGAACCGAGCAACTGCCCGGAGACCATGGCCAGCCCGGCCAGCAGCACGCCCAAGTGGCGGACCACCACCGCCCCGAGCCCGATGAACACGCACCCCAACGGCCCGCCCAGGTAATACCACCCGGCGCTGGGCAGGGACTCGGGCCACCCCTTGGACGCGGCGGAGACCAGCCATGCGGCCAGCAGCACGATCCAGCCGGCGATGAAGTTGACCAGCGTGGCGGTGATCGGGGTGCCGTAGTGCACGGTGGCGGTGCCGTTCATGGCCTGCTGGAAGCTCATCAGGAACCCGGCCGTGAGCGGCAGCAGAAGCAGCAGCAGGCCGGACAGGCCGCCGTCGGACGCCGTGGCCATGCGCGGGGAAACCGTCCACACGACGGCGGCGACGGTGAGCACGGAGCCGACGATGCGGATGCCGTTGATGTCCCTGCGCCCGCCCGGGCCGATGCCCAGCCGGTCCACCAGCAGCCCGCTCAGGGTGAGCCCGGTGACGTTGGCGACCGTGAACAGGGCCAGCCCGGTGAACGGGGCGGCAAAGCTCTGGCCCAGGACGTAGTACGCGCCGACGCAACCCGCGGCCATGTACCAGAGGGGGAAGCGGCGTTCGCGCACGGAGTGGCGCAGCTGCACCAGCCCGTCGCGGCCCCGCCGCAGGGCCCCGGAAAGGACCGCCATCACGACCAGGCCCACGCTGAAGCTCAGCACTGCCGCGCCCAGGCCGTCCCGCATCTCCAGGGCGAGCTGCCCGTTGACGCGGGCCTGGGCCGGGATGGCGAGGCCGGCGACCAGGCCCAGCGCGATGCCGAGGGGCAGCGGAATCTTCGTGGTGGAAGCCATGGGTTCACGCCTTTCGCGGGTGCGGACGGCCGCCACGCCGCCAGGAGGCGACGAAGACGGCGAGCAGGGTGGCGAGGGTGCCGAAGACCTCGGCCGGGGTGATGTCCTCCGGGTGCAGGACCGCGTCCCGCGACGGCGGGCCTCGTTCCATCTATACACCCTGCGCGGCGCGCCCCGGGAACGCGGGGTGATACACGGCCCGGCCACTTGAGCCGGCAACATGGCCCGGTAATGGCGCCCGACAACGGCGCCCGGAATTGGGAGCCTGGCCGCGGGTGCCCGATGATGGATGGCATGAGTGCACCGTTCCCCATCCAGATCCGCGACGAGTCCATCCGCCTGGGCCAGTTGCTGAAACTCGCCTCGCTCGCCGAGGACGGCATCCAGGCCAAGGAGTTCATCGAGAACGGCCTGGTGAAGGTCAACGGCGAGATCGAGACCCGCCGCGGCCGCCAGGTTCGCCCGGGCGACACCGTCGAGGTCAACGGCGAGTCAGTGGTGGTCGAGGCCCGCTAGGCGCGCCCTCTTTTTCGGCGAAGGAAACCGCCCCGCCCCCTCGTTTCGACGAAGGTTGTTGCGGGATTCAGGGCCCGAAACCCGCAACAACCTTCGTCGAAACGAGAGCCGGCGGCAGGTGGCTTTGGCGAAGTTGTCAGGGAGCCACCGCCGCCGCCGTTCCCTGTCCGGTCACCCTTTCCACCGGGAGGCCAGGGTCCACTGCGCCTCCTGGAGGCTGAGGCCGGCACGGCGGGCCGCGGCCACGAAGGCGTCAGCCTCGGGCAGCGCGGAGGCGGCAAGGGCCTGCCCGGGGTTGACCCGGGTTCCGGCGGCCCGGCCCGTGCGCACCAGTCCGGCCTGCTCCAGCTCCTTGTAGGCGCGGGCCACGGTGCCGGCGGCGACGCGCAGGTCGGACGCCAACTGGCGGACGCTGGGCAGGCGGGCGTCGGCTGCCAGTTCCCCTGACCTCACCAGGGCCTCGATTTGGGCCCGGATCTGCTCGCCCGGCGGCAGCGCCGATTGGGGATCGACCGTGATCATGAGGGGTCCCCGGACGCGGCCGTGCGCGCTGTACGGCGCCAGCGGACGAGCTCCGCGGTGCCGCGCAGGGCCAGCCCGCCTAGGACGGCACCGGCCAGGATCAACAGCACGGACCCGCCTGCGGTGGCCAGAGCCAGTGCGGCCAGCGGTCCCTGCGGTGTGGCCGCGCCGGACCAGACCTCGCCGATGCTGAGGTTTTCCGTCATGGAGGCGCTGCGCAGGGGTATGGCCGCCATCAAGCCCAGCACTCCCAGTTGAATGCCGAGCAGGGCCGCGGACCCGGTGGTGACGACGTAGGCCCCCAAGGTCCGCAGGGCATCATCCAGCGGCCACAAACGGGTGTCGGCGGGACGGGGGCGCAAGGCGATCCGGGACATTGCCCCGAGCCCGGCAAGGCAGCCGAGCACCAGCAAACCGAGGATGGGCACCCCGTAGTACCAGCCCGGAAACGGCCCGGCCGAGCCTTGGCCGGCCAAGATCTCCGTCACCACGGTGCCCGTGGGGTCCAGTTGGTACGCCGTGCTGGCATATTCGAGTTGCCGAAAGCGCCCGGTTTCGTCCGTGCCGGACACCATTCCGGCGATTGCGGTGCCGCCGGCGACGAGCAAGGCCAGGAACGCGGGAAGGGGCAGCGCCCACGCGGGGCCGAAGGTTCGTGCGGAGCGCACCGTCAGGTCGGCGCTGCGGGTCCCGCCGTCCGGAACTGCCGGCGGCCGGGCGGCGGGCAGCGAGAGGACCGCAGCCCATCCGATCCACACCACCAGCGGAACGATGAGGACCGGAAGCCCGACCAGCCGCGAATTGGAGGCCTGGGCCCACCAACATGCCACCCCGGCGACCCCGCCGACGAGCAGCGCCACCAGGTGGCGCCGGCGCTCGGCCGCGATCAGGGCCGCCGCTTCCGCTCCGGCGGACGGCGCCTCGGCCGGCAGGATCCCGGCCAATGCGGACCACCGCGGCAACGGACGGGCAAGCAGCCACCCCAGCCACCCCACCAGAAGCACAACAACCAGCAACGCCGCGATGGCCACGACTCCCCCTGCCTTGCCCTAATGGCAACTTGTATCAATGTCTCGATACAAGCAGGAAGGCAATCTTGTGTCAATGGACCAATACAAGGATGACGGTTGAGAGACGCCCTCCGCCGGGCGCCACCGTCCCGCCGCCGATTTCACCGAAGCCACCAGTCCCGCAGCCTCGTTTCGACGAAGGTTGTTGCGGGATTCAGGGCCCGAAACCCGCACCAACCTTCGTCGAAACGAGAGTCGGTGGCAGGTGGCTTTGGCGAAACCAGGCGGAGCGGGAATCGACCTGAGCCGGAATCACTTGGCGCGGGAATCCGGCGGGTGCAGGAAGCCGGCGGGCGCTAGCCGGTCGGCGTCGCCGCCTTGTCCTTGCGCTTGTCCAGGACGTGCTCGCGCAGGAAGGCGGAGACGTGCTCCATCTCCTCCTGGTTGATGTTGTGCTGCATGCCGGGGTATTCGACCTTGATGGCCTCCGCGTGCCCGTCCAGCCACTGGTGGGTAAAGACCACCTTGTCCGGGGCGATCACGAAGTCGGCGTCGCCGCGGCCCCAGAACACCGGCGGGCGAAGGGCCGCGGTGGCCTCGTCGTCGAAGAACGGGTGGCCGCCGGCGGGGATGGCGAAGCCGGACAGGCCCACGACGGCGGCGACCTCCGCCGGGCGGTGGCGCAGGGCCGAGGTGGCCACGGCCATGCCCATGGAGAATCCCAACAGGGTGACCGAGGAGTGGTTGCCCTTGACGGTGTCCAACCAGGCCCAGACGTCCCCGACGGACGCGGCGACCTTCTCCACGGAGAAGTCGGCCTCCTGCATCAGCGGGAACCAGGTGAAGCCCGGGCCCAGCGCCTGCGGGGCCCGCACCGAGGCGAGGGTAAACTCCGGCGGCAGCAGCGGGGCCAACCCCATGAGGTCCTGCTCGTTGGACAGGTAGCCGTGGAACAGGACCAGCAGCGGGGTGCCGGCGCGTTCGGATTCGGGGCGGGACCAAAGGACGGTGGGGTTCCAGGAAGTCTCAGACATGCCCACAATTCAACCATATCGTTAGTTGAAGAATAAACTTTTCGTCTGGGGCATCACCCGAGGCCTGCCCAGCGCGCTAGTGCAGGCCGAGGTGGAACAGCAGCGCCACCCGGAAGTCCTCCGGCAACTCGATGTGCGGCGCATGCCCGCACCCCGGCAGCAGGACCTCCCGCACGGCCCCGCCGCGCTCCTTGTACCGGGCGAGCACGGCGCGGGTCTGGGACACCATGGGCTGGGGAGGTGCCATCTCCTCCCCCGGCCAGCCTTCGACGACCCCCAGCTTGCCGAGCTGGTTGAAGTCGAAGATCGAGGCGTCGGAGACGACCGCATCCGCATCGCCGTGGATCCACAGGATCGGGGACTTCGGTTCCAGGTCGACGATGGAGGAGACGTTGAAGTACCCCGGGGCCAGGGCGTTGAGCACGCCGCGGGTTCCGGGGGCGAAGCCCGGCCAGTTCTCCGACGGCCTCGAATCCCCCGGGTAGTTGGACTCACCGGTGGCGGTGCCGAGCATGGATTCGAGCCAGGTGTCCTCCTGTCCGGAGGCGAAACCGGCATGGACGTAGGTGCCGCGGTAGACGGCCAGCGGGGAGGTCGGGGCCTCCTCGGTTCGGTCGCCGGCGGCCAACCGCGCGACGAAGTCGGGGTTCGCGCCGCCGGCGCCGGTGCCGGCGTCGTCCTCGGTCAGCCGCCGCCCCTCGGGGCCCGCGGTGCCGCCGAAACCGTACGGGGAAACCGGGGCCACCAGGGACAGGCTGGACACCGCGTGGTCCAGCGCGTACTGCATCACCACCGAGCCGCCCAGGTCCCACCCCACCAGGTGCGGCGCCTCGATGCCCAGGGCAATCAGGACCTCGGCGAGGTCGTCGCTGAAGTCGCGCACTCCGCGGGTGGCGTCCACCGGGGCGGTGTCCGAGCCCCCGAACCCGCGCAGGTCCACCGCGAGGACCCGGCAGGGGCCGGGCAGTGCCAGCAGCGTGTCCTGCCAGAACAGCGAGGAGGACACGCTGCCGTGGACGAAGACCACCGGCATGCCGTCGGGGTCGTCGCCGTCGCGTTCAAGCACATTGGCGATGAGCCGGTCCGTCGAGACCCGGCGTGCCGTGATGCCCTCGAGAAGGTGTTCCTGCAACCCCATGGGTTCCCCTCTTCCCTCGCGGCCCGGCGGGCCGATGCGGCCCGCTGTCCTGGGGCCACTGCACCCACTGTAAGGTGGCCCACAATCCGCTGACCAGTGATTTCCCGGGCCCTCGGAGGCCCCTCCGGGCCTCGAGGGCGCCGGGTCCGCACGCGCTGCGGCCCTCGGACGGCGCACCGCCGGGAAACCCGAAGGGAACCGGCCGACCCGCACCGGCGGCCCGTACCGGGCGGCCCGCGTCCGCCCGCCCGCCGCGCGGCCCTTCCACCGCTGGCGCGGGCGGGAGCCGGGCGGCAGACTGTGGCCATGAGCAACCTGACCTCCGCCGGCGGACAGGCATCACACGAGGGCGGCGGGCACCGCGGCACCGAAAACGCCCTTCACCCGTGGCGGCGCTTCGTCGCGATCGGCGACTCCTTCACCGAGGGCATCGGCGACCCGGATCCGGACAGCCCGGGCGGGCACCGGGGGTGGGCGGACCGCACCGCCGAGGAGCTGGCCCGCACCGTCCCGGATTTCGCCTACGCGAACCTAGCCGTCCGCGGCCGGCTGCTGGGGCAGATCCTCGCCGAGCAGGCCGAGGCCGCGCTGGCGCTGCGCCCGGACCTGGTCAGCGTCTTCGGTGGCGGCAACGACGTGCTGCGCCCCGGCTCGGACCCGGATGTCTTGGCGGGGAGGCTCGATGAGCTGCTGGGGATCATCTCCCGCGACGGGGCAACGGTGCTGCTCTTCACCGGCTTCGATGTGGGCCACTTTCCCGTGCTCAGCGCGGTGCGTGGCAAGACGGCCATCTACAACGAGAACATGCGCGCGGTCGCCAAGCGCCACGGCGCGGTGGTCGCGGACCTGTGGGCCGCCCGGGACCTGCGCCTGCCCGGGATGCGAACCGAGGACCGGATCCACTTCTCCCCGCTGGGCCACCATACGATCGCCGCCTTGGCGCTGGAGGCGCTGAACGTCCCGCACACGCTGAAGCCCCTGCAGGTGCGCCCGGCGATGCCGCGATCCTGGCGCACCGCACGGCACGACGACCTGGTCTGGGCGCGCACGCATCTGGCCCCCTGGGTGATCCACTGGCTGCGCCATCAGTCCGACAGCGACGGGATCTCCGCCAAGCGCCCGGCCGCCGGGCCGCTGCGGTTGCCGGGGGCAGCCGCCGGGGAGCCCGCCGCGCCCCGGACGGAGGACGACGGCGGCAGTCACCTGCCGCCGTCGTCCTCCGCTTCGGCGCCGGCCTAGGCGAAGATTTCGGCCCGGAGGGGCTCGCCGAGCTGCTCGATGTCGGTGAGGAAGCCGTCGTGGCCGATCGGCGAGGTGATGTAGTGGACGGTCTCCGTCCCGGGCAGCAGGCGGGCCAGGCGCTCGGACTGCTCGGGCCAGTAGAGGCGGTCGCTGTCCACGGCGGCGACGAAGAACCTCACGCCGGAGAGCCCGGACAGGGCGGCCTGGGCGCCGCCGCGGCCGCGGCCGACGTCGTGGGACATCAGGGCCTCGGTCAGGACGATGTAGCTGTTGGCATCGAAGCGGCCGACCAGTTTGGAGGCCTGGTGGTCCAGATAGCTTTCCACCTGGTAACGGCCGCGGTCGTAGCCGGCGGAGCCGAACGGGTCCTCGGTGTGCTGCGCCTGGCGCCCGAAGCGCACGTCCATCTCCGGTTCGGAGCGGTAGGTGATGTGTGCCAGGCGGCGGGCGATGCCGAGCCCCTGGACCGGCCCGGGCGCGGGCGTTCCGTCGGGGTCGGCGGCGCCGTAGTAGTCGCCGCCGCGGAACCCGGGGTCCAGCCGGATCGACTGGGTCTGGATCTGCGCGAACGCGATCTGCTCGGCGGTGGATTCGGCGCAGGCGGCGATGACCACGCAGTTGCGCACGCGGTCCGGGTACTCGGCGGCCCATTCGAGGGCGCGGGCCCCACCCATGGAGCCGCCGATCACGGTGTGCCACCGGCGGATTCCGAGGGCGTCGGCGAGGCGGGCCTCGACGCGGACGCCGTCGCGGATCGTGGTGAACGGGAAGCGGGAACCGAGCGGGCGCCCGGTCTCGTCGGGGGTGGACGGGCCGGTGGTGCCGTAGCAGCCGCCCAGGAGGTTCGGCGCGACGACGAAGAACCGGTCGGTGTCGATCGTCTTGCCGGGGCCCACAAAACCGTCCCACCAGCCCGCGGTGTCGCTGTCGCCGCGGGCCACGTGAGTGTCCCCGGTCAGGGCATGCTCCAGGAGGACGGCGTTGGACGCGTCCTGGTTGAGCTCGCCCCAGGTCTCGTACCCGATCACGATCTCCGGGAGGTGGCCCCCGGTCTCGAAGGTGTACGGACCTGTCCGGAATTGGCGGAGCACGCCGTCGGGCCCATGCCCGACGGCGTGCCGCCACCCGGATTGTCCGGAGGTTACGTCGAAATCGATGCTCACTTCACCGCCTGGAGGGCGGATCCCGATTCCTCGGCGGCCTTTCGGAAGCCGCCTTCGAGATCCGCAATGATGTCGTCAATGTGTTCGAGGCCCACCGCCAGGCGGACCAGGCCCGGGCTGACCCCGGCCGCTTCCCGCTCGGCCTCGGTCAGCTGGACGTGGGTGGTGGACCACGGGTGGATCACCAGGGAGCGCACGTCGCCGACGTTCGCCACGTGCGAGTGCAGCTCCAGGGCATCCACGAACGCCTGTCCCGCCGCGGCTCCGCCGTCGAGCACGAAGGCGATGATCGCGCCGGTGCCGCGCGGGCCGTACTTGCGGCCGCGCTCGAACCACGGGCTGGAAGGCAGGCCGGCGTAGGCCACCGAGCGCACCTGCGGGTGGGCCTCGAGCCATTCGGCGACCTTCTGGGCGTTGGCCACGTGGCGCTCCACCCGCAGGCTCAGGGTCTCGAGGCCCTGGCCGATCAGGAACGCGTTCAGGGGCGCCACGGAGGATCCGAAGTCACGCAGCAGGTGCACGCGGGCCTTGAGGATGTAGGAGAGGTTGGCGCCGAAGATGCCGTCCACGCCCAGGTCGCGGGCGAAGACCAGGCCGTTGTAGGACTCGTCAGGGGTGTTGAAGCCGGGGAAGCGCTCCGGGTCCTGCGCGTAGTCGAACTTGCCCGAGTCCACGATGACACCCGCGATCGCGGTGCCGTGGCCGCCGAGGTACTTGGTCGCCGAGTGCACCACGACGTCGGCGCCCCATTCGATCGGGCGGATCAGGTACGGGGTGGACAGGGTGTTGTCGACGATCAGCGGGACGCCGGCCTCGTGGGCCACGGCGCTGACGCCCTCGATGTCCAGCACGTCCTGGCGCGGATTGGAGACGACCTCGCCGAAGAACGCCTTGGTGTTCGGGCGCACGGCCGCACGCCACTGCTCCAGGTCGTCCGGGTCGGCCACGAAGGTGGTTTCGATGCCGAGCTTGCGCAGGCTGTGCTTGAGCAGATTCTGCGTCCCGCCGTACAGGCTGGGGCTGGCGACGATGTGGTCGCCGGCCTCGGCCACGTTCAGGATCGCGAAGGTGGTGGCGGCCTGGCCGGAGGCCAGCAGCAGCGCCCCGACGCCGCCCTCCAGGTCGGCGATGCGGTTCTCCACGGCCTCCTGCGTGGGGTTGCCGATGCGGGTGTAGATCGGTGCCAGCTCCTGCAGCCCGAAGCGGGCCGCCGCGCTTTCCGCGCTCGGGAACACGAAGGAGGTGGTCTGGTAGATCGGCAGTGCCCGCGCCCCGGTTGCCGCGTCGGGAACCTGCCCGGCGTGGATCTGGCGGGTTTCGAAGGACCAAGTGTTGCTAGACATGTTTCTTCCCCTCTGGCTAGGGGTCCCCCCGGGCTGCGCGGAAGCACGGACTGTGCCTCCGCCGGGGTGTGACCCGCGCTTGTCCCGTGTCCTGCTGGCACGGGGCCTGGTCTTCACCCGGGGCACCCCACCGCGAGTGGAGGGTTGCCGGCCAGCAAACCGGGGTTTAGCGCTGGCACTCATGACCTTGGTTCCAAGTCTTGCGAATCTTCCGCCGGTCCCGCAACTCCGTGTCCGCCTTTGTGACTTCCCGTGGCTCCGGCGGCGGCACCCGGCCCCAGCGCCCCGAGGCGCCGCAACCCCTTGTCAGGGGCACCTTAGGAGGACCTAAGTCGAGACGTGAATCACAAAGTGCCATGATGGGGCCATGATGAGGCTGGACCATGTTTCTTACGCTTGCGGTCCCGATGGGTTGGCCGCTACGGCCGCCCGCATCGGCGAGACCTTGGGGATCGAGTACGTAAAGGGGGGTGTCCATCCGCGCTTCGGCACTCGGAACGTCATTTTCCCGTTGCAGAACGGGCAGTACCTGGAGGTCGTCGAGGTGCTCAACCACCCGGCGTCGGACAAGGCCCCCTTCGGGCAGGCCGTGCGCGCCCGCTCCGAGCTGGGCGGCGGCTGGATGGGCTGGTGCGTCGCGGTGGACGACCTGCTGCCGTTCGAGGAGCGGCTGGGCCGCCAGGCGGTGCCGGGCAACCGCAAGTTCCCGGACGGGCGCGAACTGACCTGGCAGCAGATCGGCATCAACGGCCTGATCTCCGATCCTCAGGTCCCGTACATGCTGCGCTGGGACGACGGCACCGAGGACCTGCACCCGTCCAAGGCGCTGGATCCGGCGGGACGCATCTCCAAGATCACCATCGCCGGTTCCCGCGACCGGGTCCGGGACTGGCTGGGCCAGCCCGAGCAGTCCCCGGTGGGCGACGTCGAGGTCTCCTGGCAGTCCCCGAACGGGACCCCGGGTATCCTCTCCGTCACCTTCACCACCCCCAAGGGCGAGGTCGAGCTCTAGGCCGGGGGGCCTGCTCACCACACCACACGCACGCACCGCACCGCATAAAGGCACGACGGCGGCACCCACCCGGGTGCCGCCGTCGTTGTTCCGCTGGCGCGCCGTGCGGGGGCCCGCTTTCCCGCGCGGCACCCGCACTTACGCGTCAGGATTCCGCGCACACCCGCACTTACGCGTCACAATTCCGCGACTTCACAATTCGGCGAAGGGGACTCAGGTGCCCAGGCCGATGGCCGGGCCGAAGAGGGCGAAGCCGACGAACCCGGCCGCATCCAGCAGGGCGTGCGCGATCACCAGCGGCATCACCCGCCGGGTTTTCAGGTACACCCAGCCGAACACCAGGCCCATGACGAAGTTGCCGATGAACGGGCCCACCCCCTGGTAGAGGTGGTAGCTGCCGCGCAGCACCGCGCTGGCCAGCAGCACCTGCCAGGTCCCCCAGCCGAGGCGGGGCAGGCGCTCGAACAGGTAGCCGATCACGATCACCTCTTCGACGATCCCGTGGCGCACGGCCGAGAGCAGCAGGACCGGCACCGTCCACCAGTACGGGTCAAGCGCGGCCGGCACGATCGCCGTGGTCACGCCCAGCGCGCGCCCGGCCGCGTACACGCCCAGCGTCCCCAGCCCCATCGCCGCGAACAGCCCGAAGCCCAGCCCGGCGTCCCGCCACGGGCGGCGGGCATCGAACCCGATCCTGCGGAACGGGTTGCCGCCGGGGACCTGCCAGAGCAGGAAGAACACCAGGGCCACCGGCACCAGGGCGAAGAAGATGTCCAGCAGCTGGTAGGTCAGGTCGAAGTACTCGCGGGCACTGAGGCTGTTGTTCAGCGTGGTGGTTTGCCCGGCCAGCGGGGCGCGGGTGGCCTTGTCCAGCAGGTTCACCACCGAGTACACCGCGGACTTGCCCAGCGACAGGCCCAGCACCAGTCCGATCTCGATCCACAGGTACCGCCGCGGCTGGGACACGGACGGCGGCACCGGCCAGTCCGCGGGCGAGGGCCGGGGCACGGCGGCCTCGCCCGGACCTGCGCCGGGATTTGCCGTGGGGTCTGCGCTGCTCATGCGCCCGATCCTAGCCAACGGGCCTGTGTGTCCGCGGTGGGCCGGCCCTTCCGGGACAACTCCACCGGGACAAACGTTCCGGGACAATGGGAGGCATGGCCCGCCCACCCCTGCCCGCCGAGACCGCCCTGGCCGCGGAGATCTTCCCCGGCCCGGACTGGGCGTCAGGCACCGTCGAGGAGGGCGGGCAGTCGCACTTGGTGCTGGTGGCCCGCGGGGAGGCCGTGCTGCGCATGGCGCGCACCCCCGAGGCGGCGGCAGACCTGGGCCGCAGGAGTGCGCTGGTCGACGAGCTGGCCCCGCAGCTGCCCTACCGGCTTCCCCGTACGCTGGCGCCGCCCTGGCGCGCGGGGGGCCGCGCCGCCGTCGTGCAGGAGTACGTGCCCGGCGCCGCGCACCCGCCACACGGCCTTGCCCACTGCGACCCGGCCCACTGCGGCGACGCGCGCGTGCTTGCCGCGCTGGTCCGCGACCTGGCCTCGGTCGACGTCGGGCCCCTGCGCCCGCTGCTGGCCGAACCGTTCGCCTTCCGCGGCGCCTGGACCGCGGAGAAGACGGCGGCGGTGCTCGCGGCCCTGCCCGCCGGCCTCGCCGCGGATGCCGCCACGGTGGTGGAGGCCGTCCGGGCGTTCGCGGACGCCGCGGACGGATGGGGCCCGGACGCGCCGCCCGGTACGGCCGGACTGGTCGGGCTGGTCCATGGGGACCTCGCCGGGTGCAACATGCACTGGGCCGAAGGACGGGTGGTCGGGATCCTGGACTGGGACCTGGCGGCGGCGTGGGACCCGGCGCTGAATGCCGCCTACCTGGGCCTGTGGCACGGGCGGGACGTGCTGCCGGCGATCGCGCGCGACGCCGGGGAAGCCGCGCGGGCGGAGGTCTGGATCGGGGCCATGGGCCTCGATGCGCTGCACGACGCGCTGCAGCGCACGGACAATCCGAAGCTGGGCAAGCTGCTGCGCAAGGTCGCGCCGCGGATCAGGCTGGCCGCGCAGGCCGCCGATGCCGCCCAGGACTCCGTGGGGGCTGGCGTTCGGTAGCCGGCGGCCAGGCGGCGGAATCGCCGCCGCGCGGGTCCTGCCCAACTGGGCCGCACTCACCATGCCCCACCCGTGCCGCTCCCACCCGAGCACGCGCAGGGCCCCGGACCGGCGGTCCGGGGCCCTGCGCGATGGTGCGGAGGTGGTGCGGTTAGTTCAGCGCGGCGACGGCGGCGTCGTAATCCGGCTCCTGGCCGATTTCCGGGACCAGCTCGGAGTGCAGGACGGTGCCGTCGGCGTCAACCACCACGACGGAACGGGCGTTCAGCCCGGCCAGCGGGCCGTCTGCCATCTTCACGCCGTAGTCCTCGCCGAAGCTGGAGCGGAAGGTGGAAGCGGTGAGGACATTCTCGATGCCCTCGGCGCCGCAGAAGCGGCCCAGCGCGAACGGCAGGTCGGCCGAGACGCACACGACCGTGGCGTTCTCGAAACCGGCGGCCAGTTCGTTGAACTTGCGCACGCTGGCGGCGCAGACGCCGGTGTCGATGCTCGGGAAGATGTTGAGCACCACGCGGCGGCCGGAGAGCCCGGCACTGGCGACGTCGGCCAGGTCGGCGCCGGTCAGCGTGAAGTCGGGAGCGGCGGCGCCCTGCGCGGGCAGGTCGCCAATGGTCTGGACGGGGGTTCCCCGGAATGCGGTGTTAGCCATGTTCCATGTCTACCACGCGGCACCCGCGGCGCATTCCACCGCCACCCGGACGGCCTTGCGCGCAACGCTATGCCAGGTCGCCGCCGCGTGCCGTCTCGAATCCGTCCTGCGCGTAGGGCGCCTTGCCCGCGGCCAGCATCTGCACGAACTCGCCGACCTTCCGTTCCCGGGTGGCGGCCTTCTTGACCGTGTGCAGCCGGTAGTAGATCGCGTACCGGTTGGTCGAGTTCAGCCGCCCGTAGGCCTCGCGGGCGGCCGGGTCCGCGTCCAGGGCCTCGAAAAACTCCGGCGGCGGCTCGGCCGACGACGCCCCCGCATAGGCGGTCTCCCAGCGGCCATCGGCTTTCGCGGCCTCGACGGCGGCCAGGCCCGCCGGGCGCATCAGCCCCTCGGAGGACAGCCTCTCCACCCGCTCCACGTTCTTCGCCGACCACTTGCTGGTCCGGGTGCGGGGCGTGAAGCGCAGGCAGTAGCTGTCCTCGTCCCGGCCGGAGAGCTGCCCGTCGATCCACCCGAAGCACAGGCCCGCCAGCACCGCGTCCTCGTAGACCAGCTCCGTGGCGGAGCCGCCCTTCTTGTGCAGCACCAGCCGCACGCCGGGGCTCTCCGCGTGGTGTTCCTCGAGCCAGTCGCGCCAGGCTGCGGCGTCGGGAACCAGGAGTTCGGGCAGTGGGGCGGCCATGGGCCCAGTCCAGCAGATGCCGCCGGCGGGGTCCAGCCCGCACCTGCGCGTCTCTTCGCCGGCTGGCCGCGGGCAGGGGCCTCAGCCTCACCGGGCCGGGCGGCCGGGGAGTTCCCCCGCCGGCCGCCGCGTCCCTACGGGACGGGATCCAGCCGCAGGAAGCCCGTGGAGGAAAGGTGGAGGACGTTCGCGGTGGACAGGTCGTAGAACAGCCCCACCAGGCTCAGCGACCCGTCCTCGATCCGCCGGCGCAGCCGCGGGTGGGCGGCGAGCCTGTCCAGCTGTACGGCCACGTTGACCAGCGCGAGCTGGTCCGCCTCGCAATAGCCCGCGGCGGCGGCGTCCCGGCCCACCGGATGGCCGGCCGCCAGGGCCTCCCGGCTCTCGCGCAATCCGCCGAGCCATTTTCCGACAGGTTGCCCGCCGCCGTCGTGCTCCACGTCGGAGTCCGTGGCGAGCAGCGCCTGCATCGCGCCGCAGTTCGAGTGCCCGCACACGGTGATCGTGCTGACGTGGAGCTTCTCGACGGCGAACTCCAGGGCCGCCTCGAAGGACAGGTCCCTGCCGGAGCGGGCCACGGCGTTCCCGACGTTGCGCACCGTGAACAGGTCCCCGGGGCCGCTCGAGGTAATGACGTTGGGAACGATGCGGGAGTCGACGCACGTCAGGAACAGGGTGGAGGGGTCCTGCCCCTGGGCGAGGGGCTCCGTGTCGTGGCGCACCAGGGCCGCGTTGCGCAGGTGGTAGTTCTGCACGCCGCGCAGGACGGGCAGAGTGTGCGGCCCGGCGGGGCCGGGGGACCCCGCCGCGTCGTCGGGCGCCGCGAAGGTCTGCCACCTCTTCCACGGGGCCAGCCCGCTGCTCAGCGAAGAGCGGGAGATCCAGCGCTTGGGGGCGCCGTCGGCGGCGCCCTCCAGCGGAAACGTCCCGTGGTCCTCGACCGTGACCGTGCCGCCCGTGGCCTCGTGCTGGGCGCGCCAGGCGCCGACGGATTCGAAGACGGACAGGTCCACGAAGTCCGCCTCGATGACGACGGTGACGTGGGCCCCGGCGGGGATCGAGTAGAGCGTGCGGTTCAGCCGCGGAAGGGTCAGGAAGCTGCAGGAACCCTCGATCTCGACCTTCCAGAACGACGACCCGGCACCGTCCTCCAGCCGCACGGCGCGGATGGAGCTGCGCACCACCCGGACCAGGACCAGCAGGACGGCCAAAGCCAGGCCCACGAGCACCCCCTCGAGCAGGTTGGCGAACACCACCAGGGCGACGGTCACGGCGTAGACCAGGAAGTCGCCGGTGCGCAGCGCCGTCTTGATGTGGGCCCACTTCACGAGCTGCACTCCGATGATGACCAGCAGGCCCGCGAGCACGGACTGCGGAATCATCATCAGCACCGGCGCCAGGAAGACGGAGAAGAGCAGGATCCACACGCCGTGCAGGATGGCCGAGGAGCGGGTCCGGGCGCCGGCCTCCACGTTGGTGGCGCTGCGCACGATCACGCCGGTGACGGGCAGACCGCCGAGCATGCCGGAGGTGACGTTGGCCGCGCCCTGGCCGAAGAGTTCGCGGTTGAAGTTGGTGCGTGGCCCGGACTGCATCTTGTCGACGGCCACCGCGGAGAGCAGCGATTCAACGCTGGCGATCAGCGCCATGGTCAGCACGCCGATGCCGATGGCGCCCCACGTGCCTTGGGGCAGGACGGGGGCGCTGACGGCCTCCAGCAGCGAGCCGTCCAGCGCGATGCGCTCCACGGAGTTGCCCCAGGCCAGGGAGAGCAGGGTCGCCAGGACCACGGCGGCGAGCTGGCCGGGGAGCTGCCGGAAGCTGCGCGGGAGCTTCTTCCAGAACAGCAGGACCGCGATCACCACCAGGCCCAGGCCGAGCGCCTGCGGGTTCACGGCGGAAAGGCTGGCGGGGATCGAGGCGATGTTGTCGAACGCGTTGCTGCCGGGCTCGGACCCCAGAACGACGTGGAGTTGCTGGAGCACGATCGTGATGCCGATGCCAGCGAGCATGGCGTGCACCACGACGGGAGAGATGGCCAGGGCGGCGCGGCCGACCCGGCTGATGCCCAACAGGATCTGGAGGACGCCGGCGGCCACGGTGATGGCACAGGTGGCCTGCCAGCCGAACTGCTCGATCAGGCCGGCGACGATGACGGTCAAACCGGCGGCAGGGCCGCTGACCTGGAGTGGCGAGCCGCCGAGGCTTCCGGCCACGATGCCGCCCACGGCGGCTGCGATGAGGCCGGCCATGACCGGCGCCCCGGAGGCGACGGCGATGCCGAGGGACAGGGGGAGCGCCACGAGAAAGACGACGATCGAGGCGGGGACGTCGCGCCGCAGGTCGCCGCGGGAGGGTAGTTGAATGCGGTTGCGGGCCGGGGCGGGGGTGGTGTCGGGAGTGGGTGCTGCCATGGCAGTCCTTCGGTCGGTGTTCTCCCGGAACCGTTGGGCCCGGGCGGACAGAGGCCGCGACGGCCCGCGGAACCGGATCGCACGTCCCTGCGGGCGCTCACCCCGTCCACGGTCGTGGAGGAGGAGGGCGACTGATAGGCAGCAAGTCTACAATTTTTGTGAAATGTAATCAGATTATGTTGAATATGATCGGCATGCGAAAAATCACATCACAAACTGTTGAACCACACCTCCGACATCTGGGTGGCACCCCGGCACGGCCCCGACGGGTGTGGGCAGGCTCCTCGCTCACGTACTCGAGGGCGGCCACCGCCAACGCTGGTGGCGCCGAACGCGCCTTCCTACACTGGGAAGTGACCCAAGGAAGGTGCCTCATGCAGCCAGATGAAAATGCCGTGACAGAGGATCAGGAAAAGGTACTGGGCGAGGTCAAAGCCCAGTTGAAGCAGGCGCATGAGGAGGCGAGATCCAAGCTGTCCGAGGCCGGCCTGCTGGGGTTTGGAGACTGCGAAGAGAACCCCTTTGCCTGCCTGCACCCGGATTGCCGGTGCGAGAACTTCAGTCCCAGCCCGCATGCCGGCGGCAAATGTTCCACCTCCGGGTGCGGCCATGCGTTCTTCCAGCACTGCATCCCCCTCTAGGGATCGTGCCAGCGGCTGCCGGGCAACGCCAGACCGCCCGCTGAGACGGGAAAAGAAACGTTCCAGACCTCAGGATGAGAGGTTGGCGTTGACGCGCATCACCGAAGTGAACCGGCGACCCGTTCCCGTTCGCCGTGCTCCACGAATTCGCTCAGACGGCCCAAACCACCGCGGCTGTGGCAGCACGTTGTGCTGCCCCCTGCGGGGCGAACCGCTTCGGTTCCTCGGAAGGTTCCACCCATGTCCGATAACGCCTCCAATAACGTCCTCGACGACGCTCCCCTGTCGTCGTTCCACAAACGCCTAGCCCTGTTCTCCTCCGGCGGGCCGTTCCTCGACGGCTACGTCCTGTCAATCATCGGCGTCGCGATGGTCCAGGCCTCCCCGGCCCTGCAGATGACCCCGGCGGAGGAGGGCCTGGTCGGCGCATCCGCCCTGATCGGCATCTTCTTCGGCGGCTTCCTGGGCGGCTGGCTCACGGACATCTTCGGCCGCCATTTGCTCTTCACGTTGGACCTCATCGCCATCATCGGCCTCTCGGTGGCGCAGGCCTTCGTCAACGACGTCATGTGGCTGATCGTATTGCGGCTGTTGATCGGCGTCGCGGTCGGGGCCGACTACCCCATCGCGACCTCGCTGCTGGCCGAGTTCGCCCCTCGCAAGTACCGGGGCCCCCTCTTGGGTTTCTTCGTCACCATGTGGTTCGTCGGCGCCGCCGTTGCGTACATCGTCGGCCAGTTCCTGCTGTCCACTCCGGAGGGGTGGCGGTGGATGCTCGCCAGTGCCGCCGTTCCGGGGGTGATCATCGTCCTGTGCAGGATCGGAACGCCCGAGTCGCCCCGGTGGCTGCTGAACAAGGGACGGGAGGATGAGGCCAATGCTGTCATGGTGAAGGTTTTCGGCCCGGGCGCCTCCGTCGCGGAACTGGACGAGGAAGTCCGGGAAAACCTGAACGTCGGAGCCCTCATCCGCTCCGGCTACGGCAAGCGCATGCTCTTCATCACCCTGTTCTGGACCTTTTCGATCGTTCCCCTGTTCGCCATCTATGCCTTCGGCCCGAAGATCCTCGGCGCGCTGCAGCTGGGCGAGGGCGTGGAGCACGTCGGCTCGGCCGTCATCACCGTCATGTTCCTGGTGGGCTGCGTGGTCTCGCTGCTGCTCGTGAACCGTATGGGCCGTCGTCCGCTGCTCATTCACAGCTTCCTCTGGGCCGGCCTGGCAATGCTCCTGCTTGGCCTGTTCCCCACGGCACCGTCCTCGGTCATCATGGCGTTGTTCATTGCCTACGCCGTGTTCATCGGCGGCTCCCAAATCCTGCAGTGGATCTATCCCAACGAGCTGTTCCCAACGGAGATTCGTGGCTCGGCCGTCGGCCTGGCCTCCTCGCTGAGCCGGATCGGCGCCGCCGTGGGAACCTATTTGGTCCCGCTGTCCCTGACCGGGCTGGGCATCGGCCCCACCATGATCATTGGCGCAGTGATCACCCTCGCCGGAGCCGGCGTCAGCCTGCTCTGGGCTCCCGAGACCAAGGGCTTGACCCTGCAGCAGGCCGCCTCCCTGCCCGCCCCCAAGGCGAAGCGCGCACCTTCCCCAAGGCCGCGCCCGTCGACGTAAGGACCGCAACGGGCACAAGCCGCAGGACGGCTCCACGGGCGGCGGCCATCCCCTACCGGGAGACCGCCACGCCCTTGCGCCAGACCGCATGCGTCAGGGGCATGCCCGGCCGGTAGGCCAGGTGCGTGGGGCTGGGGGCGTTGAGCAGCTGCACGTCTGCCCGGTGTCCGACCGCCAGGCTGCCCACCGCGCGCTTCCCGTCGGCGTCCTCCCCGACGTGCCGGCGCAGCGCCAGCGCCCCGCCGAAGGTGGCCGCGCGCACCGCCTCGGCCACGGACAGGCCCATCTGCAGCACCGCGGTGGTGACGCAGAAGGCCATGGAGGAGGTGTAGCTGGTTCCGGGGTTGCAGTTGGACGCGAGCGCGATCTCCACGCCCGCGTCCAGCAGCAGGCGCCCCGGGGCCAGCGGCTGCCGGGTGGACAGGTCGCAGGCCGGCAGGCAGGTCGCCACGGTGCCCGGGGTCCCGCCCCCGGAAGCCGCGTCCCAGCCGCCCCACGTCCCGGCGAGCGCCTCCACGTCGGCATCCTCCACGTAGTTCACGTGGTCCACGCTGGCGGCCCCGAACTCCGCCGCCAGCCGCACCCCGGGTCCCGGGCCGAGCTGGTTGCCGTGCACGCGCAGTCCCAGCCCGGCCGCGCGGCAGGCGTGAAGCACGCGCCGTGACTGCTCTTCGGTGAACGCTCCGCGTTCGCAGAAGACATCGGCCCACTTCACGTAGGGGCGGACCCGCTCCAGCATCTCCCCGCAGACCAGGTCCGTGTATTCCTCCGGGTCAGCGCCGGCCGGGACCAGGTGCGCGCCGAGGTAGGTGACCTCGTCGGCGACGGTGGAGGCGATCCGGGCGTGCCTGGCCTCCTCCTCCACGTCGAGCCCGTAGCCGGTCTTGGTCTCCAGGTAGGTGGTGCCGCCGCGGGCGGCCTCGGCGGCGCGGCCCAGCAGCAGCCGGGTCAGGTCG
Organism: Arthrobacter ginkgonis; assembly: GCF_039540195.1. NCBI lineage: Bacteria > Bacillati > Actinomycetota > Actinomycetes > Micrococcales > Micrococcaceae > Arthrobacter > Arthrobacter ginkgonis. The sequence continues at coordinate 115,915 of NZ_BAABEO010000023.1, read as the reverse complement.
TAGTCCCCGGCTTCCCGGGTGGCGGCGACCGTGGTCGCGATCCCCCCGGCCGCGTACGCCTGCCCGGCCATGCGGGCCTCGAACTCGGCGGTGCGGTCCCCCGCGAACACCAGGTGCGTGTGGGAGTCCACCCAGCCCGGCAGGGCGGCGCGGCCGCCGGCGTCGTGCGCGGTGTCAGCTGCCGGGGCGGCGGCCGCATCCCCGATCCAGGCGATCCGCTCACCCTCCAGGACCAGCGCGGCGCCGCGCAGCACGCGGGCCTCGGCGTCGACGGTGTGCAGCTCGGCGATGTTGGTGATCAGGATGCTGCTCATGCGAACTCCGGATGCTCGGCCAGGAAGGCGGCGTACAACTCGGCCGGATCGCCGAGCCTGGTGTGGATCCCGTCCCGGGCGACCGTCACGCCGTTGACGACGACGGCGGCCACGTCCGCTGCGGTCGCGGCGAGCGGCAGTTGGGCGGGCCGGGCGCCGGCGGTGCGGACGCTGCCGGTGCGGACCAACAGGTGGTCGTCGTTGGAAGGCAGGCCATCGGTGGAAAACAAGCCCAGGCTGCGCAGCCCGCCCTTCCGGGCGGCGGCGGCCAGTTCGGCCGGGGCGAAGCGGCCGCGGATGCCCGTGCGCAGGCGCTCGCCGTGCTCGAGCGCGCGCATCTCCAGGTAGGGGTCGACGACGGCGTGCTGGTCACTGCCGAGCGCGATCACCGCGCCGGCGTCGGCGAGTTCGCGGGCCGGGCCGATCCCGTCGGCAAGGTCCGCCTCGGTGGTCGGGCACATCACGACGGTGGCCCGCGCCGCCCCCAGCGCGGCGATGTCCTCCCCGGTCAGGTGCGTGGCGTGGACCGCGGAGAGCCGCGGAGAGAGCAGCCCGTGGCGGGCCAGCAGGCCGGTGGGCGTGGTGCCGGTGGCGGCGAGGCAGGCGGCGTTCTCGGCGGGCTGTTCGGACAGGTGCACGTGCAGCGGGGCGCCATCTCCCGAAACGCCGGGCCCGAGGACGTCGTCCAGCCCGGCGGCAATGGCGGCCAGGTCCTCCTCCCCCACGGCGCGCACCGAGTGGATGGCGGCGCCGAGGCTGACCAGCCCCTTCCCGCTGCCCTCCCCAACACCATTTTCTTCGTCCAGCGCGGCGCGCAGCGAGGCCAGGCGCTCCAGCCAGCCGGCGGCGTCGCCGTCGGTGAAGCGGGCCTGGGTCGGGTTCAGCGGCAGCGGGGCGCCGGAAGCGTCCAGCCCGCCGCGCAAATAGCAGGTATCCAGCAGGACCAGCCGGATCCCGGCCGCCTTCGCGGCGCGGGCCAGCGCGCGTTCCATGGCGTGCCCGGACCAGTTTCCGGCGGCGCTCCCGGCGGCCCCGTACGGGACCCCATCCGGGCCGTGGTGCAGGTAGTGGAACTCCCCCACCGCGGTCCACCCGCTGACCACCATCTCGGCGAACACCGCGGTGGCGAGCTGTTCGTATCCGGCGGGGTCCAGCCGTTGGGCCGCGGCGTACATCTGGTCCCGCCACGTCCAGAAGGTTCCGGCCCCGCCGGCTTCGCCCTCGTGGGTGCGCCCGCGCAGGATCCGGTGGAAGGCATGGGAGTGGGCGTTGACCGGGCCGGGAACGCGGAGCAGGCCCTCCCCCGCCGAATCCTTCCCCGCCGGTCCCGTGCTCACAGCAGGTCCTCCAGCGCGTCGGCGAGCGCCACCACGCCGGCCTCGGCGTCGTCGTCCTCCACGAATTCCTCCGGCGAGTGGCTGATGCCGGTGGGGTTGCGCACGAAGAGCATGCCGGTGGGAACCACGGAGGCCAGCACCCCGGCGTCGTGCCCGGCACCGGTGGCCAGCACCGGCGCACCGGGCACCGTGCGCCGGACGGAGTGCTCCAGCGAGCGGGCCAGGGCGGCGTCGAAGTGCACGGTGCCGCTGTAGGACTCCTCGAACAGTTGGGCGGAGCAGCCCTCGAACGCCGCGATCTTCTGGGCCTGCCCGTGAAGGCGCTCGACGAGGTCCGCAACCACCGCGTCCTCCGGGTGCCGGACGTCCAGCCAGAGGTCCACCCGGGAGGCGATGACGTTGGTGCCGCCGGGGACAGGTTCCAGCCGCCCGACGGTCGCGCGCGCCCCGGGGACCGCGGCGGCGAGCTTGCGCACCGCGAGCACGATCTGCGCGGCGGCGACCATCGGATCGGCCCGGTCCTCCATCAGGGTGGTGCCGGCGTGGTTGCCCTGCCCGGTGACGGAGATCCGCCAGCGGCCGTGGCCGAGGACCGAGGACCCCACGGCGACGGCGGGCCCGCGGCCGGCGTGATCGGTGAATTCCGCGGAGTTCAGGCCGCGGCCCTGCTCCACATGCAGCTCCACGAAGTCGCCGATGCGTCCCAGCGCCGCCTCGTCCCGGCCCATCCGGTCCGGGTCCAGTCCGTGGGCGCGGGACACGTCGGCGAAGGTGTTCCCGTCGGCGTCGCGCAGGCGAAGCGCCTTGGCCGGGTCGATGGCCCCGGCCAGCAGGCGCGAGCCCAGGCACGCGACGCCGAAGCGGCTGCCCTCCTCCTCGGGGAACACGGCGACGGCGAGGGCCCGGTTGCGGTGCAGCGCGCCGGATTCCTCGCGCCGGCGCAGCAGGTCGACGGCGGCGAGTGCGGAGGCGACGCCGAGCGGGCCGTCGAACGCGCCGCCGCCGGGGACCGAGTCCAGGTGCGAGCCGGTGACCAGCGCGCCGCGGCGCGAGGACTCCGGCAGGCGGGTGCCGCCGTCGTGCAGGTCCCACCAGGCCCAGAGGATCCCGTTGGCGTCCGTCTCCACGGCCAGCCCGCGCGCGGAGGCCTCGGCGGTGAACCACTCGCGCAGGTCCTGTTCGGCGTCGGTGTAGACGGCCCGGCTGTAGCCGCCGCGGCGTTCGTCGCGGCCGGTGTCGGCGATGGCGGCCATGAGGCCGGTGATGGTGGACAAGACTGCTCCTTGGCTATTCGGGCGACGGGAAATGAGGTGCGGCAGGGTCCGCGCGAGAGAGCGGCCAGGGGTCCCCGTGCGCGGAGCGTGCGGGGCAGGCCGCGAACGGGCGACGGAGCCGACACGCCAGAACCCTGCGCCACCCTCCTCACTCTGCCATCGGGATGCGGACGCCGCGCTCGCGGGCGACCTCGGCGGCCCGCTCGTACCCGGCGTCGACGTGGCGGATCACGCCCATGCCGGGATCGTTGGTCAGCAGGACCTCCAGCTTGGCCGCGGCCAGGTCGGTGCCGTCGGCCACGGAGACCTGGCCGGCGTGGATGGAGCGGCCGATGCCGACGCCGCCGCCGTGGTGGATCGAGACCCAGGTGGCGCCGGAGGAGGCGGCGGTGAGCGCGTTCAGCAGCGGCCAGTCGGCGATGGCGTCGGAGCCGTCCTTCATCGCCTCCGTCTCGCGATACGGGCTGGCCACGGAGCCGGAGTCCAGGTGGTCGCGACCGATCACGATGGGGGCCTTGACCTTGCCGGTGCGGACCAGGTCGTTGAACAGCAGGCCGGCCTTGTGGCGCTCGCCGTAGCCGAGCCAGCAGATGCGGGCGGGCAGGCCCTCGAACTCGACGTGCGCCGCGGCGGCGTCGATCCAGCGGTGCAGGTGGGCGTTCTCCGGGAAGAGCTCCTTGAGCGCCTGGTCGGTGACGCGGATGTCCTCCGGGTCCCCGGAGAGAGCGACCCAGCGGAACGGGCCCAGGCCCTCGCAGAAGAGCGGGCGGATGTAGGCCGGAACGAAGCCGGGGAACTCGAAGGCGCGCCCGTAGCCGCCCTTGCGGGCCTCGTCGCGGATGGAGTTGCCGTAGTCGAAGACCTCCGCGCCGGCGTCCTGGAAGCCGACCATCGCCTCGACGTGGCGGGCCATGGAGGCCTGCGCCAGCTTGGTGAAGCCGATCGGATCCGCGGCGGCCTCGGCCGCCCACTGTTCCACCGTGTACTCGACCGGCAGGTAGGAGAGCGGGTCGTGGGCGGAGGTCTGGTCGGTGACGACGTCGACGGTCAGTTCCCCGGCCTGGTGGCGGCGCAGGATGTCGGGGAAGACCTCGGCGGCATTGCCGACGTAGCCGACGGAGAGCGCCCGCTTCTCCGCCTGGGCGGCCAGGACCTTGGCGATCGCGGCGTCCAGGTCGGTTTCGACGTCGTCCAGGTAGCGCTTGCCCAGGCGGCGGCGCAGGCGCTCTTCCGAGACGTCGACGATCAGCACGGCCCCGCCGTTGAGGGTGACGGCCAGCGGCTGGGCCCCGCCCATGCCGCCGCAGCCGCCGGTGAGGGTCAGCGTGCCGGCCAGGGAGCCGCCGAAGCGCTTGTTGGCGACCGCGGCGAAAGTCTCGAAGGTGCCCTGCAGGATGCCCTGGGTGCCGATGTAGATCCAGGACCCGGCGGTCATCTGCCCATACATCATCAGTCCCTCGGCCTCCAGCTTGCGGAACTCGGGCCAGGTGGCCCAGTCGCCGACCAGGTTGGAGTTGGCGATCAGCACGCGCGGGGCCCACTTGTTGGTGCGGAAGACGCCGACGGGCTTGCCGGACTGGACCAGCAGCGTCTCGTCCTCCTCCAGGTCGGCCAAGGTTTTCACGATCGCGTCAAACGCCTCCCAGGAGCGGGCGGCGCGGCCGGTGCCGCCGTAGACCACCAGGTCCTCGGGGCGCTCGGCGACCTCGGGGTCGAGGTTGTTCATGAGCATGCGCAGCGGGGCCTCGGTCTGCCAGCTCTTGGCGGTCAGCTCCGTGCCGCGCGGGGCGCGGACGGTGCGGGAGGGGTCGTGCTGGGTGAATCCGGTGCTCATTCCTGGTCCTCCAGATGGGTGGGGGTGGGCAGATGGGTGGGGGTTGGCAGCTGGGTGCCGGCGGGAAGTGGTGCGGGGCCGGCCGGGGCCTCCAGCAGGGATCGCGCCTCCGCGGCGACCAGCTTGCCGATGCGGGCCACCTCCTCCGGGCCGGTGCGGTAGGAGGGTGCGACGACGGAGAGCGCGGCGACCACGCGCGCCGCGCCACCGGTTCCGGCCATGACCGGCGCGGCGATGGCGGTGACGTCCCGCTCGACGCCGCGGTCCACGACGACGTAGCCCGCCTCCGGCGTCTGCCCGCGCAGCACGGCCCCGGCGGCGGTGCCCTCCAACGGGATGGACCGCCCGACCCAGGAGGTGTGGCGCACCGAGTGGGTGCCCTCCTGCACGGCGATGTAGATGCCGAGGTCGTTGTCGCCCGCGGCGGGCACGTTGAGGTAGGCGGATTCGCCGGTGCCGGCGACCAGCCGGAAGAGGGGCTCCTGGGCGAGCGAGACCAGCGACTCGTGGCTGAGCGCCTGGGCGCCGAGCTGGACCAGGCGCATGCCGGGCCGGTAGCCGCCGTCGTCGTCCCGGCGCACGAAGCCGCTGGCCTCGAGGGTCCGCAGCAGGCGCAGCGCCGTCGAGGCGGAGAGCCCGGTCCCGCGCGAGGCGTCGGCGAGGCTGATCTGCCCGGCGTCGCACACGGTGCCGAGCAGCTGCAGCGCCCGCTCGACCGTGCGGGTCGAGGCTTCGGCCATGGGTCCTCCTGGGTCGGGAACCAACCGGCAGACCTTGCCACCAGTCGGCATTTGCGTTTCACTTATTGAAACGTGAATTTCAGCACTTGGCAAGGGCCGGGTGCCCGACCTTCGAACAGGATGAGCCCGCATGCAGCAGACCGTCTCCGTCACCACCGCCCCCCTCTCCCCCGCGGAGGTGGTGGCCGTCGCCCGGCACGGCGCCGCCGTCGAACTCTCCACCGAAGCGCTGGCGGCCATGAAGGACTCCCGCACGGTCATCGATGCGCTGGTGACCGACGAGCGCCCGCACTACGGGGTCTCCACCGGCTTCGGCGCGCTGGCGACCAAGCAGATCCCCCTTGAGCAGCGCACCCAGCTGCAGCGCTCGCTGATCCGTTCGCACGCGGCGTCCTCGGGCGCCGAGGTGGACCGCGAGGTGGTGCGTGGGCTGATGCTCAACCGCCTGCACACCATGGCCACCGGCCGCACGGGCGTGCGCCCGGTGGTGGCGGAGGCCTACGCCGGGCTGCTGAACGCCGGCATCACCCCGGTGGTCGGCGAGTACGGGTCGCTGGGCTGCTCCGGGGACCTGGCCCCGCTGTCCCACTGCGCGCTGGCCGTGATGGGCGAAGGCCGGGTGCGCACCGCCGACGGCGAACTGGCTGACGCCGCCAAGGCGCTGGCCGACGCCGGCATCGAGCCTGTGGTGCTGGCCGAGAAGGAGGGGCTGGCCCTGATCAACGGGACCGACGGGATGCTCGGGATGCTGCTCATGGCGGCCGCCGACCTGCGCCGGCTGTTCGCCACCGCCGACCTCGCCGCCGCGATGAGCGTCGAAGGCCTGCTGGGCACCGACGACGTCTTCGCCGCGGACCTGCACGCCCTGCGCCCCCACCCCGGGCAGCTGGCCTCCGCCGCGAACCTGCGTGCCGTGCTGGCCGGGTCCGCACTGATCGCCGAACAGAAGGAAGGCTCCCACGCCTTCACCCGCGTGCAGGACGCCTACTCGCTGCGCTGCGCCCCGCAGGTGCACGGCGCCGCGCGCGCCACGCTGGACCACGCCGAGTCCGTGGCCGGGTACGAACTGGCCTCGGCCATCGACAACCCGGTGGTCACCACCGACGGCCGGGTCGAATCCAACGGCAACTTCCACGGCGCCCCGGTGGGCTACGTGCTGGACTTCCTGGCGATCGCCGCCGCCGACATGGCCTCCATCTCCGAACGGCGCATCGACCGCTTCCTGGACAAGGCGCGCAGCCACGGGCTGAACGCGTTCCTGGCCGACGACCCGGGCGTGGACTCCGGACACATGATCGCCCAGTACACGGCCGCGGGCATCGTCTCGGAGATGAAGCGGCTGGCCGTGCCGGCGTCGGTCGATTCGATCCCCTCGTCGGCCATGCAGGAGGACCACGTCTCCATGGGCTGGGCCGCGGGGCTGAAGCTGCGCCGGGCCGTGGACGGGCTGGAGCGCGTGCTCGCCGTGGAACTGCTCACCGCCGCCCGCGCCCTGGACATGCGCGACGGCGGCGTGGCCACCTCCAAGTCCTCCCCCGCCATCACCGCCGTGCGCACCCTGATCCGCACCGTGGTCGAGGGCCCGGACACGGACCGCTACCTGTCCCCGGAAATCGAGGCGGTGCGCCTGCTCACCCACTCCGGGCAGGTGCTGGAGTCGGCCAACGGAGCCCTGGGCTCGGAACTGCTCTGAGCCCCGCGGGGCCTCCGGTAGCGGGACCCCGGCTCTCCGCGCCCGCGCTCCGGCCCTCACGCCGGCCCGCCCTTGCCGGAAAATTCCCTGCCGTATGCGGGCGGGATATTTCCGGCAAGGGCGGGTCGAGCGGAGTCGGGCCGGTCGGGCCACTGCCGTCAGTTCGCCGGAACCACCTCCACGTCGTCGACGGTCACCACCAGCGGCGCGTTCGTGGAACTCGAGGACAGGTAGGCCAGCAGGCCAACGCCGCCGGCGGCCTGCAGGCCGGCCGTCGAATCGGTCGCCGAGACCTGCCACCCGGCGGGCTCCGCCGCACCCCGCTCCCACACCTTGGCCCGGACCGTGGTGGGGCTGGTTCCGGTGGCCTGCACGCGCACCTCCAGGCGGTCCCCCACGGCGTAGGCCACGCCCGGAACCGTCACCGCCGTCTGGAGCGCGGTCTCCGCGCCCGCCGCCGTCGTGCGCACGGTCTGGAGCCTGACCTGCCCGTTGGCCATCAGGATGGCCTTGGCCCGGTACTGCCCGGCTCCGGGGACGCTGCGCGCGATCGTGGAGAGGTACAGGCCGCTGCCCGTGGCGGGCTTGTCCGTCCCCAGGCTCAGCCTGAGGTCGGTGCTGTTGGAGGAGACCGCGTTCAACTGGGCGCTGCCCGAGTTCCCGGCGGCGGGCAGCCGCAGCCGGCCCAACCCGCCGGACACCGAGGTGTTCGCCGTGCTGGAAACGGTCCAGGTCCCGCCGGTCTCCGCGGCGCCGAACCCGCTGGCGACGGTCCGCCCGAACGTGTCGCGGGCCAGCGGCGCGGTGCCCGCCGTCACCGTGACGGAGCGCAGCAGCGTGCCGGTGGCGCCGTCGTCGTCCGTGACCGTGAGCCGCACCGGGTACGTCCCGGCCGCGGCGAAGGTGTGCTGGGCGAGGGCCCCGCTGCCGGTGGAGCCGTCGCCGAAGTCCCAGGCGTACTGCGCCACCGTGCCGTCGGTGTCGGAGGAGGCGCTGGCATCGAAGGAACAGCCCAGGCCGGTGCAGGAGTTCGTGAAGGAGGCAGTCGGCGGAGAGTTGGCCGGAGGTCCCCCGGCCGTGAGGGAGAAGTCGTCCGTGAACGTGCCCCCGGAGGCGCGCCGGAAGCTGGCCGTGAGGCTGTCCTGCCGGAGCGTGAGGTTCAGGGCTCCCCAGGTCGGGTTGCTGTTCAGGCCGGAAGCGGCGGCGAAGTACCCGGCCTCGGAATCGGCCATGTTCACGTCGCGCAGCGCGACGCCGCCGGTCCCGACGGTGGCGAAGACCGTGCCCGCCCCCTTGGCCATCGTGTTGTCCGGGTCCGCCACGCAGGAGGCGTTGTACGTGCCGGGGACCAGGGTGGAGCATCCGGGCACGCCCGTGGCCAGCTGGCGGGTGCGCTGGTATGCGTGCTCGTGCCCGGAGAGCACCAGGTCCACCTTGCGGTTGAGCATCAGGTTGGTGATGTCCGCGCCCGGCGAGCACGCGTACACCCCAATGGACAGGCAGGGGTAGTGCATGCCGACCACGACCCACGGGATGTCCGCGCTGCGCGCCCCGTCGATGGCGGAGGCCGTCCAGTTGTAGCGCGCGGTCCCGGCGTTGTAGTTGTACGTGCCGTCCGTGAAGGGAAGGTTCGGGGAGATCATCACGAACCGCACCAGCGGGTCCTCCTCGGGCACGTCGACGTACCACTGGCGCCCGTAGGTGCCGACGAGGCCGGGCAGCTGGTTGGGCAGGCAGGCGGAGAAGTCGTTGATGTTGCCGTTCTGGCCGTTGCTTTCGTGGTTGCCGGAGAGGAGCTCGAAGGGGAACCCCGCGCCGACGGCGCCGGTGACGGTGTCGCACCAGGCCTGTTCCTGCCCCGTGGTGCCGTAGGAGAGGTCCCCGAGGGCCAGGTGCAGGTCGGGCGAAATGCTGTCGATCTGGTTGAACACGGACAGGGCCGCGGCACTGGAGGAGTAGTCCCCCGCCGCGGTGAAGTGCACGGCGCCGGGTTCCTGGAGCGCCGCCGGTACCGCTGCCGGGGCGGGTGCGGAGATCGGGGCCGCCGCGGGCACCGCGGCCTGGGCCAGGACCACGGCCAGCGCGGCCAGAGCCGTCAGGGAGGTTTTCAGGGCTTTCACGGTGCGCTCCTCAGGGTCGGTGAACGCGTCCCGCCGTCCCCTGCGGCGTGGCTGCCCGGGCTCCCCCGTCGGGCCGCGTGGAGCAGAGGATACGCAGGGATCCCCGCCGCGGCATCGGTGGGCGGCACCCGTTCCGGGGCGGCGACACCCGTTTCTGCCCGCGGGCACACGCGCCGGGGCGCGGACAGCACCCGCCGCTCCACTCCGGCCGGGCCTTCCGGAAAAGACCCGGGGCAAAACCCACCGCCGCTACTTCAACCCGACCGTCCGGAAAAGACCCGCCAGCGGCCGGGCGGGAGATTTCCGGACGGTCGGGTCAGGCCGACTTAGGCCGGCGTCGTGGCGTCCGCCGGGACGGGAGGAGAGTCGGGGGCGGACACGGCGGCCTTGCGGGGCCTGGTGGCCGCGAAGGCGCAGAGCCCGACGAAGGAACTGCCGGCCAGCACGATCGCCAGCGGCAGGGCGCTCAGTTCGCCGCCGAGGCCCACCAGGACGCTGACCAGGGCGCCGACGCCGAACTGGATCCCGCCCATCCAGGCGGAGCCGCTGCCGGCGACGTGCCGGACCTCGGCGATGGCCAGGCCCGTCGTGTTGCCCATGACGAAGCCCATCGAGGACACCAGCAGGAACAGGCACGGTGCCAGCGCGACCGCCGGCAGGCCGGTCAGCACGAAAACCAGCATGAGCAGCGACACCCCGAGCATCACCGCAACGGCCACGCCGAGCGTGCGCCGCGCGGGGACCCGCACCGCCAGCTTGGAGGACACGATGCCGCTGGCCATCATGCCCAGGGCATTCATGCCGAAGAACATCCCGTACACCTGCGGGCTGAAACCCATCATGGACTGGTACACAAAGGGCGAGGCCGAAATGACGCCCATCAGGACCCCGAAGTTTGAACCGCCCAGCAAGGCGTAGCCCATGAAGCGGGGGTGCTTCGCCGCCTCGCCGAGCCCGCCCAGCAGCGCGCCCCTGCGGCGCTTCTCCGCCGGATGGCTCTCGCGGACCACCAGCAGCATGCCCAGGAGCATCACCACGGCCAGGCCGGCCACCACCCACAGGACTCCGCGCCACCCCGCGGCGGCGGAGACGAGGCTTCCCGCCAGCGGCGCCACGGCCGGCGCCACGCCAACGATGGTCATCAGGACGCTGAAGACACGCACCGCGGCGGCCCCGGACACGCGGTCGGAGACGATGGCCCGGGAAATGACGATGCCGGAGGACGCGCTCAGGCCCTGCAGGAGCCGGGCCGCCACCAGCACCTCCAGCGTGGGTGCGGTGGCAGCCAGGATGGAGGCCAGGAGGAACACGGACAGGCCCGCAAGGAGGGGCCTGACCCGCCCGTACTTGTCCGACACGGCGCCGAAGAACAGCTGTCCGGCCCCCATTCCCAGCAGGAACGCCGTGAGCGTCAGCTGCACCCCGGAGGCTTCGACGCCCAGGTCGAGGGCCATTTCCGGGAAGGCGGGAAGGTAGAGGTCAGTGGCCGCGGGTCCCACCATCGAGAACAGGGCCAGAACCAGGAGCAGGCTGAGCGGAAGCAGGCCCGGCTTGGTGGGCGCGGTGGAGGAAGTGGTGGAGGGCATGGGTAAATAATAGCCGAAATAATTTATGTGTAAATAACTATGAATTCATCATGACCTACACTGGTGGCATGGAAGTTGCCACCACCGGGATCGATGCGCTCGCTTCGTCGCTGGCCCGCCTGATCATGGACACCGCCCGCGAGATCCGTCCGCAGATCGAGGACGCCGCCCAGGCCATCCCGCTCACCCCCTCGGAGGTGCTGCTGGTGCGCCACGTCGCGCAGGCACCCGGCATCACCCCGGGCGAACTTTCCAGCCGGGCCCACATGCAGCGCAGCAACGTGAGCACCACGCTGCGTTCCCTCGAGTCCAAGGGCCTGGTCGAGCGCCGCTCCGGCGAAGGCGACGCCCGCTGCGTCGAACTGCACCCCACCCCCGCCACCCTGCGCAACATGGCCGCCTTCGGCGCGGCCCGCGCGGTGGTGGTTCGCGAGGCGGTGGACACCTCCGAGGAGGAGCTGCGCGCCGCCGTCGACCTCCTGGAGCGCCTGCAGCAGGGCCTGGAGCGCCGCCGCCTCAACCAGACCGCTGCCCAGGCCGCTGCCGACCCCGAAGCCGCCGCGGCCGACCGCTGAGGCGGGCCGCGGCGCCTGGGCCGTTCGGCGGGCTCCCCGGAGGGATAATGGTTCCCATGGCTCCCGCTTCCCTGTTGGCTTTCGCCGGCCTGTCCGCCGTCCTCGCCCTCACTCCCGGCCCTGACACGTTCCTGGTCCTGCGCCATTCGCTCGCCAACGCCCGCACCGGCTACGCGGCGGCGCTGGGATGCATTCTCGGGACGGTGCTGTGGTCGGCATTGGTGGGCCTGGGCGTGGCGGCCCTGCTCCAGCAATCGGCGGAGATCTACCACTGGCTGAAGGTCGCCGGCGGCCTGTACCTGTTCTACCTGGGGGCCAGCACGTTCCTGAAGGGACGCCGCACCGCCGGCGCCGCTCCCGGAACCGGTGCTCCGGACCGGAAGGCCGCCGCGTCGGGCCTGCGCGGCCCTTTCGCCGCCGGAACCCTCTCCTCCAGCCTGAACCCTAAGGTGGGCCTGTTCTTCCTGGCGCTGATGCCCCAGTTCATCCCGGCGGGCTCCAACACCCTGCTGTCCGCGCTGGGCCTGGGCGCGATCTTCGGCGCGATCGGCATGGCGTACTTCGTGGTGCTGGTGACGGTGGCGTCCAAGGCCATGGCCTGGCTCAAGCGCCCGGCCGTCAACGAGTGGCTGGAACGCGTATCCTCCGGCATCCTGGCGGCCCTGGGCCTCGGCGTGGTGGCCAGCGCATTCGCCGAGTCCCGGTAACCGGGTCCGGAACGCCATGGAACCCGTGCCCCTGGAACCCGTCACCCTGTCCGGCCGCCTCGTCACCCTGGAGCCGCTGGCCCCCGACCACCACGACGGACTGGTGGAGGCCGTGCGGGACGGCGAAGTGTGGAAGCTCTGGTACACCGCGGTGCCCGCGCCCGAAGGCATGTCCGCCGAGATCGGGCGGCGGCTGGCCCTGCAGGAGGCCGGGTCGATGCTGCCGTTCGCGGCCCGGCGCAACGCCGACGGCGCGCTGCTGGGAATGACCACCTTCATGAACATCGATGCCGGCCTGCCCCGCGTGGAGATCGGCTCGACCTGGAACCGGGCCTCCGCCCGCGGCACCGGAACCAACGCCGAATCCAAGCTGCTGCTCCTGGCGCACGCCTTCGAGGTGCTGGGCTGTCCCGCCGTCGAACTGCGGACCCACTGGATGAACCACCAGTCCCGCGCCGCGATCGAGCGCCTCGGCGCCAAGCTCGACGGCGTGCTGCGCTCGCACGCCCGGACCGCCGACGGGGCCCTGCGGGACACCTGCGTCTATTCGATCGTGGCCGCCGAGTGGCCGCAGGTGCGCTCCGGGCTGCTGCACCGGCTCCGCCGCGCCTGACCCCCGCCGCCCGATCCGCGGCGGCGGGGCGGCGGCCCGTCAGGTCCGGAACCGGCCCGGGTCCAGGGCGGCGAGCGTCTCCGCGGAGCCCTTGGGCCGCACCCCCTCCAGCAGCCCCACCGCCAGCGCGGCGATGCCGCTGGAGGTCTGGAAGCCGAAGCCGCCCTGGCCTGCCAGCCAGAAGAAGTCCTCGACGGCGGGGTCGAACCCGACCACCGGCACCCCGTCCGGGGCCTCGGTCCGCAGGCCCGTCCAGGCCCGCTGCACCCCGGTGATTCCCAGCGTGGTCACGGAATCGACCTTCGCCACGACCGCGTCCACCTCCCTAGGCACCGGCTGGGCGTCGCAGGGCTCGCTCGGCACCGCCTCCGACGGGGACACCAGCACCCGCTGCCCCTCGGGGCGGAAGTACCAGGTGTTGTCCGCGGAGGACACCATCGGGGTCTCCGGGGGCAGCGGACGGGCCACGTCCACGTAGGCGGCGGTGCGCCGCAGCGGCACCAGCCCCAGCGGTTCGGCTCCGAAGAGCGCCGCGACCCGGTCCGCCCACGCTCCGGCGGCGTTGACCACCCGGGCCGCGCGGATGGTGGTCTTCCCCGCCGAAACCAGCCAGCCGGGGTCGTGCTTTTCGGCCGCGTCCACGCGGTGGCCCGTGAGGATCCGTGCCCCGCGCGCGGCGGCGAGCGCCCGGTGGTGCTCGATCAGCGCCGTTGCGTCGGTGCGCACGCTGGTGGTGTCCAGCGCGGCGGACTCGAACGCCTCCGGAAGCAGCGCCGGGACCAGGGCGCAGGCCTCGGCGTGGGTGATCGTCTCCATGGCCTCGGTGCGGTGGGCCTGGACGTCGGCGGCGCGGCCCACCACCATGAACCGGCTGGGCCAGACCAGCCGGCGCGCGTCCGGCAGCGCGGCGAGCGCCGCGAGCGTGGCTCGGGTCAGTTCGCGCACCGGAGGCGGACCGTAGCCGGGGACCAGTTGCTGGGCGGAGCGGGCGGAGGTGTGGTGGGCCAGCGTCGGTTCGGCCTCCAGCAGCACGACGTCGGCGTGTTCGGCGAGCGCTGAGGCCAGGGACAGCCCGGCGATGCCACCGCCGATGATCAGGACATCGCAGAATGCGTGGTCGCTCATACTGCCGAGGATACCGGGTGCCGAGGATGCCGGCGTGTCGGCAAAGGACATTGCCTCTCCCCCGCGTTTCGCCAAGGGTTGATGTCGGGTTTGGGGGCCGAACCCAGCAGCTGCCTTTGGCGAAACGGAAGGGCGGGGGCGGTGGCTTTGGCGAAAACGACGGCGGGGGCCACCGGGAGGGGCTGCGCGGGCTAGCGGGAGGCGACGAAGGCGGCCACGCAGGCCTCGACGTCGTCCGGGGTGTGCGCGGCGGAGAGCTGGACGCGGATGCGGGCGCTTCCCTGCGGCACCACCGGGTAGCTGAAGGCGGTGACGTACACTCCGCGTTCCAGCATCCGGGCGGCGACCTTCCCGGCGGCCGCGGCGTCCCCGAACATCACCGGGACGATCGCGTGCTCGCCCTCGAGCAGCTCGAAGCCCTCCTCCAGCATGCGCCGGCGGAAGTGCGCGGCGTTGGCGAAGAGCCTGGTGCGCAGGTCCCCCGAGCCGGCGACCAGGTCCAGGGCGGTCAGCGTCGCGGCCACGATGGCCGGGGCCAGCGAGTTGGAGAACAGGTACGGGCGGGCCCGCTGGCGCAGCATCGCCACGAGTTCGGCGCGGCCGGAGACGTACCCGCCGGAGGCCCCGCCGAGCGCCTTGCCGAAGGTTCCGGTGTAGAGGTCCACCCGGTCGGCGACCCCTGCGTGTTCGGGGGTGCCGGCCCCGGTGGGGCCCATGAATCCGACGGCGTGGGAATCGTCCACCATGACCAGCGCGCCGTGGCGTTCGGCGAGGTCGCAGATTCCGGCCAGCGGGGCGAGGTACCCGTCCATGGAGAAAACGCCGTCGGTGACGATGACGCACCGCCGCGGGCCGGCGCCGCCGTTCATCGCCTGCGCGGCCACCAGCTGGGCCTCCAGGTCAGCGAGGTCGCGGTTGGCGTAGCGGTGGCGGGCCGCCTTGGACAGCCGGATGCCGTCGATGATGGAGGCGTGGTTGAGCGCGTCGGAGACGATCGCGTCCTCCTCCCCAAAGAGGGCCTCGAACACGCCGCCGTTGGCGTCGAAGCAGCTGGAGAACAGGATGGTGTCCTCCGTGCCGAGGAAGGCCGACAGCCTGCGCTCCAGTTCCAGGTGGCGGTCCTGGGTGCCGCAGATGAAGCGCACCGAGGCCATGCCGAAGCCGCGCTCGTCCAGGGCCTGCTTGGCGGCGGCGACCAGCCGGGGGTCGTCGGCCAGGCCGAGGTAGTTGTTGGCGCAGAAGTTCAGCACCTCGCGGGCCGGTCCGCCCAGCGGCCCGGCGGCGATGTGCGCCGCCTGGGGGGAGTCGATGTGGCGTTCCTCCTTGAAGAGCCCGGCCGCGCGCAGGTCCCTCAGCTCGGCGGCCAGCTGGTCCTTGAGCGTGTACATGGTCCTCCTCCTAGAAAACGGTCCAATCCATGACCACCTTGCCGCCGTGGGCCGAACGGGCGGCGGCGAACGCGGCCTCCCACTCTGTGGCGGGGAACCGGTCGGTGACCACGGATGAGATGGCTTGGCGCAGCCGCGGATTGGACTGCAGCATGGCGCTCATCGCGTACCAGGTCTCGAACATCTCGCGTCCGTAGATTCCCTTGAGCGTAAGCATGTGGGTGACGACCTTGTGCCAGCCGATCTCCAGCGGGCCGGCGGGCAGGCCCAGCAGCGCGATCCGTCCGCCGTGGTTCATGTTTTCGACCATTTCCTGCAGGGCGCCGGGATGCCCCGACATCTCCATCCCGACGTCGAAGCCCTCCACCATCCCCAGGTCCCGCTGGGCCTCGCCGATCCGGCGGGAGGACACGTCCACCGCCAGGTCCGCGCCCATCCCCCGGGCCAGTTCCAGGCGCTGGGGCGAGACGTCGGTGACGACGATCCGGCGGGCACCGGCGTGCCGGGCGACGGCGACGGCCATCAGGCCGATCGGGCCGGCGCCGGTGATCAGCACGTCCTCGCCCACCAGCGGGAAGGACAGCGCGGTGTGCACGGCGTTGCCGAAGGGGTCGAAGATGGCCCCCAGTTCCGGGGTGACGGCCGGATCGCGGTGAACCCAGACGTTGGTTTCGGGGATGACCACGTACTCGGCGAAGGCGCCGTCGCGCTGCACGCCCACGGAGACGCTGTTGATGCACATCTGGCGGCGCCCGGCGCGGCAGTTGCGGCACATCCCGCACACCACGTGTCCCTCGCCGGAAACCCGCTCCCCCACCTGGACGGTGCGCACCAGGTAGCCGGTCTCCACGACCTCCCCGTAGAACTCGTGCCCGGGCACCAGCGGCAGGGTGGCCATCGCGCGGGCGGCGGCGTCGCCGTCGAGCAGGTGCAGGTCGGTGCCGCAGATGCCGGCGGTCATCACGCGGATCTTGACCTCGTGGGCGCCGGTTTCCGGCTCGGGCAGGTCCACCAGTTCAAGCCCGGCGTCCCACGCCGACTTGTAGAGCGCTTTCATCACCCCATCCCACCACTGGAGGGGCCCTTCGACAACGGTCAGGCAGGAGGAGAACGGCCCGGCAAGCGCGGGGCAGCCGGGTCCCGGATTAGCCGGGCTCGGTGGCCAGCCGGCCCAAGGCGTGCAGCCCCACCGCGTGGAGCGGTTCCCCGGGCGGGTGCAGGGCCATGATCAGTCCCAGGGACACGGCCCAGCCCCTGGCCCTTTCCCATGCGGCCCGCTCCCCCGCCCCTGCCTGCCCGCCCGGCGGGGCGCCCAGGCCGGCGCGGAACCGCCCGTGCCCGGCGGCGGTGAAGTGCAGCCACCCGGCGGCCAGGTCGGTGGCCGGGTCCCCCGAGGTGAGGTCACCGAAGTCTCCGACGGCCACCAGGTTCCCGGCGGCGCCGGCGACCAGGTTGTGGGGATGCAGGTCCCCGTGCAGCCACACCCGCTCCCCGGTGTGCCGCGGCGCTTCCAGGGCCCTGGCCCACACCGCCAGCAGGACGGAGGCGTCGGGCGCCTGCGGGGCGTGGCGTTCGCGGAAGGCGTCCCATCCGGCCAGCCGGGTGCGGAACGCGTCGTCGCGCGCGGCCAGCGGAACGCCGCGGACCGGGTTCCGCGGGGCGTCCGCCGGCGCCGGCAGGTGCAGGCAGCGCAGGAACCCGGCCAGGGCCCCGGCGTAGCCGTCCCGCACCGGCGCCGGGAACAGGGCGGCGCTGGTGCCCTCGAACCACGGAACCACCGCCCAGGGGTAGGGGTATCCGGCCGCCGGCGCGCCGCGGCGCAGCGGGGCCGGCACCGGCACGGGCAGGCGCGGGGCCAGGACGGGCAGCCAGCGCAACTCGTTCTCCATCAGGGCGGCGGCCGCGGCGCGGCGGGGCAGCCGCAGGGCCAGGCCATCGCCGAGGCGGTAGACCACGTTGTCCCACCCGGCGCCGGCCGGCCGCAGCGGCAGCGCGGCCAGGTCCGGGTGCTGCTCCCGCAGCAGCCGCCGGACCAGCCGGTCGGTGATATCCACGTCGGGACCGGGAATTTCGGGGATGGGCATATCCGTTACCGGAACGTCCGCCCTGGGAAGCACGGCCGTCCGTCCGCTGCGACGCTACGGAGCCTTCAGCGCATGGCGGCGATCTGGATGAGGTTCCCGCAGGTGTCGTCCAGCACCGCGGTGGTCACCGGCCCCATTTCGGTCGGGGGTTGGGTGAAGGAGACGCCGAGCGCGCCGAGGCGCTCGTACTCGGCCTGCACGTCGTCCACGGCGAAGGACGTGAAGGGGATGCCGTCCCGGACCAGCGCGTCCTTGAATTGCCCGGAGGCCGGATGCGCGGCGGGCTCGAGCACCAGCTCGATGCCCTGCGGGTCCTCCGGAGACACCACCGTCAGCCAGCGGTACTCCCCGGTGGGGACGTCGGTCTTCTTCACGAATCCCAGCTTCTCCGTGTAGAACGCCAGGGCCTTGGCCTGGTCATCGACATAGACGCTGGTCAGATTGATCCTCATGGCCCCATCCCACCATCACCGGGTCCCCTGCGGCAACCCGCGCCCGGGGCGCCCGGCCGGCACCGCCGTCAGGGCGGGCCGGAAACGCAACGACGGCGGGAGGTGACCCCGGGTGCCCGGGGTCACCTCCCGCCGTCGTACCGTGCAGGAAGGCGCGCGCTAGGCCTCGATGCCCAGCTTCTCCAGGACCAGCTCGCGGACGCGGCCGGCGTCGGCCTGGCCACGGGTGGCCTTCATGACCGGGCCGATCAGGGCGCCGATGGCCTGCAGCTTGCCGTCCTTGATCTTGGCGACCACGTCCGGCATGGCGGCCATGGCGTCCTCGATCGCGGCGCCGAGCGCGGAGTCGTCGTTGACGACGGCCAGGCCGCGCTTCTCGACGATCGCGGCGGGGGTGCCCTCGCCGGCGAGCACGAACTCGAGCACCTGGCGGGCGATCTTGTCGTTGATCTTCTTGGCCTCGATCAGGCCGTTGAGCTCGACGATGGTCGCCGGGGTGACGCCCAGGCCCTCGGGGTCGGTGTCCGCGTTCTTGGCCAGGCGGGAGATCTCGCCCATCCACCACTTGCGGGCCACCGCGGCGGACGCGCCGGCGGCGATGGTGTCCTCGATCGCGCCGAGCAGGCCGGCGTTGACCACGTCGCGGAACTCGGCGTCGGAGTAGCCCCAGTCGGCCTTGAGGCGCTTGCGGCGCTCGGCCGGCGGCTCGGGCAGGCGGGCGCGCAGCCGCTCGATCCACTCGGGGGTGGTGACGATCGGAACCAGGTCCGGCTCCGGGAAGTAGCGGTAGTCGTCAGCGTCCGACTTCGGGCGCCCGGAGGTGGTGGTGCGGGTGTCCTCGTGCCAGTGGCGGGTCTCCTGGACGACCTTTTCTCCGGCCTCCAGGACCGCCGCGTGGCGCTCGATCTCGAAACGCACGGCGTGCTCGACGGCGCGCAGCGAGTTCACGTTCTTGGTCTCCGAGCGGGTGCCGAACTTCTCGGCGCCCTTGGGCATCAGCGAGACGTTGGCGTCGCAGCGGACGTTGCCGTGTTCCATCTTCGCCTCGGAGACGCCGAGGTTCTTGACGATCTCACGGACGGCGGCGACGTACGCCTTGGCCAGTTCGGGGGCGCGCTTGCCGGCGCCGACGATCGGCTTGGTGACGATCTCCACCAGCGGCACGCCGGCACGGTTGTAGTCGACCAGGGAGAAGTCCGCGCCCTGGATGCGGCCGGTGGACCCGCCCATGTGGGTGAGCTTGCCGGCGTCCTCCTCCATGTGCGCGCGCTCGATCTCCACGCGGAAGACCTCGCCGTCCTCCAGTTCGATGTCCAGGTAGCCGTCGTAGGCGATCGGGTCATCGTACTGGGAGGTCTGGAAGTTCTTCGGGGTGTCCGGGTAGAAGTAGTTCTTCCGGGCGAAGCCGCACGTCTCGGCGATCTTGCAGTTCAGCGCCAGGCCGATGAGGATCGAGTACTCCACGGCGGTCTTGTTGACCACCGGCAGCACGCCTGGCAGGCCCAGGCAGACCGGGGTGACGTTGGTGTTCGGCTCGTCGCCGAACACGTTCGGGGCGTCGGAGAACATCTTGGTCTTGGTGTTCAGCTCGACGTGGACCTCGAACCCGAGGACCGGGTCGTACTTGTCCAGCGCCTCGTCGAAGTCGACGAGCTCTTCGGTGGTTGCGGCCATGTTAGGCGACACCTTCCTTCTCGGCGGAAGCCAGGTCCGGGGCCTGGGAGATCAGCGGTCCGCCCCAGCCCTTCTCCAGCAGGGACTCCAGCGCGGCGCCGACCCGGTACAGGCGGGCGTCCTCGTGGGCGGGGGCCAGGAACTGGATGCCCACGGGCAGGCCCTCGGAGAGGCCGCCCGGGACGGAGATGCCCGGCACGCCGGCCAGGTTGGCCGGGATCGTGGCGACGTCGTTGAGGTACATCGCCAGCGGGTCGTCGGTCTTGGAGCCCAGCCCGAACGCCACGGTCGGGGCGGTCGGGGAGATCAGCACGTCGGCCTTCTCGAACGCGGCGTCGAAGTCGCGCTGGACCAGGGTGCGCACCTTCTGGGCCGAGCCGTAGTAGGCGTCGTAGTAGCCGGCGGACAGGGCGTAGGTGCCCAGGATGATGCGGCGCTTGACCTCGTCGCCGAAGCCGGCGGCGCGGGTCGCGCCCATCACGCGCTCGATGGTGAGCGGGCCGTCGGTGGGGATGACGCGATTGCCGTAGCGGACGCCGTCGAACTTGGCCAGGTTGGAGGAGACCTCCGAGGGCATGATCAGGTAGTACGCGCCCAGCGCGTACTTGAAGTTGGGGCAGTGGACCTCGACGATCTCCGCCCCGGCGGCGCGCAGCACCTCCAGCGACTCGTCGAAGCGGGCCTGGACCCCGGCCTCGTAGCCCTCGCCCTGCAGCTCGGCGATGACGCCCACGCGCACGCCGGTCAGGTCGCCGGTCAGGCCCTGCTGCGCGGCCTCGACCAGGGCCGGGACCGGCTCGTTGAGCGAGGTGGAGTCGCGGGGGTCGTGCCCGCCGATCAGCTCGTGCAGGTAGGCGGAGTCGAGCACGGTCCGGGAGACCGGGCCGATCTGGTCCAGCGAGGACGCCATGGCGATGGCGCCGTAGCGGGACACGCCGCCGTAGGTCGGCTTCACGCCGACGGTTCCGGTGACGGCACCGGGCTGGCGGATGGAGCCGCCGGTGTCGGTGCCCAGCGCCAGCGGGGCCTCGAACGCCGCCACGGCCGCGGCGGACCCGCCGCCGGAGCCGCCGGGGATGCGGTCCAGGTCCCACGGGTTGCGGGTGGGGCCGTAGGCGGAGTGCTCGGTGGAGGAGCCCATGGCGAACTCGTCCAGGTTCGTCTTGCCCAGCATCGGCAGCCTGGCCGCACGGATCTTGGAGATGACCGTGGCGTCGTAGGGGCTCATCCAGCCCTCGAGCATCTTGGAGCCGGCCGTGGTGGGCTGGCCCACCGTAACGATCAGGTCCTTGATGGCGATCGGAACGCCGGCCAGCGGGTGCAGGGCCTCGGCCTCGGCGCCGCCGGCGGCGCGGATGGCGTCCACCTCAGCGGCCACGGCCAAAGCCTCCTCGGCGTTCAGGTGCAGGAACGCGTTCACTCCGCGCTCCCCGCCGTCGACGGCGGCGATGCGGTCCAGGTGGGCCTGCACGGCCTCCACGGAGGTGACTTCGCCGGCGCGCAGCTTCTGGGCCAGCTCGGTGGCGGACAGCTTGATGATCTCGGTCATGTTCTACTCCTCGTCCAGGATCGCCGGGACCTTGAAGCGGGAGTCCTCGGAGTCGGGGGCGTTCTGCAGCGCCTGCTCCACCGTGAGGGTCTCGCCGACCACGTCCTCGCGGAACACGTTGGCCAGCGGGATGGGGTGGCTGGTGGCGGGCACGTCGGCGCCGGCGGCCTCGCTCACGCTTGCGATGGCATCGACGATGACGCCGAGTTCGCCGGTCATCTTGTCCAGCTCGGCATCGCTCATCTCGATGTGGGCAAGCCGGGCAAGGTGCACGACGTCCTCACGGCTGATGGCAGACATGTATCTCCCCGTGAAAGTGGGTGGGCGGTTATCCCCACCATTCTATGCGCGCACGGTCCGCCCAACAGACGGGGGCCGCCGGCTCAGAGACCCAGGACGTAGACGTGCAGCAGGATGTCGGTGCCGGGGACCAGCCAGTCGCGTTCGGGAGCGCGGCGGAACCCCGCCGAGCGGTAGAGCGCGTGGGCGGCGTGCCAGTCGGTGCCGGTGGTCAGGCTGACCGCGGTGATCCCCGGCGTGGCGCGGGCGCGCTCGACGACGGCGTCCACCAGGGCCCGTCCGGCGCCGGAGCGCTGGATGGCCGGGTCCACCACCAGCATCCGGACCTCGAGTTCGTTGGCGCGGGCGACGTCCGCGTACTCGTTGCCGTGCCGGGCCAGGGTGAGCGAGCCGACGATCCTGCCCTCCCGCTCGGCCACCCACACGTCCGTCCGGGCGTGCCGTTCGGCCACCTTCCGCATGTGCCGCACGTAGGGCGCGTCGGCGTCGTCGAAGTGCCCGGCCTCCAGGTAGGCCTCCACCGTGATCCGGGCGATCTCCCCGTAGTCCGCGGGCACCGCGTCCCGCACGACGACGGCGGGACCGGAGGGTCCGTGGGCGCCGTCACCGGCCACGGCCTGCCCCTTCACGGTTGGACCCACTCACAAGTGGTCGGTCCAGCGCTGGAGGGTGTCGAAGTCGACGTCCCCCACGGCGGACCAGCCCGGCTCGACGCGGGGGCGCAGCACGGGGCAGCCGGCTTCCTCGGCCACCAGGGCGCCGGCGGCCCAGTCGTACTCCTGGGTGCCGTACTCGGCGTAGGCGTCCAGCGTCCCGTCGGCCACGAAGCACAGGTCCAGCGCGGCGGAGCCGAGCCGGCGGATGTTCGCGAAGCCGGGCAGCAGCAGGTTCAGGGCGCCGACCTGCATCTGGCGGCGGTCGGCGTCGTAGCCGAACCCGGTGGCGATCAGGCGCCCGTCGGTGTCCGGGTCCGGGCCCATCAGGCGGCGGATGCCCACCGGAACCGGGCCGCCGTCGTCGTGCATCTGCCCGTCCGGGAGGTCCCCCACGAACTGTTCGTCCAGCAGCCAGGCCCCGGCCCCGCGCGAGGCCCAGTAGGTGCGCCCGAGCGCGGGGGCCTGCACGACGCCGGCGAGCCAGACCACCTCCGACGGCGCGTCGGGAGCGGGTCCGGCAACCGCGACGGAGGTCGCGTAGTAGGCGATGCCGCGCACGAAGTTCACGGTGCCGTCGAGCGGGTCGATGGACCAGCGGTAGGGGGTGGGGTTGCTGGGCAGGCTGGTGCCGTATTCCTCGCCGGAAATCTCGTCGTCGGGGCGTGCGGCGCGGATGACGTCGCGCACCGCGTCCTCGGCGCGGTGGTCGAACTCGGTGACCCAGTCCCCGGCGGCGGACTTGGTGGCGGCGTTCACGTGCAGGCCGCGGCGCTCGGCCAGCACGGCGGCCCCGGCCGCCGCCGCTGCGCGGGCGATGGCGAGCAGTTCGGCCACCGGGGGGACGTCGGGGCCCGTTCCGGGGGTGCCGTCGGCGGCGTGTTCGGGGGTGGTGCCGCTCATGCGCGGGTCTCCGTTTCTTCTGCGTGGGCTTCCACGTCTTCTGCGTGGGTTTTCCCGTCATCGTTTGCGGCGTCCGCAAAGGCGTCCGGCCCCTGGTCCAGGAGCAGGCGGAAGCCGTCCTCGTCCAGGACCGGAATCCCCAGCGAAACCGCCTTGTCCAGCTTGGATCCGGCGGCGTCGCCGGAGACCAGGAAAGCGGTGTTCTTCGAGACCGAGCCGGAGGCCTTGCCGCCGCGCACGATGATGGCCTCCTTGGCCTCGTCGCGGCTGAAGTTCGGCAGCGTGCCGGTGACCACGATGCTCAGGCCCTCCAGGTGGCGCGGGGCGTCCGCGTGGGCCTCGTCGGCCATCAGCACCCCGGCGTCCTTCCACGCGTCCACGATGTCCCGATGCCAGTCGACGGCAAACCACTCGATGAGCGCGTCGGCGATGGTGGGGCCGACGCCGTCGACGTGGGCCAGGTCCTCGCGGGCGGTCTCCTGCGCGACGGCGGCGCGGATCGCGTCCATGCTGCCGTAGCGGGTGGCCAGGGCGCGGGAGGCGGTGGGCCCGACGTGGCGGATGGACAGCGCGACGAGCACCCTCCACAGCGGCTGCGCCTTGGCCTTCTCCAGTTCGCGGAAGAGCTTCTCCGTGTTGGCGGCCGGCTTCGAAGGGGTCTTCGCGGTGGCCTTGGTCCAGAAGTACGGGACCAGCTCGAAGACGCCGGTGCCCTCCCCCTTGGAGCGCTTCTCCCGCCAGACCACCACGTCGGCCAGGCGCTCGCGCAGGGCGGAGTCGGGGTTGCCGGCGGCGAGGTCGAACACCTGCGCCTCGCTTGTGATCACCCCGGGGCCGGAGGGCTGGACCACTCCCCCGAGTTCGGCCGGGTCCGGGCCCGGGCCGGAGGTCAGCGCCATCGCCGCCTCGTAGCCGAGGGCCTCGATGTCGAACGCCCCGCGCCCGGCCAGGTGGGCCACGCGCTCGGTGAGCTGGACGGGGCAGGATCGGGCGTTGGGGCAGCGGATGTCCACGTCCCCCTCCTTGGCCGGGGCCAGCGGCGTGCCGCAGGAGGGGCAGTGGGTGGGCATCACGAACTCGCGCAGCTCGTCCTCATGGCCCTCGCGCAGCGCCAGCACCGGCCCGACGATTTCCGGGATGACGTCGCCGGCCTTGCGCAGGATGACGGTGTCGCCGATGAGCACGCCCTTGGCCTTGACCACGTCCTGGTTATGCAGGGTGGCGCGTTCGACCGTGGAGCCGGCGACCTTGACCGGCTCCATGATGCCGAAGGGGGTGACGCGGCCGGTGCGGCCCACCTGCACCCGGATGTCCAGCAGCCGGGTGTGGACCTCCTCCGGAGGGTACTTGTAGGCGGCGGCCCAGCGCGGCACGCGCGAGGTGTAGCCCAGGGCCCGCTGGATGGCGAAGGAGTCGGCCTTGATGACGATCCCGTCGATCTCGTGGATGAGTTCGTGGCGCTTCTCGCCGTACTCGCGGATGTACTCCAGGACCTCGGCCAGGGAATCCAGCACCCGGGAGTACGGGGAGACGGGCAGGCCCCAGCCGCGCAGCAGCTCGTAGGTTTCCGACTGGGAGGCGGCGGCGAGGCCCTCCCGGGCCCCGATGCCGTGGACGTACATGTTCAGCGGCCGCTTGGCGGTCTCGGCAGGGTCCTTCTGCCGCAGCGAGCCGGCGGCGGCGTTGCGGGGGTTCGCCAGCTGCGCCTTGCCGGCCTCCTCCAGCACGCGGTTGAACTCGCGGAACGCCTCGGAGGGGATGAACACCTCGCCGCGGATCTCCACCTCGGAGGGCCAGCCGGCGCCGGCCAGGCGCTGCGGGATGTCCTTGATGGTGAGCACGTTGTGGGTGACGTCCTCGCCGGTGGTGCCGTCGCCGCGGGTCGCGGCGCGGACCAGCTGGCCGTCGCGGTAGAGCAGGTTCACCGCCAGGCCGTCGATCTTGACCTCCGAGAGCCAGCGCAGCTTCTGGTCCGGGGCCTGCACCGCGGCGTTGGCGGACGCCTTCTCCACCCAGGCCTCGAGCTCCTCCAGGGAGAACACGTCCTCCAGCGAGTACATGCGGCTCAGGTGGATCACGGGGGCGAACGCCGCGGACACCTCGCCGCCGACCTCCTGGGTCGGGGAATCGTTGGCGACGATCTCCGGGTGCAGCTGCTCGAGCTCCTCCAGGCGCCGGTAGAGCAGGTCGAACTCGGCGTCGGAAACCAGCGGGGAGTCCTCGTTGTAGTACGCGAACCGGTACCGGCGCACCTCATCCACCAGCCGGTCGTACTCGGCGCGGACGTCGCCGGCCGGGATGACTTGCTCGGACTCGTT
This sequence comes from Arthrobacter ginkgonis, assembly GCF_039540195.1. Lineage (NCBI taxonomy): Bacteria > Bacillati > Actinomycetota > Actinomycetes > Micrococcales > Micrococcaceae > Arthrobacter > Arthrobacter ginkgonis. The sequence goes on along the minus strand of NZ_BAABEO010000023.1, from coordinate 90,676 downwards.
CAGGACTGACTCGTTCAGCGGGGTCTCACTCACAGGCACTATCTTGCCGCATGAGCCCCCGAACGGCCCCGCACAGGGGCCCGGCCGGGCGGGGCCCCGGCAAGCGCGGGGCAGCCGGGTCCCTACGTGGCGACGAAGTCGACACGAAAGGGCCGTCCCCCGCAGAGCGCGGGGCAGCCGGGTCCCTACGTGGCGACGAAGTCGACACGAGAGGGCCTGCCCCGCGCGCTAGTCGACCACCAGGCCGCGGCCCTCGCCGGGCGCGAGGACCACCGGGTTGATGTCGCCGAAGCCGCGCACCGACGTCGTTTCCTGCGGGATGAGGACGAACCGGGCGTCGTCGGCCAGCGCCGCGGCGGTCAGCGAGTCGGTCAGCACGGTGCCCGGGTCCGCGAGGGCGGTCAGGCGGGCGGCAAGGTTCACGGTGGGGCCGTAGATGTCGCCCAGGCGGGAGAGCACCCGGCCCCAGACCATGGCCACGCGTGCGTTGGGGAGGAACTCATCCTCCTGGAACTCCTTGGCCAGGGCCAGGGAGATCTGCGCTCCGGCCTCGGGGGTGTCGGCCACGTACAGCACCTCGTCCCCGACGGTCTTGACGAGGCGGCCGCCGCCGACGGAAATGATCTCCGCGCACTTGTTCTCGAAGCGCTGCACCAGCTGCGCCAGCGTGCGCTCGTTCATCCGCCGGGACAGCGAGGTGTAGGAGACCAGGTCGGCGAAGCCCACGGCGCGGGCCAGCGGCAGCGGGGCGTCGTCCTCGAACCCCTCGTGGCCGGCGGGGCCCGCGGGGCCGGTGACCGGGCGGACCACCATACGCTGCACCGCCGAGTTGAGCTGGCGGCGCCACGAGTAGATCAAGACCTTCTCCATCGCATCGATCAGGTTCGGGAGCCGCTCCAGCAGGGCGCGCCGGGCCTCGCGGTCCCCGAGGCCCTCGTTCTGGATCATGTCCTCGACCATGGCCTCGAGCTGCCACACGACCATCCGGTCCGTCATCTGGCCGATCGAGCGGGTGATGGAGATCGCGGCCTCCTCCGAGAGGGAGCCGTCGCGGACCTTTTCGACGATCATCAGCAGGGCGTCGAGGTCGACGGTGGTGAAGGCCACCTCCTCGTCGCCGAGGTTCGGGAAGCCCATGGCCCGCCACAGCTTGCGGGCGCTGAGCAGGGAGATTCCGGCGGCGGCAGCGACCTCGCGCCGGCGCATGGTGCGCTCGGCGCCCAGCAGCCGGCGCTCGAGTGCGCGCGCGTCGTTGCGGGTGGCTTCGCGGGCCAGCGCCTGCGCCAGCGGCAGCGCGCGCGTCTCCGGGCCAGCGGACTGGCTGAGCACCGGCAACGGCGCGGTACGGGGAGGGCGCGCGCCATCCGCCTCCGTGCCATCAACCATTGCCCATCCAATCCGTGTTCGGGTTCCCATCAATTTCTACACCATGTAGCGGGGCTGGCCAGCGGGGGCCCGCGATTGCGTCGGTCACGAGTTCGGCGAAGCGGTGCACGGCGGGCATGTTCACCAGCACGCTGGGCCGGCCGCCGGTGTGCAGGACCAGGCTGCCCGCACCGGAGCCGCGCTGGGCCATGGACTGTTTGACGTCGATGCCCCGCACCAGGACCAGCGGCAGCTCCCACTGCTGTTGGCCGGCCATTCCCCGGCGCACCACCAGCCGCCGGTTGGTCAGGTAGGTCCAGGTCGTGGACCAGCGGACCAGCGGAATGACGCACCAGGCCAGCACCAGCACCAGGGCCGTGATGGGTACCACCACGTTCAGGAAGGGCAGGGCCGTCTCCAGCGGGGCGGGCAGGTCGCTGCGGCCCAGCAGGCCGGTGACGTAGCCGGTCACCGCCGAGACCAGCAGCAGCGCGATGGCCGGACGCAGCAGCACCCGGCGGTGGGTGCGGGTCTTGACGATCACGCGTTCGCCGTCGGCGAGCCGGAGCCGCATGCCGCACCTCCTTCGGGTCGGTTGGGGAATTTCATGGACAATCTTAGGTTTCGCGGGCCTGCGGACGTGCTGGCGGACGGCCTAGGCGTACCGCCCGTCGGCCCGCCGGAGGTGGACGACGTCCCCGGCCAGGATCCGGTGCAGCCCGCCGGCGGCGTCCCGCACCACCAGCGCCCCGTCCGAGGCCAGTTCGGCCGCGGTCCCGTCCAGGAATTCGCCGCCGGGCAGCTCCGCCCGGACCCGGGCACCGAGCGTGGCCATGCGCTCGGCCACCAGGGCGCGCAGGCCGGGCTGGGATGTTCCGGCCTGCGAGACTCCCACCAGGGGCGCCTCCGGATCGCCCCCGGCCGCCACGAAGGCCCCGTAGTAGCGGCCGATGCGGCGCAGGAATCCGGCCAGCACCTCGGTGGTGCCGAGCCGGGAGCCCTCCAGCAGCAGGCTGGTGGCCGTCGGCGCGGGCAGCTCCTCCGCGGTGAGGCTGATGTTCACGCCGATGCCCACCACGACGCCGGGCACCGGGGCCAGCGGCACCAGCCGCGCCAGGATTCCGGAAATCTTTTTGCCGCCGGCCAGGACGTCGTTGGGCCACTTGACCGCCGAGTCCACCCCGGCGTCCTCGCGCAGCGTGTCGGCGAGCGCCACGGCGCACAGCAGCGAGAGCCAGGCGTAGGCGGTGTGCGGCAGGGCGGGGCCGCCGGACGCCCCGGGCCGGAACAGCACGCTGACGGCCAGCGAAGAGTACGGCGGCGCCTGCCACACGCGGTCCAGCCGGCCGCGGCCCGCCGACTGGAAGTCGGTGGCGAGCACCGACAGGTCCGGCCAGGCGTCAGGGTCGGCCGTTGCGGCCCGGGCCAGGTCCTCGTTGGTGGATCCGGTGGCCTCCACCGCCTCGATCCGTGCGTACGGACCCGCGGGCGCCAGCAGCCCCGCGCGCAGCGCGGCCCGATCCAACGGATCACGACCCAGCGGCGCACGGGACTGGGCAGCGGTCTCGGAGGCAGCGGTCTCCGGCGAAATGGTCTCCAACGAAGGGTGGGCCGGCGGAACGGAAGGCGGGCCCGCGTCCGGGCCGAGGTCGGTCATGCATCCAGCCTACGGCGGGCGGCCGACAGTTTGCTGCGAGCCGTTCTCCCCCAACGGTCAGCGGCGGCGCGGCCGAGCCGCAGGGGGCGTTTTTGTAGGATTCCTACACCTAGGGGCCCGAACCACCTCACTAGACTGGCTGAGTTGGCATGCTCGTTGTGCCATTCCCACTAAACCCACCCAGACGGGAGTCCACGGCATGGCAGAGAGCCGCACCGACCAGACCGGCGAGGCGATCGACGTGTCCACCACGGCGGGCAAGATCGCGGAGTTCCGGCGCCGGCAGGCCCTGTCGCTGCTCCCCTCCGGCCAGGAGGCCGTGGACCGCCAGCACGCCCGCGGCAAGAACACGGCCCGCGAGCGCATCGACCTGCTCCTGGACGAAGGCTCCTTCGTGGAGTTCGACGCCCTGGCGGTGCACCGGACCACCGCCTTCGGCATGGCCAAGAAGCGCCCGCTGGGCGACGGCGTCGTGTCCGGCTACGGCACGGTGGACGGGCGCCTGGTCGCCGTGTACTCCCAGGACTTCGCCGTCTACGGCGGCTCCCTGAGCCAGGTCAACGGCGAGAAGATCGTCAAGGTCCAGGAGTTCGCGCTGCGCAACGGCTGCCCCGTGGTGGGCATCAACGACGGCGGCGGCGCGCGCATCCAGGAGGGCGTCGCCTCGCTGGCGATGTTCGCCGACATCTTCCGCAACAACGTGCACTCCTCCGGCGTGGTTCCGCAGATCTCCCTGATCATGGGCCCGTGCGCCGGCGGCGCGGCCTACTCCCCCGCCCTGACCGACTACGTGGTCATGGTGGACAAGACCAGCCACATGTTCATCACCGGCCCCGACGTCATCAAGACGGTCACCGGCGAAGAGGTGGACATGGAGACCTTGGGCGGGGCCCGCCAGCACAACACCACCACCGGCACCGCCACCTACCTCGCCAGCGACGAATCGGACGCGATCGAGTTCGTCAAGGAGCTGTTGGACTTCCTTCCGGCCAACAACATGGCGGACGCCCCGGTCTTGGGCTTCGAGGAGGAGCTGCACCTCACGGCCGCGGACCTGGAACTGGACGCACTGATCCCGGACTCGGCCAACCAGCCGTACGACATGCGCACCGTGATCGGGCACATCGTCGACGACGGCCACTTCCTGGAGATGCAGTCCCTCTACGCCCCGAACGTGATGATCGGCTACGCCCGCGTCGAGGGCCGCACCGTGGGCATCGTGGCCAACCAGCCGATGCAGTTCGCCGGCACCCTGGACATCGCCGCCTCGGAGAAGGCCGCCCGCTTCGTGCGCCACTGCGACGCCTTCAACATCCCGATCCTGACCCTGGTCGACGTGCCCGGTTTCCTGCCCGGCAAGGACCAGGAATTCCAGGGCATCATCCGCCGCGGCGCCAAGCTGCTGTTCGCCTACGCCGAGGCCACCGTGCCGAAGCTGACCGTGATCACCCGCAAGGCCTACGGCGGCGCCTACATCGTGATGGGTTCCAAGAAGCTCGGCGCCGACCTGAACCTGGCCTGGCCCACCGCCCAGATCGGCGTCATGGGCGCCCAGGGCGCGGTCAACATCCTCTACCGCCGCGACCTGGCCGAGGTGGAGGCGGCCGGCGGCGACGTCGAGGCCCGCCGCACCGAGATCATCGAGGGCTACGAGGCGGAGCTGCTCAACCCCTACCAGGCGGCCGAGCTCGGCTACATCGACGCGGTAATCGCCCCGGCGGAGACCCGCCTGCAGATCGTGCGCGGGCTGCGCGCGCTGCGGGACAAGCACGCCTCGCTCCCGGCCAAGAAGCACGGCAACATCCCCCTCTAAGGAGAACGCAGTGACCATCACGGACACGCAGGACCAACCGCTCTTCCGGGTCGAGCGCGGCAACCCGACGCCGGAGGAAATCGCGGCGCTCGCCGCCGTCGTGCTCTGCCTGCGCAACGGCACCGAACCCGAGCCTCCCGCCCCGACCCGCGGCGAGCAGGTCCGCCGCGGGTTCCGCCGCGGCCGCCAGATGGCCACCATGCCCGGCACCTGGCGCAGCGGAAGGGCCTAAGGCCCCGCCCTTGGCTCGGCCTTCCCTGCCCCGCCCCTGACCGGAGCATCCGGAATAGACCCACCCGCACACGGGCGGGTCTATTCCGGAAGGCCGGGTCCGCTCGCCGGAAGCCCCGGTGCTTGCCGGATGCTCCGGCCGGTTGAAGGGACGGGATCGATCCGGCTCAGCGCGGATCGCCCACGGTGCCCAGGAACAGCGGCAGGCCCGTGCGCGTGTCCACGATCTGGTAGAGGAACGGGCGGTCCAGCAGCAGTTCCTCCACGGGCAGGGGCACGGAGGTCGCCTCGATGCCGATCTGGGTGACGGCGGCGGCGACCGTGCCCTTCTCCGCCACCACGATGTCCCCGCTCTGCGCGATCCCGGTCACGACGGCGCCCGGCTGGATCGCGTCCAGGTCCGGTTCGGACCCCAGGGTCCGCTCTAACCCCAGCGCCTTCAGCGCCGGGACCAGCTGGAGGGTCCCGTTGAAGTCGAACTTCGGCAGGCCCACCCTCAGCTCCCCGGAGGGCGCCGCCTCCGCGGCGGCCTCCAGGGCGGCCAGCGTGTCCGCGCCGGCGGCCGGCGCGACGCCCTCGGGCGGCAGGGCCAGGCGCATGAGGAATCCCTCGTTGTAGGGCAGTTCCACGATCCGCCAGCCGTCCGCCTCGGCGTGGCGGAGCTCGCCCGTCCGGTACATCGTGGGCACCCTGACCACCTCGCCGGAGGCCGTGGTGAAGTCGGCGTCCAGGGTGTCCGCGGGGAACGGGGTTTCCCAGGCGGCGGCGAAGAAGACAGCGTTGAGCAGGCTCAGCGTGGTGTCCGGATCCCAGTCCAGCGGGGCCTTCTCGATCCTCCCGCCGGTATTCTCCGACACCCAGGCGTCGATCGCCTGTCCCGTGGCGGGGTCGGCGTAGTCCACCGGGTACACCCCTGCGCCGAAGTTCCGGCCCAGCCCCTCCAGAAACGGCTCGCCCGTGGGGGTGGCCTTGTCCACGAAGACCCCGTTGGCCAGGTGCAGCAGGGGCCGGGCCGGGGGTTCGTCGTCCTTGACGGAGGCGGGGTCGCCGTCGAACTCCTCCCAGGCGGCCAGCACGGCATTGGCCGCGTCCGCCGAACCGTCACCCCAGCCGAGCACGCTGTCCATTTCCTCGGCGGTCCGTCCCTCGGCCCCGACGCGCAGCATAGCCAATGCCAGCAGCAGGCTGGCCGGGCTGGTGACGGCGTTGGCCTGTCCGTCCTCCGCGGCGGCCGCCAGCAGCGTGGCGCCGAGCGTGCGGGCGGTGCCGCGCAGCTGCTCCACTCCCTCACCGGTGGACTCGACGGCGAGGGTGGCGCGTTCGACGTCGGCGCGCACCTGCTCCGGGGCCGGAGGCCCGGGCGTCGTCGGGCCGGCGCATCCGCCCAATGCCAACGCCGAGGCGGCGAGGATCGCCAGCCCGGCCCGCCGCGGGCCGCGCCCGCTCCGCTGTCCGCCCATGGTGCTCCACGCCTCCCCGGCCACGTTCCTTCCCTCACACTAGGCAGTGCGGGCCGGTGCGGCCAGCACGGAGGCATAACCCTTCGCGACCGGACCTCCGCACGGGCGGAAGTTTGTGCACAAAATTACTCAACAACAGTTTCACGTCGGGGTAGGCTCGGACCATGACGAATGCCACAGCCGGCACGACGCGTGTGCCCACCGCCATCGACGCAGTCGCGAACAAACACTTCGCCCGCATCCTGGAGCTCTCCCCGGAGTTCGCCACGAGCCTGGGCCTGCCCGGCCACGAGACCGAATACGGGGATTACTCCCCCGCCGGCACCGCCGCCCGGGCGGAGGCCGCCCGCGAGGCGTTGGCCGAACTGGAGGGCCTGGAACCGGTGGACGGCATCGACGCCACCACCCTGGACGCGATGCGCGAACGGCTGGGCCTGGAGCTGGAGATCATCGGCACCGGCATCACCGAGCTGAACAACATCGCCTGCGCCGCCCAGGAGATCCGCGCGATCTTCGACCTGATGCCGCAGGACACCGTGGAGCAGTGGGGCCACATTGCCGGCCGGCTGCGCAACGTGCCGGCCGCCCTGGCCGGATACACCGAGTCGCTGCGGCATTCCCTCGCGCTGGGCAAGGTCGCCGCCCGGCGCCAGGTGGACATCGTCGCCGAGCAGGCCAACGACTACGCCAAGGCGGACGGCTTCTTCCGCACCCTCGCCGCCGGCGCCGCACTGGCCGACGGCGGCGAACTGCCGGCCGCGCTGTCCGCCGACCTGGCCGAGGGTGCCGACCTGGCCACCGGGGCCTACCGCTCCTTCGCCGGCTTCCTTGGCACCGAGCTGCGCCCGGCGGCCCCGGAGAAGGACGCCGTGGGCCGCGAGTACTACGCCCTGATGTCCCGGCTCTTCCTGGGCGCGGCGGTGGACCTGGAGGAGACCTACCGCTGGGGTGTCGAGGAGCTGGACCGGCTGATCGCCGAGCAGGAGAAGGTCGCCGCGCAGGTCAGGCCGGGTGCCGCCATCGAGGAGGCCAAGGCCATCCTCAACGCCGATCCGGCCCGCCAGCTCAAGGGCACCGAGGCGCTGCGGCAGTGGATGCAGGAGAAGTCGGACGCCGCCGTCGCCGCGCTGCGGGACGTGCACTTCGACATCCCGGCCCCGATGGACCGCCTCGAATGCCTGATCGCCCCCACCCAGGAGGGCGGCATCTACTACACCGGGCCTTCCGACGACTTTTCGCGGCCGGGCCGCATGTGGTGGTCCGTGCCCGCGGGCGAGGACGACTTCACCACCTGGGCGGAGACCACCACCGTCTACCACGAGGGCGTCCCCGGCCACCACCTGCAGGTCGGCACCGCCACCTACCGCAAGGACACGCTCAACGACTGGCGCCGCCACGCCTGCTGGGTGTCCGGCCACGGCGAGGGCTGGGCGCTGTACGCGGAGCGGCTGATGCTGGACCTGGGGTTCCTTGCCGATCCGGGCGACCACATGGGCATGCTGGACATGCAGCGGATGCGCGCGGCGCGGGTGGTGTTCGACATCGGCGTCCACCTGGAGCTCGAGGTGCCCGCCCGCTGGGGCGAGGGCACCTGGACCGCGGAGAAGGGCCGTGACTTCCTGGCCCTGCACCTGGACATCTCCGAGGGGCAACTGAACTTCGAGTTCACCCGCTACCTCGGCTGGCCCGGGCAGGCCCCGTCCTACAAGGTCGGGCAGCGCCTGTGGGAGCAGATCCGCGACGCCCGCCTTGATGCCGAGGGCGAGGCCTTCGACATCAAGGCCTTCCACAGCGAGGCACTGAACCTGGGTTCGGTGGGCCTGGACACGCTGCGCCGGGCCCTGCTGCCGCAGGCCTAAAACAACACGGCTGCCGCAGGCCCAAGGCCACACGGTCGCCGCGGGCCCAAGGCAACACCGCTGCGGCCCGCCCGCTCCTCCGGCCCCGCCGCCCTGTCGGGCGGCGGGGCCGGAGAGTTTCGTCACAGGGGTCCGATGCGCGGGGGTGCCTGTGCCGCGGATCCGCGCCGATCGGGCAGTGCGAGGCGGGCACCGCCAAGTCCGAGGCCCGTAACATTTCTCAACATCGACTCGGCCTGATATAGGAAGCACGTCTAGCGTCGACGGGTGACTACCGCATCCCCCGCACCGACCACGCGCGTTCCCCGCTGGATGACCTCCTTCGGGCCGCAGATCATCGCCGCCCTGGTCCTCGGCGTCGTCCTGGGCCTGGTGGCCCGCCAGTCCGGCCACACCGAGGACACCCCGACCGCCCTGGGCGAGACCCTGGCCACGATCGGCTCCAGCTACGTCAGCCTCCTGCGCTCGGCCGTGATCCCGCTGGTGTTCTTCGCCGTCGTCGCCTCCATCGCCAACCTCTCGCAGGTCGCCAACGCGGCCCGGCTGGCCTGGAAGACCCTGCTGTGGTTCGCGATCACCGCCTTCGTCTCGGTGGTCATCGGCATCACCCTGGGCCTGGTGTTCCGCCCCGGCGCCAACACCGGCCAGCCGGCCCCCGCGGACTACAGCGGCAAGACCGGCGACTGGTGGGCCTTCCTCCTCGGACTGATCCCCTCCAACTTCCTGGGCCTGGGCGCCAGCTCCAAGGTCGCCGAAACCGGCGACGTGGCCACGAGCGTGAGCTTCAACGTGCTGCAGGTGCTGGTCATCGCCATCGCCGTCGGCGTCGCCGCGCTCAAGGTCGGCAAGGCGGCCGAACCCTTCCTGGCCTTCAGCGCATCGATCCTCGCCGTGATCCAGAAGGTGCTCTGGTGGATCATCCGCATCGCCCCGATCGGCACGGTGGGCCTGATCGGCAACGCCACCGCCTCCTACGGCTGGGACACCATCGGCGCCCTGGGCAAGTTCACCGTCGCCGTCTACGTGGGCCTGGCCCTGGTGCTGTTCGCGGTCTACCCGGTGCTGGTGAGGCTGCACGGCCTGGGCGTGCGCCAGTACTTCTCCGGCGTGTGGCCCGCGGTGCAGCTGGCCTTCGTCTCCCGCTCCTCGATCGGCACCCTGCCGCTGACGCAGCGCGTCACCGAGCGCAACCTGGGCGTGCCCTCCGGCTACGCGGCGTTCGCCGTGCCGCTGGGCGCCACCACCAAGATGGACGGCTGCGCCTCGATCTACCCGGCCATCTCGGCGATCTTCGTCGCCCAGTTCTTCGGCATCGACCTGGACCTGGGGAGCTACCTGCTCATCGCCCTGGTCTCCGTCCTCGGTTCCGCCGCCACCGCGGGCACCACCGGCGCCGTGGTGATGCTGACCCTCACCCTGTCCACGCTGGGCCTGCCGCTGGCGGGCGTTGGCCTGCTGCTGGCCGTGGACCCGATCCTGGACATGGGCCGCACCGCGGTGAACGTCGCCGGCCAGGCGCTGGTGCCGGCGATCGTGGCCAAGCGCGAAGGCATCCTCGACGAGGCGCTCTACAACGCGCCGCGCAACGGCACCCCGTTCGCCGACGAGTCCGCCACCGACTCCGCCGATGACGCCGCCGTCCCGGCCCTCGAGGCCGAGCCCGCGCACCGCTGACGCACCGACGGCGGGGACCGCACCGGACCCCCGCCCCGCGGCGCCGCACCATCACTGCGATGGTGCGGCGCCGCCGTCGTTCCCGGCACCCGCGGAGGGAGCATCCCGGCCGACTCGCACTCCTTCGAATTGCACCCCATCGAATTGGGCGCCGATGAATTGCACAGGGTGCAAACTTGCACATAGTGTAAGTTCATGAGCTCCTCCGACCCCACCTCGCGCCGGGAACAAAACAAGACGGCCACGCGCGCCGCCATCGCCGACGCCGCGCTGGACCTGCTGCGTGCAGGCGGCCCCGAGGCCGTCACCGCCGACCGCATCGCCGAGGCCGCCGGGGTGTCCCGGCGCACCTTCTTCAACTACTTCCCCTCCGTCGAGGCGGCGCTGAACGTGCCCGTGGAGCGGTTCCTGGACCACGCGCTGCAGACCATGGATGCCGTCCCCGAGGGGCTCACCGTCGTGGCCGCCGCCGTCCAGGCCATGCAGTCGCTGGCCGAGCCGCGCCTGCTGGCCCCGGTGGCCGAACTGTTCGTGCTCGCCGCGGGCAACGCCCAGCTGGGCCGGCTGCAGCTGGAGGCCTGGGACGACTGCGCGGACCACCTGGTCGACTCCATCCGCGAGCGCATCCCGGCTCGCAACGACTTCGAGGTCGTGGTGTTCGCCCACTCGATCGTCGGCGCCGGCCGGGCCGCCTTTGCCCACTGGGCCCGCGACCACGCCGGAGACCTGTCCGACGCCTCCATGGCAGCCCTCCAGGGGCACCTGATCGACGCGCTCGCCCTGCTGCGCGACGGCTTCCCCCACCTCCAGAACCAGGCGTCCGACGCCGAGCGAAAGGCCTGACGCGATGGCAAGTTTCCTCTACCGCCTGGGCCGGTTGGCCTACCGCCGCCGCTGGTGGTTCGTGGCCGCGTGGACGGCCGTGCTGCTGGCCATCGGGGCCAGCGCCGGCGCCTTCATGGGCACCCTGAGCAACAGCTTCAGCATCCCGGGCGCGGCCAGCCAGCAAACGCTGGACCGGCTCAAGACGGAGCTTCCCGACCTGGCCGGCGGCAACGGGTCGATCGTCTACCGCACGGCGGACGGATCCGCGTTCACCCCCGCCCAGGCGGCCGCGGTGCAGGGCGCCCTCACCCGGCTGGGGGACCTGGAGGACGTCGCCTCCGCCACCGACCCCTTCGACCTGCAGTCGGAGATGGACTCCGCGCAGGAAAAGCTCGCCGACGCCCGCCTCCAGCTGGCCGACGGACGCGCCGAGCTCGCCGACGGACGCCGGCAGCTGGACGACGGCAAGGAACAGCTCGAGCAGGGCCGCACCGACATCGAGGACGGCCGCGCCAAGCTGGAGGCGGGCAAGGAGGAGATCGCCTCCGGCACCACCAAGCTGCAGGCCGCGAAGGCCGAGGTCGCCGCCGGACGCGCCGAACTCGCCGACGCCAGGAAGGAGGTCGCGGCGGGCCGGGCCAAGCTGGAGGCCGGCCAGGCCGACCTCGCCTCCGGCCAGGGGAAGTACGACGCCGGCGCCGCCCAAATCGCGGACGGCACCAAGCAGATCGCCGCCGCCAAGAAGACCCTCGCCGCCAGCGACAAGGAACTCGCCGCCGGACGGAAGCAGTACGAGGCCGGGGTGGCCGAGCTGACCGCGGGCCTGGGTGTGGACACGCTGGCCGAGGCGGAGGATGCCCTCGCCTCCCAGGAGCAGCAGCTCGCCGGCCTGGCCACGCAGGTGGACGAGCTCACCCAGCAGCAGGAGGCCCTGGACGCCAACACCTCCCTCACGGAGGAGAAACGCAAGGACGCCCAGGACAAGCTTGATGCGGGCAAGCAGGCGATTGCCGGCGCCCTGGGGGTCGCCTCCTTCGGCCAGGTTCCGGCTTCCCTCGACGCCGCCCAGGCCGGAGTGGCGGAGGGGCAGGAAGGCGCGGCAACCCTCAAGGCCTCCAAGGCGAAGCTCGACGACGGCGCCAAGCAGCTGGCCGCCGGCCACAAGACGCTGGCCGCGAAGGAGGCCGAACTGGCCGCCGGGCGGAAGACCCTGGCCGCGTCGAAGACGAAGCTCGATTCCGGCGCCGCGACCATCGCCGAAAACCGGACGAAGCTCGATGCCGCGGCCGCGCGGATCGCCGCGGGCGAGGCCAAGCTCAACGCCGGCGCCTCCACCATCGCCGCCAATGAAACGAAGCTGAAGGCCGGCGCGGCCATCATCGCCGAAAACGAAGCCAAGCTCGACGACGGCGCCAAGACGCTCGAGGAGAAGGCCGCCGAGATCCCGGAGGCGGAGCAAAAGCTCTCCGACGGCGAAGCGGAACTGGCCGACGGCGAGGAGGAACTGGCCCTCGGCGAGCGCAAGGCGGCCTCCACCGCCGGCATGCGCTTCATCTCCGCCGACGGCACCACCGCCGCCGCCAACCTGACCTTCACGGGATCGGCCGACGCGCTGAGCACCGGCGCCCGGGCGCAGATCAAGGAGATCGCTGCCGCCCCCGTCGGCGAGGGCGTGGAGGTCTACTACTCCAAGGAGATCGTCCAGGACCTCTCCTCCGTCTTCGGCATCGCCGAGGTCATCGGCCTGGCAATCGCCGCCGCCGTCCTGCTGGCCATGCTCGGCACGCTGGTGGCCGCGGGCCTGCCGCTGCTGATGGCCGTGCTCGGCGTCGGGGCGGGCGTGGGCGGCACGCTGGCCCTGTCCAGCGTGATCGAGATGGCCTCCATCACCCCCGCGCTGGCCCTGATGTTGGGCCTGGCCGTGGGCATCGACTACTCGCTGTTCATCGTCCACCGCCACCGCCGCCAACTGCTGGAGGGCATGGCCATGGAGGAGTCGATCGGCCGCGCCACCGGAACCAGCGGCAACGCCGTCGTCTTCGCCGGCCTGACCGTGGTGATCGCCCTGGCTGCGCTGGCCGTCCCGGGCCTGCCGTTCCTGGCCGTGCTGGGCTACTCGGCCGCGTTCACCGTGGCGGTCTCCGTGGTCATCTCCCTCACCCTGACTCCGGCGCTGCTGGGCATCATCGGCACCCGGCTGGTCTCGAAGCGGGCCTGGGCCAAGGCCGCCGCGGCCGGCGGCTCCCGCCGCGCGAACGACGACGGCGCCCGCGGCTGGGGCGCGCTGGTCACCCGCCGCCCGTGGCTGTTCGCGGTGGCCGGGATCCTGCTGCTGGGCATCGTCGCCCTGCCTGCCGCCAGCCTGCGCACGGCGCTGCCCGACGGCAGCGCCGAGCCCGAGGGCTCCAGCGCGCTGCAGGCCTACGAGCTGATGAGCGACCGCTTCGGCGGCGGCTACAACGGCCCCGTCATGGTGGTCTCCGACCTGCCCGCAGGGCTGGACGCCGACGGCGCCGAGGCCGCCAACCTGGACCTGGCCGACCGCCTGCGCCAGGTCCCCGGCGTCGTGGCGGCGGTGCCCGTGGACACCAACGAGGCCAACACCGTCGGCGTCATCCAGGTCATCCCGCAGGACGGGCCCGCCAGCGAGGCCACGGAGGAGTTGGTGCACACGCTGCGCGACTCCGCCGCGCAGATCCAGGCGGAGACGGGCTCGGCGATCCAGCTCACCGGCCAGGTCGCCATCCAGGTGGACGTGTCCGAGAAGCTCGCCGAGGCCCTGCCCCCGTACCTGGGCATCGTCGTCGGACTGTCGCTGATCCTGCTGCTGCTGGTGTTCCGGTCGGTGGTGGTGCCACTGCTGGCCACCGCCGGGTTCCTGCTCTCCCTGGCGGCCGCATTCGGCGCGACCGTCGCGGTGTACCAGTGGGGATGGCTGGGCACCGTGTTCGACGTCCACACCCCGGGCCCGATCATGAGCTTCCTGCCGATCCTGCTCACCGGCATCCTCTTCGGGCTGGCGATGGACTACCAGGTGTTCCTGGTCTCGGGCATGCGCGAGTCCTACGCCCACGGCAGGCCGGCCCGCGCGGCCGTGCGCTCCGGCTTCGCGCACGCGGCGCCGGTGGTGACCGCAGCGGCCCTGATCATGGCCAGCGTGTTCGCCGGGTTCGTGTTCGCCCACCTGACGATGATGCGGGCCATCGGGTTCTCGCTCGCCGTGGGCGTGCTGATCGACGCGTTCATCGTGCGCATGACCATCACCCCGGCGGTGATGCACCTGCTCGGCCGGCACGCCTGGTACATCCCGCGCTGGCTTGACCGGATCCTGCCGGACGTGGACGTGGAGGGAGCCAAGCTGGAGCCGGCCGGCGCGCGGGAGACGGAGCGGGCACGGGATACGGTGGACGCATGAGCGCATCCCCCGCATCCGAATCGGCCCTCTCCGACCTCGACGACCTGCCCCTGCTCGTCCTGGCCTCCGCCTCCCCCGGCCGGGCCCGGATCCTGACCGACGCCGGCATCGGCTTCCAGGTCATCGTGTCCGAGGTGGACGAGGACGCGGCGGTGGCCGCCGCCGTCGAACGCTTCGGGGACCTCGACCCGGCGGACACCGCCCTGCTGCTCGCGCGCGCCAAGGCCGAGGCCGTGGCCGCGCTCGAGGACGCCGACGGGGCCGTGGTCCTGGGCTGCGACTCGGTGTTCGAGTTCGAGGGCGCCGCCTACGGCAAGCCGCACACCGCCGAGGCGGCCACCGAGCGCTGGCACGCGATGCGCGGCAAGTCCGGGATCCTGCACACCGGCCACTGGCTGGTGGACAACCGCAGCACCGAGGACGACGACGGCGGCACGGGCGCCACCGTGGGGGCGGTTTCCTCCGCCGCGGTGCACTTCGAGGCGGTCTCCGACGCGGAGATCGAGGCCTACGTGGCCACCGGCGAACCGCTGCCGTGCGCCGGCGGCTTCACCATCGATGGCCGCGGGGCCGCGTTCCTGCGCAAGGTCGACGGCGACCCGCACACCGTGGTGGGCCTTTCGGTCTCCACCCTGCGCAGGCTGCTGGAATCGGCGCAGCTGTCCGTCACCGACCTCTGGGACTAGGGGCCGGCCCCTAGGCCTCGCTCCGCAGCCCCGGTTGGCGGCGTGCTTTCGGACGGGCTCATGTCCGTTGCATGGCCGTGCGTCGAATACGGGTGACGCGTCGCCATGCGGCCGACGCACGGGCATGCAGGACCAGGTCTCGGCACGGGCACCGCTCAGGACGCGGTACGACGCCGGCGCTCGGTGGCGCGCGGAACCCCGGCCTCGCTGAGGATGCGGCGCAGCGTCGGCAGGTCCTTGGCGTCCTGCCAGTCCCAGCGGACCACCCGGATCCCGGTGCGCCGGATCCTGTCTTCGCGTTTCTTCTCCCGCATCACCACCTCGCCCGGCGGCAGGCCCTGTGCCTGCGCCGAGCGCAGGTACTTGCCGCGGCCGTCGAACTCGCCGGCCAGGTTCGCCTCCGGCCAGTAGTAATCGGTGCGGGCAAACTCGCCGTGGGCGTCCGCGATCCTGTGCTGCAGTACCGGCGGAGCAAACCCCAGCAGGTGGATGTTGGCCCGGCTCAGCGATTCGCCAGGCGATTCCGACGCGGGTGAGGAGAATTCCAGCACGGCCGTGGCCCGGGTCCTCTGCGAAGCATTCGGCAACTCGGCGATGGCTGCCTCGATCTCCCCGAGGAGGACATACCGGAACATGCCGGGAAGGCGCGCCGCATCCATTATTGCCACCGCTTCGGCGAACGGCAGGCGGGCGGCGCAGTCGGCCAGGGTGTGGTGCCTCGCGGTCAGGCGCAACCCGTCGTGGAGAACCGTTTCTGGCCGCACCGGCATCACACGGCGCCGGACGGCAAAGCCCAACGGTGCAACGCTCCCCGGGTACGCGGACGCCCCTGCCGCAGACAGCAGCGGGGCCGGCCGGACATAGGCCGCCGCGCTGCGGTCCGCCACGGCCACGCACACCTCCTGCGGCACGCTGACCAGCGGATAGCCCTGGTGCAGTGCGGCGGTTTGAAGGCAGAACAACGTGTCCGGCAGGGCCAGTGCCATGGCCGCCGCAAAGAGCCGGTAGCGCTCCCATACGGTGGCCTCGGCCCACTCCCCCGCGGGAAAGTAGCAGCCGCGGCGGAGCCTGAGCACCTCTCCCCGGTAGAAGCTGCGGCGCAGCGCCAGGTTGGAGCCGGGATTGAGGCTCTCGTTCAGGGATTGGATGATCTTTTCTCGCATCCACGCAGTCTCCGCCGCCACCGGAGCCACCGGGAGGGGGCGGCGCGGGATTGTGGAAAACCTCCGGCCGCACCCTCCTTCTTTCGCCGGCCGCACGCGTGCATGCCCATGCGTCGGGCGCATGCCGACGCGTCGCCCGTATCCGACACACGGGCATGCAGGGCTGCAGTTGTAGGGAACCTACAAAATTTTTGGCGGGTTGGTCGGCTCCGGAGGGGCTTGGGCGTTGGAACCCCACAATCCCGGTAGGCTCCAAGTCAGCACAGTGAAGGAGACACCCCTGCCATGAGTCAGCTGACCAAGGTCCTCATTGCCAACCGCGGCGAGATTGCGGTGCGCGTGATCCGCGCCGCCCGCGACGAGGGCATCGCATCCGTTGCGGTCTACGCGGAGCCGGACCGGGACGCCCTGCACGTCCGCCTCGCCGACGAGGCGTACGCGCTCGGCGGCAACACCGCCGCCGATTCATACCTGGTCATGGACAGGATCCTCGAGGCGGCGGTCCGCTCCGGCGCCGACGCCATCCACCCGGGCTACGGATTCCTCTCCGAGAACGCCGAGTTCGCGCAGAAGGTCATCGACGCCGGCCTGACGTGGATCGGCCCGTCCCCGGACGCCATCGCCAAGCTCGGCGACAAGGTCCAGGCCCGCCACATCGCCGAGAAGGTCGGGGCCCCGCTGGTCCCCGGCACCAAGGACCCGGTCACCGGCACCCAGGAAGTCCTCGACTTCGCGGACTCCCACGGGCTGCCGCTGGCCATCAAGGCTGCCTACGGCGGCGGCGGCCGCGGCATCAAGGTGGCGCGCGTGCGCGAGGAGATCCCCGAGCTCTACGAGTCCGCCGTCCGCGAGGCCACCGCGGCGTTCGGCCGCGGCGAATGCTTCATCGAGCGCTTCCTGGATGCCCCACGGCACGTCGAAACCCAGTGCCTGGCGGACGCCTCCGGCAACGTCGTGGTGGTCTCCACCCGCGACTGCTCGCTGCAGCGCCGCAACCAGAAGCTGGTCGAGGAGGCCCCGGCCCCGTTCCTGAGCGCTGAGCAGAACGAGCGCCTCTACACCGCTTCCAAGGCCATCCTGAAGGAGGCCGGCTACGTCGGCGCCGGCACCTGCGAGTTCCTCGTCGGCCAGGACGGGGCGATCTCCTTCCTCGAGGTCAACACCCGCCTGCAGGTCGAGCACCCGGTCTCCGAGGAGGTCACCGGCATCGACTTGGTCCGCGAGCAGTTCCGCCTGGCCCGCGGCGAGGAGCTCGGCTACACGGATCCGGAGATCCGCGGCCACTCCTTCGAGTTCCGCCTCAACGGCGAGGACGCCGGCCGCAACTTCATGCCCGCCCCCGGCACCATCTCCACGCTGAAGTTCCCCACCGGACCGGGCGTGCGCGTGGACTCCGGCGTCGAGGAGGGCGAGGCCGTCTCCGGCAACTTCGACTCCATGATCGCCAAGCTGATCGTCACCGGCGCCACCCGCGCCCAGGCCGCCCAGCGTGCCCGCCGCGCCCTGGACGAACTGGTCATCGAGGGCATGCCCACCGTGGCCCCCTTCCACCGCGCCGTCATGGCGGACCCCGCCTTCGTCCCGGCCGAGGGCCCCTTCTCCGTCC
Source organism: Arthrobacter ginkgonis (assembly GCF_039540195.1). Lineage (NCBI taxonomy): Bacteria > Bacillati > Actinomycetota > Actinomycetes > Micrococcales > Micrococcaceae > Arthrobacter > Arthrobacter ginkgonis. Next base: position 72,922 of record NZ_BAABEO010000023.1, on the reverse strand, counting down.
ATACCCGCTGGATCGAGACCGAATTCCGCAACGGGATCGAACCGTGGTCCCCCACCGGCGTGGCGGAGGCGGACGAGGACGGCGAGCAGCAGCGCGTCACCGTCGAGGTCGCCGGCAAGCGCTTGGAGGTCGTGCTCCCGGCAGGGCTGGGCCTGGGCAACGGCCAGCGCTCCAACGGCAAGGCCAAGAAGAAGCGCGCCGCCCGCTCGGGCGGATCCGCCGCCGGCGTTTCCGGCGACGACCTGACCTCACCCATGCAGGGCACGATCGTCAAGGTCGCGGTCAGCGACGGCGACACCGTCGCCGAGGGCGACCTGATCGTGGTCCTGGAGGCCATGAAGATGGAACAGCCGCTGACCGCCCACAAGGCCGGCGTCATCAGCGGCCTCAGCGCCGCGCCCGGGGACACCGTCTCCGCCGGGACCGTGCTGGCCTCGATCGCCGACTAACGCGCGGGGCAGGCCCTTTCGTGTCGACTTCGTCGCCACGCAGGGACCCGACTGCCCCGCGCTTTGCGGGGGAACGGCCCTTTCGTGTCGACTTCGTCGCCACGCAGGGACCCTGCTGCCCCGCGCTTTGCGGGGCAGCACCGCTAACGCAGGGAGGGCCCGCCACACGGCGGGCCCTCCCTGCGTTAGCGGTGCCATCGCGGCACGCCGCCCGGCGGCGGAATCGCGCCGGAATGCCACCGGGAACAACGACGGCGGGGGCCCACCAAAGGTGGGCCCCCGCCGTCGTGCTCATGTCCCGGATTCGGTTCCGGACCGCGCCGGAAAACTAGGCGACGTTGTCCTCGTAGGCCACGTCGCGGGTTTCCTTGGTCATGAACAGCGCGACCAGGGTCAGGACGGCGCCGAGTGCCAGGTAGAGGCCCACCCACATGGTGTTGCCGCCGCCGGCCTGCCACAGCGCGATGGCCACGAAGGACGCCGGGGCCGCACCGATCACGGAGGACATGTTGTAGGCGACCGCCGAACCGGTGTAGCGGACGTTGGAGGGGAAGAGCTCCGGCAGGATGGCGGCCATCGGGCCGAACGTGAGGCCCATCAGGGTGAAGCCGACGATCAGGCCGACCATTGCGGCGCCCTTGCCGGGGCCGAACATGAGGGTCCAGGTGCCGCCGAACACGCCGATGGCCAGGGTCACCCAGATCAGGAACCGGCGGCGGCCGAACTTCTCGGCCAGCGGGCCGGAGACCACGGTGAAGATGCCGAAGAAGACCACGCCGATGATCAGCATCGTGAGGAACTCGGGGCGGGCGATGCCCAAGCCCGGCACGAACGCCTCCGCCTGGGCGGCGGTGAACTCCTTGCCCTTGGCCGCGGCGGCCGCTGCGGCCTGCTCGACGGTGGCCGCAGCCGTGCCGTAGGTCAGGGTGAAGGAGGTCATCAGGTAGAACAGCACGTAGGTGGCGAGCATGATGAAGGTGCCGGCGAGGGTGGGGCGCCAGTGCTTCTTCATGGTGGCCGCGAACGGGGACTTCTCCACCTTGTGCTGGTCCAGGACCTTCTGGAAGGACACGGATTCGACCAGCGACAGGCGCACCCACAGGCCCACGGCCACCATGACGGCGGAGAGGATGAACGGCACGCGCCAGCCCCAGGCCATGAACTGCTCCGCGGTGAGGTAGGTCTGCAGGCCCACGAAGATCAGGTTCGCGATGATGAAGCCGATCGGCGCGCCCAGCTGCGGGAACGTTCCGTAGATGGCGCGCTTGTTCGCCGGGGCGTTCTCGGTGGCCAGCAGCGCGGCGCCGGACCATTCACCGCCGAGGGCCAGGCCCTGGGCGAAGCGCAGCAGCACCAGCATCAGCGGGGCCAGCACCACGAAGGATCCGGTGGCCGCCGGCAGGAAGCCGATCAGGAACGTGGCGATGCCCATGGTCAGCAGGGAGGCCACCAGGGTGCCCTTGCGGCCGATCTTGTCACCGTAGTGCCCGAAAAGGATGGAACCGAGGGGGCGGGCGACGAACGCGACGCCGAAGATCGCGAAGGCGCTGAGGATGGCGTTGATGTCCGTGGCGTTCGGGAAGAACAGCGTCGGGAAGACCAGCACGGAGGCGGTCGCGTACGCGTAGAAGTCGTAGAACTCGATCGTGGTGCCGATGAGGCTCGCGAAGATCACGCGTCCGCGCGTGTTCTTCTTCGCGACCGGTGTGGCGGCAGCGGTTGACACTTGGTGTTCTCTTTCAGAAGATGCGGCGGGCATATACCCTTGATTTCCGAAAAAGTCTACTACCCGGTACCAAACTCCGGACAAGTCGGTCCACATGGTGGACGCGGAGCGGACCCTCGGGGCCCGGTCATGCAGCGGGCTGGGCCTTTCCCCGAATTTTGGACACCGGACGGGATCCGGCCCGGCCTTTTTCCCGCCGCCAAGGGGGATGCGCCGAACCCGCCCAGCGGCACGACCGGTCCCCCACAAGGCGAAAGGGACCGCCACGTTACGCGGCGGTCCCTTTCGTGTCGGCGACGGTGCTAGATGTGCACGTGCAGGCGGCGGGCCGCCTCGGAGATGGATCCGGTCAGCGACGGGTAGACGGTGAAGGTCTCCGCGAGGTCGTCCACGTGCAGGCGCTTGTGCACGGCCAAGGCGATCGGGAAGATCAGTTCCGAGGCGCGCGGGGCCACGACCACGCCGCCGATCACGGAGCCGGATCCGCGCCGCGAGATGATCTTCACGAAGCCCTCGTCCACGTTCATCATCTTCGCGCGGGCGTTGGTGGGCAGGTTCAGCTTGATGATGTCCGCCTGGTACTTGCCCTCGGCGACCTCGCGCTCGGTGACCCCGACCGTGGCGATCTCCGGGCTGGTGAAGATGTTGGAGGAAACCTCGGTGAGCTTGAGCGGCTTCACCGAATCGCCGAGCAGGTGGGCCATTGCGATGCGGCCCTGCATGGCGGCCACGGAGGCCAGCGCAAACACGCCGGTGCAGTCGCCTGCGGCGTAGACGTTGGTCACGGACGTGCGGGAGACGGCATCGACCTTGATGTGCCCGCTTTCGGTGAGTTCGATCCCGGCCTCCTCGAGGCCGATCCCGGCGGTGTTCGGGATGCCGCCGACGGCCACCAGGCAGTGGCTTCCCTCGATGGTGCGCCCGTCGGCCAGGGTCACCACCACCCCGTCGCCCGCCCGGTCCACGGCCTGGGCGCGGGCGCGGGCGATGACGTTCACTCCGTTACGCTCGAACACCTGCTCCAGCACCTGGGCGGCGTCGGCGTCCTCGCCGGGGAGCACGCGCTCGCGCGAGGAAACCAGCGTGACCTTGGTGCCCAGCAGGTTGTAGGCGGAGGCGAACTCCGCGCCGGTGACGCCCGAGCCGATGACGATCAGGTGCTCGGGGACCTCCTTGAGGTTGTAGATCTGCGTCCAGTTGAAGATGCGCTCGCCGTCGGGCTTGGCGGTGGGCAGTTCGCGCGCCTGGGCGCCGACGGCCAGCAACACGGCGTCCGCCTCCAGCGTCAGCTCGGTTCCGTCGGTGCGGTCCACGTGGACCTTGTGCGCGGAAAGCAGGCGGCCCTCGCCGATGACCACGCGCACGCCGGCGCGCTCCAGGCCGGTGCGGATATCGCTGGACTGGTCCTGTGCCAGCGCCAGCAGGCGGGAGTTGACGACGCCGAGGTCGGCCGAGGTGCCGGCGTCGGCCCCGATGTGGACGCCGAACTTGCCGGCGCTGGCGACCCGGCGCATGGCGTCGGCGGTCGCGATGAGGGTCTTGGAGGGAACGACGTCCGTCAGCACGGCCGAACCGCCCATGCCCTGGCGTTCGACGATCGTGACCTGCGCACCGAAGTGCGCCGCGACGATGGCAGCCTCGTAACCGCCGGGTCCTCCCCCGAGAATGACGAGCCGATGGGTCCTGAAATCTTGTTGTGCGGTCACGGAAAGCCATTCTTCCCCACTTGGAAGCATCTTGCACACCCGCGGACCGCTCCCCACCTGTGCCGTTCTTGGGTAGGTTGGATCCGTGAATGACTTGCGCACCGACCTGTCCGACCCCGATTCCCTCGCCCCCGGAACCGACCCGTTCGAGCTGGCCTCTTCCGCCGCCGCCGCCATCGCGGAGCGCACCGGAGTGGACCGCCACGACGTCGCCCTGGTGCTCGGCTCCGGGTGGGGCGGTGCCGCCGGGCTGCTCGGCGAGACCACGCATACCCTCCAAGCCGCGGACATCCCCGGCTTCAGCTCCCCCGCGGTGGCCGGGCACGTCGGAACGATCCTGTCGGTGCTCACGCCCGCGGGCCGCCGGGTCCTGGTGCTCGGTGCCCGCACCCACTTCTACGAGGGCCGCGGCGTGCGGGCCGTCGCGCACGGGGTGCGCACCGCAGCCGCTGCCGGCTGCTCCGTCCTGGTGCTGACCAACGGATGCGGCGGGCTCAACCCGGACTGGCCCGCCGGCACCCCGGTCCTGATCCGCGACCACATCAACCTCACCGCCGCCTCCCCGCTGGAGGGGGCGACGTTCGTGGACCTCACCGACCTCTACTCCCAGCGCCTGCGGGCGATCGCCCGCGAGGTGGACCCGACGCTGGACGAGGGCGTGTACGCCCAGTTCACCGGACCCCACTACGAAACCCCCGCGGAGGTCCAGTACGCCAAGCGCATCGGCGCGGACCTGGTGGGCATGTCCACCGCGCTGGAGGCCATCGCCGCCCGGCATGCCGGGCTGGAGGTCCTGGGCGTTTCCCTGGTCACCAACCTCGGGGCCGGAATCAGCCCGGTTCCGCTGAGCCACGCGGAGGTCATCGAGGCCGGCCAGGCCGCCGGACCGCGGATTTCCCGGCTGCTCGCCGACATCGTTGGCCGCCTGTAGGGAGCATCCAGTGAACACCACCCCCACGGAGACCGCCGCCCTGCTCGCCCGGGCCCGCGCCTGGGCCGCCGAAGACCCCGATCCGGAAACCGCCGAACAGCTGCTCGCGCTCGCGGGGGCGGCCGAGGCGGACGACGCCGGGGCCGCCGCGCGGGACCTCGCCCTGCGCGAGCTCGCCGACCGCTTCGCCGGACCGCTCGGGTTCGGCACGGCCGGCCTGCGCGCGGCCCTGGGTGCGGGACCCAACCGCATGAACCGGGCCGTCGTGCGGCGCACCGCGGCCGGCCTGGCCAGCTACCTCCTCCAGCGGGCGGCCGGCGCCTACGTGCCCACCGCCGTCGTCGGCTTCGACGCCCGGCACAAGTCGGAGGTCTTCGCGCTGGACACCGCCGCGGTGTTCACCGCGGCCGGCATCGAGACGTTCCTGCTGCCCGCTCCCCTGCCCACCCCGGTGCTGGCCTGGGCGGTGCGCGCCCTGGCCTGCGAGGCGGGGGTCATGGTGACCGCCAGCCACAACCCGGCGCAGGACAACGGCTACAAGGTCTACCTCGGGGGCGAGGCGGCGCCCGGCGACGGCGAGGGCGCCCAGATCACGGCCCCCACCGACCGCGAGATCGCCGCGTTGATCGACCATGCGGCCGCGCTGGACTCGATCCCGCTGGCCGCATCCGGGTGGACGGTGCTGCCCGGCGCCGGGGAGCCGGGGGACGTGGCCGCCCGCTACGTCTCCGACGTCGCGGCCCTGGCCTCCGCGGACGCCAACACCGCAAGCTCGGGGCACGGACTGCGGATCGTGCTCACCCCGATGCACGGGGTCGGCGGGGAAACCCTGTCCCGGGTGTTCGCCGCGGCCGGGTTCACGGACGTGGCGCTGGTGGACGCGCAGGCGGCCCCCGATCCCGACTTCCCCACCGTGGATTTCCCGAACCCGGAGGAACCCGGCGCGCTGGATCTCGCGTTGGCCCAGGCGGAGTCCTCCGGCGCGGACCTGGTGATCGCCACCGACCCCGACGCCGACCGGTGCGCCGTGGCCGCCGATTTCCCCGGCGAGGGCTGGCGGATGCTGCGCGGGGACGAGGTCGGTTCGCTGCTGGGCGCGCACCTGGCCACTCATCCTGCCACGCGCTTCCGGGCGGAGGCGGAGGGCGCCGATCGGCCGGTGTTCGCGAACTCGATCGTCTCCTCCCGCCAACTGGGGCGCATCGCCGAGGCCCACGGGCTGGGGCACCGCACCACGCTGACCGGCTTCAAGTGGATCGCCCGGGTTCCGGGCCTGGCCTACGGGTACGAGGAGGCGCTGGGCTACTGCGTGGCCCCGGACCTGGTCCGGGACAAGGACGGGATCTCCGCGGCGCTGCTGGTGGCCGAGCTGGCCGCCGGACTCAAGGCCGCCGGCCGCTCCCTGCCCGGGGCGCTGGACGAGCTGGCACTGGTCCACGGGCTGCACGCCACCGACCAGCTTTCCGTGCGGGTCGCCTCGCTGGACCTGCTCGGCGCCATGATGGGGCGCCTGCGCGCCCAGCCTCCGACGTCGTTCGCCGGCTCGGAGGTGGTGTCCGTCCTCGACCTGGCCGAGGGCGGAGAACTGCCGCCCACCGAGGGCCTGAGCTTCCTGGCCGCCGACGACACCCGCGTGATCGTCCGTCCCAGCGGCACCGAGCCCAAGCTCAAGTGCTACCTCGAGGTGATCGCGCCGGTGGGCGCCGCCGACGAGCTGCCCGCCGCCCGGGCCGCCGCCCGCGAACGCCTGGATGCTGTCCGCCGCGACGTCGAGGAGGCCCTCGGACTCTAACGGGATCCCGCGCGCACGGCCCGCCGCCGGCGGGCGCCCACCACACCGAACGCACCAAAACCCTGCTCCCCAAACCCAGGAGGGACCGCCATGGAACCAACCACAGGCCGCGACGTCGCCGGCTACATCGACCACACCCTGCTCAAGCAGGACGCCTCCCGCGACGAGATCCTGAAGGTGTGCGGCGAGGCCATCGACCACGGCTTCAAGGCCGTGTGCGTCAACCCCATCTGGGTTACCACGGTCAAGCGCGCGCTGGCCGGTTCCGGGGTGCTGACCTGCTCCGTCGTCGGCTTCCCGTTCGGCGCCTCCACCACCGCCGCCAAGGCGTTCGAGGCCGCCGACGCCGTGGCCAACGGGGCGGACGAAATCGACATGGTCATCGACATCGCCGCGGCCAAGCGCGGGGACCGGGCGGCGCTGGAGCGCGACATCGCCGGCGTCGCCGCGGCGGTGCATGCCGGCGGGGCCATCCTCAAGGTGATCATCGAGACCTCGCTGCTGAACGAACACACCAAGGTCCTCGCCTGCGAAGCCGCCGCGGCGGCGCGCGCCGACTTCGTCAAGACCTCCACCGGGTTCGCCGGCGGAGGCGCCACGGTCGCGGACGTCGCCCTGATGCGGCTCACCGTCGGCCCGAAGGTGGGGGTGAAGGCCTCCGGCGGAGTGCGCACGCTCGCCGATGCGCTGTCCCTGATCAAGGCCGGGGCGACACGGCTCGGGGCAAGCTCCGGAGTTGCTATTGTTGGAGGAGAACAGGGCACCACCGGGTACTGACGCGCACCATGCGGCCCCGGACGCTGGATTTCAAGAGGACTTCAAGGGAGAACGCTGTGTACTCGAACGGCAAGAACAAGGCCTATTCCGGCCAGGGCAACTTCGTTGGCAATTTCGTCGCCTTCCTGGTGATGTTTGCCCTCCTGGTGGGATCGTTCTACGTGCTGTCCCTGTGGACGCTGGAGAACGCCTGGGTCCCGGGCCTGCTCTGCCTGATCCTGGCCGGCCTGGCCTTCGCCATCCCGCAGCACGTCCTGGGCCGCTCCCGCAGCACCAAGGAGCTCATGGAAGAGCAGAAGTAGCGCCGGCCGCACCGCCTGCCCCGCAGGCGCCGCAGGGCCCTCGCCGATCCGGCGGGGGCCCTGCGGCTTATTTGGATCGATTGGCGCTGCCGAAGGCCGACGCCGAGTGCGTGACCGGAACGGTCGGGACGGCTAGGGTTGTGTCCGGGACCTGCCCCGTTCCAGCCCTGAGGAGGCTCGACATGCGCATTCTGACGTTTCTCGCAGGCGCCGCAACCGGCTACGTGCTGGGTACCCGCGCCGGACGCGGCTCCTACGACAAGATGATGGCCAAGGCCCAGCACCTGTGGGATGACCCGCGCACCCAGCAGCGGATCGACGCCATGGGCGACAGCCTGAGGTCCAAGTCCCCCGCGGTGGGAGAAGCCGTCGAAAGCGCCGTCTCCACCGTCTCGCGCAAGCTCCACGAACCTCAGTAGACCGCCCGGAACCAGTACCACCGAGGAAAGCGAGGAACAGCATGACCGAGGCATTCGGATCGCGTGGCCGCATCGTGGTCGGCGTTGATGGTTCCCCCCAGTCGATCACGGCCCTGCGCTATGCGCGCAAGCTTGCCGACGCGCTGGGGCACAACGTCGAGGCCGTGGGCGCGTGGCAGATCCACACGACTTTCGAGCAGTACGCGCCCACCAACTGGGATCCGGAAGAGGACGCGCGCACCGTCGTCGACGACGCGGTCAAGGAGGCCTACGGGGACCAGCCGCCCGCCGGACTCACCGTCCGCATGGAGATGGGCGTCCCGACCCAGGTCCTCATCAACGCCAGCGAAGGCGCCGAGATGATCGTGGTGGGCACGCGCGGACGCGGCGGCTTCAAGGGCATGGTCCTCGGCTCCGTCTCCTCCTCGGTGGCCTCGCACGCGAAGTGCCCGGTGGTCATCGCCCACGGCACCGAATAGCGCCGCCCGCCGGGGCTCAGTCCTCGAAGATGGCCCCTACGACCTCCCCCGCCCAGGCGAGGATTTCGGCGTCCACCTTGTCGCGTCCGCCCACCGGGGCGGTCTTCGGCTTGGGGACCAGCACCGCGTTCAGGGCCGGCTTCACCTGCGCCCCCTTGTACATCCGGGCCAGGCGCATCTGCCGGGACTCGGGCAGGTCCGCCGGGGCGAACTTGATGAAGTTGCCCTGCATCGCCACGTCCGTCAGCCCGGCGGCCCGCGCGCGCACCCGGAACCGGGCCACCTCCACCAGGTTCACCACCGGGGCCGGCGGCTCGCCGTAGCGGTCCACCAGCTCCTCCACGACGGCGTCGATCGCCTCGGGATCCTGCGCGGCGGCCAGCTTGCGGTAGGCCTCCAGGCGCAGCCGCTCCCCCGGCACGTAGTCGTGGGGCAGGTGCGCGTTGATCGGCAGCTCGATCTTCATGTCCGCGGGCTTGTCCTCGGCCTCGCCCTTGAAGTCGGCCACGGCCTCGCCGACCAGCCGGATGTACAGGTCGAAGCCGACGCCGGCGATGTGGCCCGACTGCTCGCCGCCGAGCAGGTTGCCGGCGCCGCGGATCTCCAGGTCCTTCATGGCCAGCTGGAAGCCTGAGCCGAGCTCGTTGTGGGCGGCCACGGCCTTCAGCCGCTCCAGCGCCACCTCGCCCAGCGGCTTCTCCGCGTTCCAGAGGAAGTAGGCGTAGGCGCGCTCGCGGCCGCGGCCCACGCGCCCGCGCAGCTGGTGCAGCTGGGACAGCCCGTAGGCATCGGCCCGGTCCACGATCAGGGTGTTGGCGTTGGAGATGTCCAGGCCGGTCTCGATGATGGTGGTGGAGACGAGCACGTCGAACTTCCGCTCCCAGAAGTCCACGATGATCTGCTCCAGCCGGGACTCGCTCATCTTGCCGTGGGCGACCTCCACCCGCGCCTCCGGGACCAGCTCGCGCAGCTGCGCGGCGACGCTGTCGATGGAGGAGACGCGGTTGTGCACGAAGAACACCTGGCCCTCGCGCATCAGCTCGCGGCGGATCGCCGCGGTGACCTGCCGGTCCGTGTAGGGGCCCACATAGGTCAGGACGGGGTGGCGCTCCTCCGGCGGGGTGGCCAGCGTGGAGGTTTCGCGGATGCCGGTCAGCGACATCTCCAGCGTGCGCGGGATCGGGGTGGCGGACATGGCCAGCACGTCCACGTTGGTGCGCATCTTCTTCAGCGCTTCCTTGTGCTCGACGCCGAAGCGCTGCTCCTCGTCGACGACCACCAGCCCCAGGTCCTTGAACTCGATTTCCTTGGACAGCAGCCGGTGCGTGCCGACCACCACGTCCACCGACCCGTTCCGCAGCCCTTCGATGACGTCCTTGGCCTCCTTGGCCGTCTGGAAGCGGGAGAGCGAGCGCACCCGCACCGGGAAGCCGGAGAACCGTTCGGTGAACGTCTCGTGGTGCTGGCGGGCCAGCAGCGTGGTGGGCACCAGCACGGCCACCTGCTTGCCGTCCTGCACGGCCTTGAACGCGGCCCGGACGGCGATCTCCGTCTTGCCGAAGCCGACGTCGCCGGAGACCAGCCGGTCCATCGGAATCTCGCGCTCCATGTCGGCCTTGACCTCGTTGATGGTGGTCAGCTGGTCGGGGGTCTCGGTGAACGGGAACGCTTCCTCCAGCTCATGCTGCCACGGGGTGTCCTTCTGGAAGGCGTGCCCGCGCGAGGCCATGCGGGCCGAGTACAGCCGGATCAGTTCGCCGGCGATCTCCTTGACGGCCTTGCGCGCCTTGGACTTGGTGCTGGACCAGTCCGCGCCGCCCATCTTCGACAGGGCCGGCGTCTCGCCGCCGACGTAGCGGGTGACCTGGTCCAGCTGGTCGGTGGGCACGAAGAGCCGGTCCCCGGGTGCCCCGCGCTTGGCCGGCGCGTATTCGAGCACCATGTATTCGCGCACGCCCGCCTCGCCCGATCCGGTGGCGACCTTGCGCTGGATGAGCTCAACGAACTTGGCGATTCCGTGCTGCTCGTGCACCACGAAGTCCCCCTCTGCCAACTGCAGGGGGTCGACGGCGTTGCGCCGCCGGGCGGCCAGCTTGCGTCCGCTCTTGGCCGCGTAGGCGCTGGAGCGGCCCAGCAGGTCGGCCTCGGTGAGCAGGCCCAGCTTGAGTCCGTCGAAGACGAAGCCGCGTCCGGCCACCGCGGTGGTGATCTCGATGATGCCCTCCTGCGGAGGCTCCTCCAGCGAGGGCACCCGGTGGCAGGGTATGCCGGCGTCGTGGAAGAGTTCGGCGAGGCGCTGGGCCGGCCCCGGGCCGTCAGTGACGACGACGACGCGCCAGTCCTCGCGCACGCGCGAACCGATGAACTCCATCATCTCGGCGACGTCGCCCTGGTAGCCGCGCGGTTCGCGGGCGGCCAGCCGGATGCTGTCCACCTCCGGCAGCAGTTCCTCGTCCTGCCCCAGCGAGGTGACCGACCACCAGCTGACCCGGCCCTCCAGCGCGGCGGCGCGGGTGTCGGCGAGCGTGGCGAAGTTCCCGGCGTCCAGGGAGGCGGAAACCCCCTCGGCCTGCAGCAGGTCCACGGGGGCCGCGCCGCCGTCGGAGGCGGTGGACCAGGCCGCGGCGAGGAACTCGGCGTTGGTTTCGGAGAGGTCGTGGGCGCGGGCGCGCACGCGTTCGGGCTCCATGACGACGGCGATGGAGCCGCGCGGCAGCTGGTCGACGAACGGGACCATCGCGTCCACCAGCACCGGGGCCAGGGACTCCATGCCCTCGACGGCAATGCCGCCGGCGATCTTCTCCAGCATGTCCGCGGCGGCCGGCATCGCCGCTTTCAGCTTCGCCGCGCGGCTCATCACCGCGGGGGTGATCAGCAGTTCGCGGCACGGCGGGGCATGCAGCTCGGTCGGGCCGGCCGGGCCGTCCTCCCCTGCACTGAAGGAACGCTGGTCCGCGACGGCGAACCAGCGCATCTGCTCGACCTCGTCGCCGAAGAACTCGATGCGCACCGGGTGGTCCTCGGTGGGCGGGAACACGTCGAGGATGCCGCCGCGCACCGCGAACTCGCCGCGGTGGGTCACCATGTCCACGCGCGCGTAGGCCGCAGCGGCCAGTTCCCGCACCACGTCGCCGAACGGCTTTTCCTGCCCCACCTTCACGTCCACCGGGGAAAGGTCGCCGAGCCCGGCAACCAGCGGCTGCACCACCGCGCGGATCGGGGCCACCACGACCTTCAGCGTGCCGTCCGGGTGGGCGAGCCGGCGGAGCACCGCCAAGCGCCGGCCCACGGTGTCCGAGCGCGGGGACAGCCGTTCGTGCGGCAGCGTCTCCCAGTTCGGGAACTGGGCGACGGCGTCGGCCGGCAGGTAGGCGCCCAACGCCGCCTCGAGGTCCTCGGCTTCGCGTCCGGTGGCGGTGACGGCCAGCACGATCGCGGCGGCGCCGTCCGCCCCTTCCGCGGCCAGGCCGTCGACGGTTTCCGCGACCAGGGCCGCACGCAGCCCGGCCGGGGCGGCCACCTCAAGGTCGGGGCTGCGGTCCGCGAACGGGCGCGCCGCGTGGGCGCGCACGCGGGCATAGGAGGGATCGGCCGCGAGGGCGGCGCGGAGTCCAGCAAGAGCCATGGGGCGGTGTTCCTTCCGGGGGCACGGCGGAGCGCACGTGGAGCCCGGAATCGTCGTCGAATCCCGGGCCGTTAACAGCCTACCGCCGGTGCGGCCGGCCCGCTCCGGAGGCGCCGGTGCGCCGGCCGTGGCCCCGCCTCCCACCCCTCGGCGGTGCGCGCGGCGGGTACCGCGCCCCCACCTCCCACCCCTCGCTGGCGCTCGGGGCGGGTCCCGCGGCGGGTACCGCGCCCCCACCTCCCACCCCTCGCTGGCGCTCGGGGCGGGTCCCGCGGCGGGTACGCTTAGATCACGAAACCGCAACGATGGAGGACGCCCCCATGGCCCTGAACGCCACCACCACCCTGCCCTACACCCCCGCCGAAGTGGTCGCCACCTTCGCCGACCGCGCCTTTGTGGAGCACCTGGGCACCCAGGTCGGCGGCACGCTGAAGGACTTCACCGTCTCCGGCGACCTGGCCGGGGCCTTCGAGTCCGTCACGGTGCGCAGCGTCCCGACCGACCGCCTTCCGGAGATCGCCCGCAAGTTCGTCGGCGCCTCGGTGGACGTCACCCAGCGCGAGGCGTGGTCCGCACCGGCCGCCGACGGCTCCCGCGAGGCCAACGTCACCGTCGAGGTCTCCGGCATCCCGGTGAACGTCTCGGCCGTCCAGCGCGTGGCCGCCGCGGCCGGGGGCAGCCGCGTGGACCTGGAGGGCGAGGTCTCCTCCGGCATCCCGTTCCTGGGCGGCAAGATCGCCAGCGCCGCCGAGCCGTTCGTCGGCAAGGCGCTGAACCTGCAGGCCGCCCAGGCGAAGGCTTGGCTGGAGCGCCAGGCCTAGGCGGGAACCCTGCTTCGACGCAAGCGCACCCTGCTGGGCCACCTGCCGCTGCTGCGGCGGGTGGCCTGGCTGGTGGTGCCGGCCATCTGCTACGCGGTTTGCCTGCTGCTGGTGGTCTTTTGGCCCGTTCCGGTGGACCGGGACGCGGGCGCGGACCTGCTGCGTGCCCTGGACTGGCTGCACCGGCACGGGATTCCGGAATGGTTCGACTACGCGCTGGTCGAATGGCTGGCCAACGTGGCGATGTTCGTGCCGTTCGGCTTCCTGCTCGCGGCCGCCCTGCGGCCGCCGCACTGGTGGATCGCGCTGCTGTCCGCGGCGGCCGCCAGCGCCGGCATCGAATGGGCCCAACGCCAATTGCTTCCGGAACGGTACGCCTCGGCGGCCGACATTGCCGCCAACACGCTCGGCGCACTGGTCGGGATCGCCTTGTGCGGCCTCGCGCTGCTGGCCGCGGCGGCCCGATCCAGATTCAGGATCAGAAGGCGCGCCAGTCCGACGGCGGCCAGGCCTTGAGCACCACCTTGCCGACGACGTCGGGCGGGGAGACGAACCGGGCACAGGTGGCCTGGGCCTCCCGGTCGCGGCCCCGGCAGGTCGCCACCGAGTCCGAGGACGTGCTCCGGTGGTCGCCCAGCACCAGCACCTTGTCCTCCGGGACCGCGATCGGCCCGAAACACCGGAACGAGGCCGGCGTGCTGGCGCAGTCTAGCGTTCCGGGCGCGAAGTCGAAGTCCTCGTACAGGTAGTCCTCCGCCAAGGCCTGGCCGTTCACCGTGACCGCCCCTTCCGGGGAGCAGCATTCGACGGTGTCGCCGGGGGCGCCGATCACCCGCTTGACCAGGAACTTCTCATTGGACGGCCCGATCCCGGTCAGGTCGCCGAAGCCGCGCAGCACCCGTTCGGCCACGTCCTGCTCGTTGGCCAGGAACTCCTGCTCCCACGCCGCGTCCGCGCCGAACACCACGATGTCGCCGCTCGGCGGCGCCCCGCCCCCGTAGGCCAGGCGGTTGACCAGGATGCGGTCGCCGACGTTGAGGGTGGTTTCCATCGACCCCGAAGGCACGCTGTAGAGCTTGACCAGGAACATCTGGACCAGCGCCACCACGGCCACCGCCACGACGACGTTGACCAGGGTGAGCAGCCAGAGGGGAAGGTGCCTGCGTTCGTCCCCTGACGTGCGCCGAAGTATTGCCATGGGCACAGTTTACGTGCGCCCGAGTGTGCACACTGGCCCTCGGCACCTTGACGCCGAAGGTGGGTGGAAAGCTAAGCGGCGTTCCCGGGGGCCGCGGTGAGCAACGCACCCTCGGCGGCCACCCAGGCGAGCATGGCGCACTTGACCCGGGCCGGGAACCGGGAGACGCCGGAGAAGGCTGCGGCGTCCCCGAGCAGTTCCTCGTCGCCCTCGCGGGTTCCGCGCGAACGCATGGTCTCGCGGAATTCCTCGAGCATGTCCGTGAAGGTGCCGCGGTCCTCCCCCTGCGCCAGTTCCACCAGCGCGGAGGCGGAGGCCATCGAGATCGAGCAGCCGTTGCCTTCCCAACTGATGCGGGCGATCGTGTCCCCGTCGGTCTCCACGCGCAGCCGGATCTCGTCGCCGCAGATCGGGTTGTGCTGGTGTGATTCGCCCCAGGCGTGGCCGGCTTCGGCCTCCTTCAGCCCATCGCCGACGCGCCGCTTGGCGTGGTCGAGGATGATCTGCTGGTACAGCTGTTCAAGGCCGCTCATGCTTGTGCTCCAAAGAAGCCGCGGACACCGGAGACGGCGTCGAGGAACGCGTCCACGTCCGCGGTGGTGTTGTAGAGGTAGGTGCTGGCGCGGGTGCTGGCCGAAACGCCCAGGGCGCGGTGCAGCGGCTGCGCGCAATGGTGGCCGACGCGCACGGCGACGCCGCGGCTGTCCAGGAACTGGCCGACGTCGTGCGGGTGCACGCCCTCGACCTCGATCGTGGCGGTGCCGATGCGCTCGGCGCCGGCCGCCGGGCCGAGCAGCCGCACGCCGGGGATCTGCGCCAGGCCGGCGGCCATGCGCCGCCCGAGGTGTTCCTCCCAGGCCGCGACCCGGTCCATGCCGATCTCCGTCAGGTAGGAGGCGGCGGCCGCCAGCGCGACGGCCTGCGAGGTCCGCTGGGTGCCGGCCTCGAAGCGCGTCGGGGCCGGCAGGAACTCCGCCCTCTCCATGGTCACCGTAGTGATCATGGATCCGCCGGTGAGGAAGGGCGGCATCGCGTTGAGCAGTTCGCGGCGGCCGTAGAGGGCTCCGATGCCGGTGGGTCCGAGCATCTTGTGCCCGGAGAAGGCCAGGAAGTCGACGTCGAGGGCCTTGACGTCCACGGGCAGGTGCGGGACCGACTGGCAGGCGTCGAGCACGGTCAGCGCACCGACGGCGCGGGCGAGTTCGACCAGCGCGGCGACGTCGTTCAGGGTGCCCAGGACGTTGGAGACGTGGGCGAAGGCGAGCACGCGGGTCCGCTCACCGACGATGTCCGCGGCCAGGTCCATGCGCAGGGCGCCGTCGGCGGTGACGGGGATGTACTTGAGCGTGGCACCGGTGCGGAAGGCCAGTTCCTGCCAGGGGATCAGGTTGGCGTGGTGTTCCAGTTCGGTGACGACGATTTCGTCGCCGGGACCCAGCCGGAAGCGCTCGGCCGCGGCGCCGCCGCGGCCGGCGCTGGCATTGGAGAAGGAGTAGGCGACGAGGTTCAGCGCCTCGGTGGCGTTGGAGGTCCAGACCAGTTCGTCGGCGCCGGCGTTGATGAACCGGGCAACGGTCTCGCGGGCTTCCTCGAAAACGTCGGTGGCCTCGACGGCGAGGCTGTGGGCGCCCCGGTGCACGGCCGCGTTGTAGCGCTCGTAGAAGTGCTGCTCGGCTTCCAGCACGCACTGGGGCTTCTGGGACGTCGCGCCCGAATCGAGGTAGACCAGCGGGGCGCCGTTGATCTCGCGGGACAGGATCGGGAAGTCGTTGCGGATGCGCAGGACCTCGGCGTCGTCCAACGCCGGGGCGGCGTTCCTGGTCGTGGTGGCGGCGGGTGGCACAGGCACCATGGGTCCTCCTTTGGGCCGGTCGCGTTTGCTGCCTGCGATTACGCAAGACAAGTCTGCTGTAATCATCCCATGCCGGGCGCGCGCGGTCATGTGAGCGGTACCTAAGTTGGCGCAGGCGCCCCGCGCCCGGAGTACTTCGCTAGGCGCGCACGCTGATCGAGCGGAACTCCACCGGCGGTCCGCCTGGGTAGTTGCGGCACAGCGAAAAGTAGCCGCCGCGGTAGGCCGAGTCCTGCACCGTGACGCTGGCCTCCACGGCCGCTCCGGCCGAATCCGGCCCGGCCAGCCGGGAGATGGTGATCTGCTGCGGGGTGACTTCCACGGCCAGCCGCAGCCAGGTGCCCGGCACCGGGACCGGCGTGGGCACCGTGGCCAGCGAATAGGCGGAGACGGTGTCCGTCACCCGGCCGAAGAGTTCCAGGAGCCCGTCCTCCCGGACCACCAGGTGGTAGCCGGAACCGCTGCCGGGCTCGCGCACCCGATAGGGCAGGTCCGACTCCTGGCCGAAGGCGATTCCGGCGTGTTCGCCCACCCTGGGTCCGCGGTCCGGCCAGCGCAGCTCGAAGCCCAGGGTGTAGCTGCCGGCGGTGACAGGACACAGCGAGCCCATGCAGTAGCTGGTCTTCTCCGTATGGTCCAGCAGGATCGAGGACATCTCGGGACGGATCGTTGGCTGGTGGCTCCAGGCCAGCGCCCACGGCAGGTCCCCGACGCCGCGCAGGCCGGTCACGAACTGGTCCGTGGTGGCGTTGGGGGCATCGGTGCTGACATAGGGGTAGTTCGAGGTCATCAGCCCCGCCACCCCCAGGCGCAGCAGGCGGTCGCGCAGCCAGCGGGTATGGACCTCCCAGCAGATGACCGGCTTGCCGGTGGCCACGAACCGGGAAACCACCTCGTCCGAGGCGCTGTGGTGGAGGCCGAGCAGGTCGAACCTGCCCGCGAACTCATCCAGCCGGCCGAAGTCCTCCTCGGTGAAGTATCCCCAGGTCCGGTAGCCGCGGGCCGCGGCCCGCTGGTAGCGGCCGGAGCCTGCCGGCTGCTTCCAGACGAAGTGCTGCCGGGAGTCCGGGTAGCTGTCCATCAGGTCCAGCAGGGCCTGCGTGTTGGTGCCCTGCTTGTCTTCGATGAAAATGACCCGGTTCCCGGCATGCGTGTCCAGCACGCTCTTCAGGTCCGGGATGGGCAGCTGGGCGCTGCCGGGGCCCAGCCAGGGCCGCGCGTTGTTCAGCACCCCCTCCAGCTGCCGCTGTTCAAGATCCGCGATCCGCCGATCCACCCCGGTCATCCGCAACAGGTCCGGGTCATGGTGGCAGACCAGCACTCCGTCCGCGGTGGCCTGCACGGACACCTCGATGGCCGCGGCCCCGTGCGCGGCCGACTGCCGGTAGGCCTCGGCGGTGTGCTCCGGCCAGTTGTCCTGGGATCCGCGGTGGGCGATGTGGAACGGCCGCGCCGCAAGGAGCCCGTCCAGCGTGTGGACGGCATCCCCGCCCGCCGCCGGAGGGCTGCTGCCGCCCGCACCTCCGCCGCAGCCGGACAAGCCCAGACCGGAAGCAGCCAAGCCGGACGCGGCCATCACCAGCAGTTGCCTGCGGCTGGGCCGGAGCGTCGAGGAACCGCTGGCCGGGCCGCTCGCCCGCGGACCCGGCACCGCGTCCGTCACCGGACCGCGGCGGCCCGCATCGCCGCCGCCAGTTGCGCCTCCACCGGCCGCAACGCCGGGCCGGCCCGGCCGCTGGATGCCCCGGCAGCAGCCTCGTCCGGGACGCTGGTCTGCCGGCCCGCCAGCACCAGCAAGGCGAGCATGGTCCAGATCAGGATCCCGGCCACGGAACGGGTGGCCAGCGCGCTGTAGGTCTGCACGATCACCAGCCCCATCAGCGTCCCCAGGGCCAGCCCCGGACAGGCCCGCTGGCGCCAATTGCGCGCAATCAGCACGGCCATCACCCCGAAATACAGCAGGGCGAACACCACCCCGATATCCACGGCGTACATGAGGAAGGAGCTTTCCAGGCTGGTGATCAGGCCGCCCGCGGCGGACACCCGGTAGCTGGCCGACATCCCTTCCCCGGCCACCATGAAGTCCTGCCAGCGGCTCAGGAAAAATTCCAGCGCGTCCGCGCGCGCCGCGGTGGAGCCGGTGTCGTCGGCGAACCGTTGCGCCACGCCCGCCGACACGGTGCTGCTCGCCGCAAACCAGGCCGCGGCGGCAAGCAGGGCAGTCAGCGGAACCTTGCCCTGCCAGGGGATGCGGCTGCGCAGGACCGCGAAGACCGCCACCAGCGCGTAGGCAACGATTCCCAGCCGCGACTGGCTGGCCAGCACGCCGGCGCCAAAGAGCACCAGCATCGCCAACTGCAGGACCGGGCGGCGCAGGCCTGCGGCCAGCGGTGCGATCATGCACAGCGCCAGGGACAGGGCCAAGGGCTGGTCGATGGTGCCCATCCAGCGGTTGTCCTCGGGATCGAACCAGTACTGGGTCAGGAAGCCGGATTCGTAGAAAATCACCTGGCCCATCAGTGTCTGGGCAAGCGCCACGATCGAAACGGCCGTCCCGAGTGCCACCAGCAGGTTTTTCAGCATTGCCAGTAGTCCGGAATCGGGCAGTCCCGCGGCCAGGATGAGGAGGAAGAAGATTACCGGTGCCAGCAGTTGGTCCACCAGCACCACGAAGCTGCCGCGGTGGATCACGGTCACGGTGACCGCGGCTCCGGCAACGAGTGCCAGCGCCAGGAAGACGTGCACCTTGTGGGCCACGGCCGCCGCCATGGCCCGGGGGTTGTGCAGCAGCTGCACTCCCGCGCTGGCCGCGATCAGCCAGGTCGCCGGATGGAAGGACAACGGTCCGCCCACCTCCCCGGTGACCAGGCGGCTGCCGACCACCGGGACGGCGAACCAGGCCAGCACCACGGCGGACAGATAGAGTCTGGGGCGGTTGCGGGTCAGCACCGCAACCACCACGCAGAGGACGATCCAGGCAACCAGTTGCATCTAGGACCGCCGGCCCGCCGTGTCCGCGTCCTCCTCGAGGACGTGCTTGGCGGCGGCCTCCGTGTCCTGCGCTTCCGCCTCCGACGCGGCCTCGGACCGCTGTCCTCCGGCGTACGTCCGCACCTCGGCCCGGCTGAGCGGGAGGGCGTTCAGGGTGGTGCCCACCACCGTGGCCTGCACGGCCTTCAGCGCGTTCAGGCCGACGGCGATGTCCTCCAACGGCGTGCGGCCGTACCTGGCCACCATGATGGCGCGGTCGGACAGCGCGGCGGCAACGGCCGCGTCCGCGAACGGCAGCAGGGAGGTGGTGTCCAGCACCACCACGTCGTAGTCGGCACGGGCCTGCTCCAGCAGCTCGGCCATGGCCGGGCTGCCCAGCAGCGGTGCGGAGTTGCCGATCCGGCTGCCGGCCGGCAGGACATCCAGTCGCGGCCGGTAGTTGCTCCGCACGGTGCCGGCCGGCGTCGGCAGCGACAGTGCCTCGGACAGGCCCGGCTCGGCGGGGATTCCCAGCCGGTGCGCCAGGGTGGGGTTGCGCAGGTCCGCCTCCACCAGCAGCACCCGCTCCCCCGCCTCGGCCAGGGCCAAGGCCAGGTACAGCGCCGTCGTCGTCTTGCCGTCGCCGCGCCGCGGCGAGGTCACCGCCAGCACCGAATGGCCGCTGTAGTCGGGTCCGAAGCGCAGGCTGGTGCGCAGCCGACGGGCGGATTCGGTCAGGACCAGGCTGGTTCCCGGGTCCGCGCCGGACTGCGGCCGGCGCACGGCCCGGTCCAGCGGGATGGTGGCCAGAAGCGGAAGGGCCGGCTCCAGTTCAAGCTGCCGCGGCGAGCGGACAGTTTCATCGGCCTGCCGCTTCAGGATGACGATTGCGGCGCCGAGCACCAGCCCGGCCAGGATCCCCAACAGCAGGTTCAGCTTGGGCCGCGGGGTTACCGGTTCCTTGCCCAGCTGCGGTTCCGACACCACGTTCAGGACGGTCTGCGGCTTGGCGCTGTCCGCCTCCAGGTCGTTGACCAGCTTGCCGAAGTTGGTCGCCACGGACTCGGCAATGGCCAGGGCCCGGTCCGGATCCGCGGCCCGCACGGTCACCGTGAGGCTTTGCTGGTCCGGATTTCCGCTGGCGGAGATAGCCCCGGCCAGCTGCTCCTCCTTCAGCGGCTCGTCGCTGGCGCGCACCAGCTGGGTCATGAACTGCCGGCTGGTCATCAGCGCCGTGTAGGAGTCGATCCGGCCCCTGACCAGTTCGTCCGCCTCCAGCGCCGACTGGTTCTCGCTGGACGGCGCCACCACGAAGAACCCGATCTTGCTCTCATACTGCGGCGTGGAAGCGGCAGTCGCCCCCACGGCCAGCGCGGCGCCAAACGCCGCGCAAATCAGCACTTTCCACCAGCCGTGCACAACGGCCTTTAAATACCCCATTAGCTCAGACATGCTTCCCCCCATCGAAGCGTTCCCCCCAGTGCCAGCACGCATCCTTGTATGTATGCTGTCTGCCACATCGTAGTTGCAAGGTCCGTGACCTTGGCTAGACCTGGGCAAGAAAAATCCGAGCTTTCGGTCCTTGTCCCGTTCGCCGCCCTGCGTCACGGCGTCATGTTCATCGGCTGCCGGACGGCAGCCATCTGGGGGGAATGAAATGACTTCGATCGATGCTGCAGCGCGCGCTTTGCGCGTGCTGGTGGTTCATCCCGCAGCTGACCTGTATGGTTCCGACCGGGTGCTGCTGGAAAGCGTGCAGGCGCTGCTGGACCGGGGGGACCAGGTTGCCGTCGCCCTGCCTCGACCGGGGCCACTGGTGGACCAGCTGCGCGGCCGGGGCGCGCTGGTGGAATTCTGCCCCACCCCGGTCTTGCGCAAGTCCCTGCTCTCCCCCGCCGGCCTGCTGGGCCTGGCGGTGGAGGCATCACGAGGCCTCTACCGGGGGGCCGCGCTGCTGCGCCGCTACCGCCCCGACGCGCTCTACGTGAGCACGGTGACCATTCCGCTGTGGCCCCTGCTGGGCCGGTTGGCGCGGGTTCCCACGATCACGCACGTGCACGAAGCCGAACGCCACGATGCCCGCCCGTTGCGGGTGGCGCTGGCCCTGCCCTTGCTGCTGGCGCACCGGATCATCGCAAACAGCCTCTTCACCGCCTCCACGCTGGAGGAATCACTGCCGGCGCTGCGCGGCCGCGCCCGCGTCCTCTACAACGGAGTGCAGGGGCCGGCGGCGCCGGAACCGGCACGGACATCTCTGGACGGCGGCCTGCGGGTGGTCTACGTGGGCCGGCTTTCCCACCGCAAGGGCGTGGACGTCGCGGTGGAGGCGGTGGCCCAACTGCGCCGGCGCGGCGTGCCCGCCACGCTGGACCTCGTCGGGGACGTGGTCCCGGGCAAGGAGGACTTCGGGCGGAAACTGCACGAGCGGGTGGCGGAATTGGGCCTGGCGGCCGATGTCACTTTCCACGGCTTTCACCCCAACATGTGGTCCTTCCTGGCCGCCGCCGATGTCGCGGTCGTTCCCGCCCGCCTGAACGAGTCCTTCGGCAACACGGCCGTGGAAGCCGTGCTGGCGGCACGGCCGCTGGTGGTCAGCGGCACCTCGGGACTGCGGGAGGCCGCCGCCGGCTTCGCCTCCGTCCAGTTCACCCCGCCCGGAGACGTGGCCGCGGTGGCCGACGCGCTCGAACGCGTGGCCAGGGACTGGGACACCTTCCGCGCCGCAGCGGCGCTGGACGCTGCGGCCGCCGTCGAACGCCATGCCCCGGCGACATACCGGCGGGGCATTGCCGGGTTCATCACCGCCGCAGCCCGAAGGGAAGCACGCGACCAAGTCCCTTGGCCCGCCCTGGAAGCCGCCGTACCGGGCACAGCGGAATGAGCGCCCCGGCCTTTGCCGGGCGCACCGCCGCGCGGGGCATCCGCTGGAGCCTGGGCGCGGTGCTTGCCAAACAGGGTTTCCAGATGGTCTTCGCCGTGCTGCTGGCCCGAATCCTGGGCCCTGCCAGCTACGGCGTCATCAGCGCCGCCACCGTCTACATCATGTTCATGACGCTGTTGCTGGACCAAGGCCTCTCCGCGGCGCTGATCCAGCGGGAAACGGTCACGCGGCGCACGGCCGGGGCCACCGCCACGCTGAACCTGATGATGTCCCTTGTCCTGGGCCTGGTGACCGTGGCGCTGGCACCGCACCTGGCCGCGTTCTTCCGCGAGCCCGGACTGGAACCGGTCCTGCTGCTGCTGGCCCTGGCCTTGCCGCTGAAGGCGCTGGCCATCACTCCGCGGTCGATGCTGGCCAGGAACCTGCATTTCCGCGGCATCGGCGCCGCCGACATCGCCGCCGCCGCCGCCGGGTCGGCAGCCGGCATCGCCGCGGCCCTGCTGGGGGCCGGGTACTTCGCCGTCGTCCACCAGGTGCTGCTCACCGACCTGGTGACCGCCGCCACGCTGCTGGCCGTGGCCCGCGGTCCCGCCCCGAACTTCCATCTCTCCGAGGTCCGCCCGCTGCTGGCCTTCAGCGCCAGCGTCTTCACCACCAACTGGCTGGCCTACTTTTCCCGGAACACGGACAACATCCTGATCGGGCGCGTGCTCGGCGTGACGGCGCTGTCCTACTACGGCATGGCCTACCGCATCATGGTCATCCCGATCCAGCTGATCGGCCAAACCGTCAACCGGGTCATGTTCCCGGCGATCTCCCGCGCCGCCGGAGACCGGGAAGTCGTGGCGGGGTACCTGGTCTCCGCCACCCGGCTGCTCGCGGCCCTGTCGATTCCCCTGATGGCGTTCGTGGCCTGCGCGGCGCACGACCTGGTGCTGGTGGTGCTGGGCCCGGCCTGGCTGCCGGCCGCGCCGCTCATGGCGGTGCTGGCGATCGGCGGCGCCCGGGAGACGCTCTTCTACATCACCCCGCCGCTGATGAAGGGCCTGGGACGTGCAGGGCTGAACCTGCGCTACGAACTGTGCGCCTTCGCCGTCCAGGTGGGCGGGATCGTCGTGGGCCTGCAGTTCGGGCTGCTCGGGGTGGCCGTGGGACTGGTCGGTGCCGGCTTCCTGCTGGTCCCGGTGCTGCTGGCCCTCCAGAAGCGGCTGTGCGGAGTGCGCATCCGCACCCAACTGGGGGGCATCTGGCCGCCGCTGCACGCGAGCCTGTGGGCCGCGGCGGCCTACCTGGCCCTCCCGGCCGCGCTGCAGGGCCTGCCCCGCCTGGCCGTGGGCGGCCCGGCCTTCCTGCTGGTCCTCGCGGCGGTCCTGGGCCTGGTCCACCGCCGCTGGCTGGGGGCCGTCCTGAGCACGGCAGGCGCCCTCGGAGGCGGCAAAAAGAAGGCACGCACCGGCAGGCATGTGCGAACCGGCCCGGCCGCCCCCACCACTCCCGTCCCATCAACCACCGCCGGCACATCCGTGCCCGAGGACACCAGCGACCCGGAGCCGACCCGGGCAGTAAGGAGCATTCCATGACTGAAAACGCCACCGCGGATGACGTCGTCATTGCCGTGCTGACCTACCGCAGGCCCCAGGACATCGCCCTCGCGCTGCCCCGGCTGGTGGAGCAGGCGGCCAAGGCGGAAACGGCACGGCCCGCCTCGGTCCTGGTGATCGACAACGACCCCGAGGCCAGTGCGCGCCAGACGGTGCAGCGGATCGCCGATCTGTCAGGGCCGGAGGTCCGCTACGTCCACGAGCCGCGGCCGGGGATCGCCGCGGCCCGCAACCGGGCCCTGCGCGAGGCCGGCGACGCGCGGCTGCTGGTGTTCATCGACGATGACGAGGTGCCCTCGGAGAACTGGCTGAACCAT
This sequence comes from Arthrobacter ginkgonis, assembly GCF_039540195.1. NCBI lineage: Bacteria > Bacillati > Actinomycetota > Actinomycetes > Micrococcales > Micrococcaceae > Arthrobacter > Arthrobacter ginkgonis. The sequence continues at coordinate 49,076 of NZ_BAABEO010000023.1, read as the reverse complement.
CTGCTCAGGCTCTACCGCAGCACCGGGGCGGCCGCCGTCGTCGGCCCCGTCATCTCCGAATTCGCCGCCGATCCCAGCCCATGGGTCAGCGCCGGCGACTTCTTCCGGAGGCGCCGTTTGCCCACCGGTACCGAAGTGGACGTCGCGGCCACCAACAACCTGCTGCTGGACATGCAATGGATCCGGAACCTGGAACTGGAGTTCGACGAGCGGTTCGGCATCACCGGCGGCTCGGACACGCTCTTCACCCGTTCGTTGGTCAGCCAGGGCGGCCGCATGGTCTGGTGCGACGAGGCCATGGTGGTGGACATGGTGCCGCCGGGCAGGCTGACGCGGGACTGGGTGCTGAGGCGGGCGCTGCGTACCGGAAATTGCACCAGCAGGGTCCATCTGGAACTCGCACGTGACGGAATTCACACCCTGGCCGTCCGGGCGCGCCTTTTGGGCCCCGGCTCGGTGCGGCTGGCGGGGGGTACAGTGCGCTACCTCACCGGCAAACTGACCCGCTCGCTTCCCCACGAAGCCAAGGGATTGCGTACGGCGGCGCGGGGGCTTGGAATGGTGTCGGGAGCCTTGGGCTACGTGTACGCCGAGTACCGGAGGAAATAGTCGCCACCCGGGGCGCATATCCCACGGGGGTTCCTCCGGGCGGAAGGGCGGGCTTGGACAGCGGTAACGATTGGATTACGATCGACTCCGTTGTCCGGCTTCCCCCGACTCTTAGGTTCAGATAGATGCATACCGCCCCCAAGGCACACAAGACTCCCTCACACCGCGCAACCGCTTCCCCGGCCCACCGCGCCCCGGTTTCCCCCCTGCGGAAAGCCGCGGGCCCGCTGGCCCTCTTGGCTGCCGCCGCCACGCTGGCGGCGGGCTTCACGGTGTCCGCCCCGGCAACCGCCGCCGGAACCACCGTCGCCAAGGACACCTTCGGCCGCACCGTCGCCAGCGGCTGGGGGGCCGCCGAGGCCGGCGGCACCTGGACGTCCTCTTCCGGCCTCAGCGTGGCCAGCAGCATCGGCAAGATGACCATGAACGCCGGACAGGGCCGCAGCGCGACGCTGAAGAGCGTCTCCGCGACCGGTGCCGACACCATGGTGACCGCCTCCCTGGACAAGCTGCCCTCCTCCGGCGCCACCTACCTGTCCGTGAACGGCCGCACCGTGGGCGCCGACCACTACCGCGCCAAGGCGAAGATCGGCGCCGACGGCGCCGTCCGCCTCGATGCCGCCCGCGAGACGGCCGGAGCGGAGAAGGCCCTTGCTTCGGTCACGGTGCCGGGCCTGACCTACAAGGCCGGCCAGAAGCTGAACATCAAGGTGCAGGTCACCGGCAGCAACCCCACCACGGTGGCCGCCAAGGCCTGGATCGCCGGCACCACCGAGCCTTCGAGCTGGCAGGCCAAGGGCCAGGACTCCACCGCGTCGCTGCAGAAGGCCGGCAGCGTCGGGCTGGGCGCCTACACCTCGTCCTCGGCCACGAACGCGCCGATCACCGCCACCTTCGACAACCTCACCTCCGCGACGGTGGGCACCTCGACCGGCACCACGACGCCCTCCACGGGCACCACCACTCCCTCCACCGGGACCAGCACGGCACCGTCCACCGGCACCTCCACCGGGACCACCACGGCACCGTCCACCGGGACTTCCACCACCACCGCGAGCAGCCGCAGCTCGCTGGTGGCGGGGACCTACAAGCCGACGTCCGCCACCACCGGCGTGCCCTCCGGCACCAAGCTGACCCCATACAACACCAGCGGGGCGGACCTGGTCATCACCAAGGACGGCACCGTCCTTGACGGCCTGGAAATCTGGGGCGACATCAAGGTCCGCGCCAAGAACGTGACGATCAAGAACAGCAAGCTGCACGGCGGCAAGGCCCACCCGGCCAATGCGACCGGCATCATCGACGCGAACAACGCCAACGTCACCAACCTGGTGGTGCAGGACAGCACCCTGGATCCGCAGCGTCCGTCCTACAACCGGGACGGGATCGTGGGCCACGACTACACGTCCCTGCGCAACCACATCTCGCACACCAATGACGGCCTGGGCATCTTCAACCGCCCCGGCGGCCCGGTGACCGCCAACGTCACCGCCTCGGGCAACTACATCCACACGCTGACGTTCTTCGACAAGGACGCGGTGCACACGGACGGCACGCACAACGACGGCATCCAGGTCCAGGGCGGCGAGAACATCAAGATCGTCGGCAACACGGTCGACGCGTTCGTCCAGACCGGCGCCGGCAGCACCGCGAGCCCCCGCGCGCCCTACGCCGGCATCGGCATCATGCTGCAGCAGAACGTGGCCAAGCTGAAGAACGTGGTGGTGGAGAAGAACTACGTCAACGGTGGCCAGACCGGCATCAACATCGACCACACCGCCTCCAAGCAGAGCAACATCACGGTGACGGTGCGGGAGAACAACATGGGCCGGGACCAGTGGGACTTCGGCAAGGGCTCCATCGTCCCGATCCGCATCATCAGCAAGGCCAACAGCACGGTGACCGGCCTGTCCACCAACCGCTGGGCGGATACCAAGGCGCTGCTGACCGTGGGCAAGACCAGCAACAGCACCACCACCGGTGGGATCTTCTACAACTCCTAATCCGCGCACGCCGCATCGGGGCCACGGTCCGGAGCACCGGGGCGGGCAGGACCTCCCAGGGTCCTGCCCGCCCCGGCCCATTTCGTGCAAGGCACGTTTCCGGGGCCCGGCCTGCGGCGTTGGATGGCGCCGTTAGATGGCGATACCCACGTCCGCCCGGCCTGCCGGCGTGGCTGCCCGAGCCTGGGCGTCCGGCTCGTCCGGGACCACCGGATCGACCGGGTCCGCCGGAGCCTCCGGATCGACCGGGTCCGCCGGGGCCTCCGGATCGACCGGGTCCGCAGGAGGCTCAGGAGCCGCGGGGGCATTCGGATCGACCACCCGCAGGTCGTCGAACCCCACCACCACTGGCGTGTTGGTGGTGGAACCCGAAATGTAGGCACCCAGCCCCACCGCGCCCGGCACCTGCAGCGCGGCGGTGCCGTCCGTGGCCTGGGCCTGCCAGTTGGCCGGTTCCGCCGCCCCCACATGCCAGGCCTTGGCCCGGATAAGCGTGGGATTGGTCCCGGTCACCTGCACGCGGACATTCACCTGGTTCCCTGCGGCCAGCGCCCCGGCGATGTTCGCCTGGCCCAGCGTGGTCTGGGTGCCCGCCTGGCGTGCCACAGCCAGGGTCAAGGTGCCGTTGGAGGTCGCCTTCAGCTGGGCCCAGTACCGGTTGGTGCTGTTGATGTGGCGCCCCGTGACGGAGATATAGGTCCCCGACCCGTTGCCGATGGGTGTGGTCGAAACCTTGACCGTGGTGTCGGTGGATGTCTCGGCCAGGTCCGCCAGGTACAGGCTGGGTCCCTGCCCGGCGGCGGACATCCGGATCCTCCCCTGCCCGCCGGACACCGAGAAGTAGGACGAAGACCCCAACTGCGTCCACGCCCCGCCCGTGTCCGCGCTCCCCCAGCCGGCGGCCAGGTTCCGCCCGAAGGCATCCTCGGCCAGCGCCCCGGCCGGCGGGACCTGGGAGACGGTGACGGTGCTGGAGGTCGAGTTCGTGGCGCCGTCGTCGTCGGTCACCGTCAGCCCCACCGTGTAGGTGCCGGCCGCCGCGTAGGTGTGCGACGCCGTAGCGCCGGTGGCCGTGCCGCCGTCGCCGAAGGTCCAGGCGTAGGAGGCGATGGTGCCGTCCGTATCCGTGGAGCCGGATCCGTCCACCGAGACCGCCAGCCCGTTGGCCGAGGAGGTGAAGCTGGCGGTGGGCGGGGTGTTGGCCGTTCCGCCGCCGACGGGGACGTTGACCGTCACCGTGTCCCCGCGGGTCTCGTTGCCCAGCGGGTCGACCGCGAAGATGCGGTACGAGTGGGTGCCGGCGGCCAGTCCGGAATCAATGAACTCCAGCGTGGGCCGCTGCCAGAAGGTCGATTCCCGGGTCACCTGCCCGGCCGGTGAGGCCGTGTTGCCGTCGCGGATGATCCGGTAGGTCAGGTTGGTGTTGTCCCGGTCCCAGTTCGCCTGCCAGCGCACCCGCACCGTGCCCGGGGACAGGTAGGTCAGGGTCGGAATGAAGTTGGCGCCGCTGACCCGCGGCCCGTCCAGGTTCGGAGCCAGGGACCGGACGGCGAAGCGCACCAGTCCCTGCTGGGGACGGCCGTTGACGTTGCGGAACTCCCCGGACATCACCACGTACTGCTCGTTCCCGCCCACGGCCCAAGGGCCTTGGCTCTGCCCGGAGGCGGTGCCGGTGTCCATGTCGGGGAACCAGTTGAGCATGGACGGCGCCGCCACCCCGGTGAAGCTGGGGTAGCCGTAGATGTCCCGCGTCATCACCCCGGTGGCCGCCTTGCTGAAGGCGACGGCGCGGTGCCAGGTGCGCGGGGTGGTTTCCGGGAAGCCCCCGAAGTTCCCGCAGTAGTGGGGGTGGCCGGCGACGTAGACCGCGGTGGAGGAGGCCCAGACCCCGTAGGAGTCCCCGTGGCAGTCCTCCACCCAGCGGATGTTGCCATCCGACCAGTTGGCGGAGAAGGCGCCCTCGAGGTTGCCGCCGGTGCCGAAGATGTATCCGGTGCCGTAGACGTTGGTGCCGTCGGAGGACAGCGAGAGGATCGCCGAATCGTTGCCGCCGTTGCGCACCGTGTTGTTGGCGTTGAACGGCACGGACGCCCCCGTGGTGGCGTCGACCCGGCCGAGCCCGTAACCGGGGCGGTTGGAGCCGTTCAGGGTGGTGAATGCGCCACCAACGACCACTTGGCTCTGGTCCGGAGAGGCGACCAGGGCGTTCACCCGCAGGTTGGCGGAGGGGTTCCAGCCCAGCAGCGCACCGTCGGCCGGGCGTGCCGCGGCCAACCGCGTGCGCGAGGCGGAGCCGACGTTGCCGAAGTTCCCGCCGATGTAGACTGCCGAGTCCGTCACGGTGAGGGCGCGCACCTGTCCGCCCACGGCCGGGCGGAAGCTGGTGATCAGCGCCCCGGTGGTGGGGTTCAGTGCCGCCACCCGCCAGACCTGTGTTCCGTTCACCGAGGTGAAGTCCCCGCCCACGTAGATCCGCGAGCCGTCCGGGGACGCCGCGATGGTCAGGGCCTGGGCATTCAGGGACGGTGCGAAGGTCGTGATCAGCGCCCCGGTGGTGAGGTTGTAGGCCATGATGTTGTTGCGCACCACCGTCTGGGATCCCGGCGCGGCGCCCGCCGGCCGCGCCCTGGTGAAGCGGCCGGCCACGTAGACGGTGTTACCCACCACCACCTGTTGCCAGGCGACCCCGTCGTGCTGCGCCGTGGGCAGCGGATCCGAGGACACCGTCACCGGGGTCCGCGGATCGTCGGGGTTGACGGGGGCGGTGTCCGCCATCGTCGGGGCGGCCCCGAGTATCCCCAAGGACGCGGCCAGCACAAGGCCAACCGCTGCCGCAATCCACCTTCGTATCGTTGCTGCGGGTTTCATGGTCATCCTCCCTAGTGCGAGATGGGTTCCCCCCTGGCAAGGCCGAGCAGGGCAATGTCCTGCTCCGTGTAGAGCCGCGAGAAGACCGTGTCGTTACCGCTGCCGATAACGTTGCCGGCGAGCAGGGTCTGTTCCTGCGTGCCGGGAAGGAGGGGGAAGTGCCTGGCCCGCGGCGCGACCTGGCGGACCTTGGTACCCGTGCGCAGGGCCACCCAGTGCAGCCAGATGTCGTCCGCGGACGGGCACACCGGCTTGAAAGCCCTGCCCAGCGCCGCCAGTTCCGCCAGCAGGGCCGGCGGGTAGAGCACCCCGGAAACCCCCGTGGCGAAATGCGCGGTGGAGGCCGAGGTGTCCCGGCAGCGCGCCCACCCGGTGTAGGGGGCGATCCGCCCCTCCGCCACGCCGACCACGCTGGCCCAGTGGCAGTTCACCGCGTCCGGATGCTGCCGGTGGCCCCGGTAGAGGTCCAACAGCCAGGTGCGCGGGTAGAGGATGTCATCGTCCGCGGTCGCCAGCGGCAGCCGTCCGTCCGCCGCCGTGGCCTCCAGGTACGGGTAGTACTTGGTGTGCGGGCCGAGATTGTCGCAGAGCCTGATGCTCAGCCCCCGCCGCTGCAGCCGCAGCAGGGAGGGCGGCAGCTGCGCGTAGGCGGCCTCGTCGTCCAGCCAGAGGATGAACTCCTGAGGCCGCACCCGGCCGCGGGCGATGGACTCGATGGCCAGCGCCACCGTGGCGATCCGCTGGCCGTAGCTGGTCAGGGACACGGCCACCGGGGTGTCGCCCAGCACGGAGGTGGTGGCGAAGCGGTTGCGGAGCCGCAGCCGGGCCGCCAGCGCGTGGGCGTGGATCCGCTTGGCCTGTTTCTTCAGCCGCCGCAGCGCGGCCCGGGGAGCCCCGGGCCGCGCGTGCGTCGCGCCTGTTAGGGCACCGGTCACGGCTTCTCCACTTCGATGGCGGTGAGGTCATCGAAGCTGGCAACCACCGGTGCGTTGGTGGCGGTACCGGCCAGGTAGGTTGCCAGCAGGATTCCGCCGGCCTCCTGCAGCCCCGCCGTGGTGTCGGTGGCGGTTTCCTGCCAGTTGGCCGGCTCGGCCGAGCCGTCCCGCCAGACCTTCGCGTTCACCGTCGTCGGGCTGGTCCCGTCGACCTGGATCCGCACCCGCAGCTTGTCCCCGGCCGCGTAGGTCAGCCCCGAGACGACTCCGGAGTCCAGCACCGTCTCTACGTTGCCCACGATCTTGACCGTGTACAGGGTCACCGCGCCGTTGGCGGCCACCTTCACCTTCGCCCGGTACTGTCCCGCGGCCGTGCTGCGCCCGGCCACCGAGACGAACGTCCCGCCACCGGTGGGCTGCTTGTCCAGGGACACGGTGACCGCCACGTCGCTGCTGGTCGAGGACACCCCGGCCAGGTAGGCCGACGGGCCCGCGCCCGCGGCGTTCATCCGGATCGTGCCGGCTCCGTTGCCCACCGCGAACAGGGACGCTGCGCCGTTGCGGCTCCAGGCTCCGCCGGTCTCGGCGCTGCCCCAGCCGCCGGTTACGGTCCGCCCGAACGCATCCGCGGCCAGCGGGCCCGCCTCGACGGTTGCCTCGCGGGTGGTGCTGTGCGTGGCGCCGTCGTCGTCGGTCACGGTCAGCCGCACGGTGTAGGTGCCGGCCGCCGCGTAGGTGTGCGACGCCGTCGCACCGGTCGCCGTGCCGCCGTCACCGAACTCCCATGCGTAGGAGGCGATGGTGCCGTCCGCGTCCGAGGAGCCGGACCCGTCCACCGACACCGCCAGGCCGTCGGCCGAGGAGGTGAACGACGCCGCGGGCTCCTGGTTGGGCGGTGCCGCGGTGACCGTGACGTCGCGGGTGACGCTGCGCGCCTCGCCGTCGTCGTCGGTCACGGTCAGCCGCACGGTGTAGGTGCCGGCCTCCGCGTAGGTGTGCGACGCCGTCGCACCGGTCGCCGTGCCGCCGTCACCGAACTCCCAGGCGTAGGAGGCGATGGTGCCGTCCGCATCCGTGGAACCGGACCCGTCCACCGAAACCTGCAGGTCGGAGGCCGTGTCGGTGAAGGAGGCGGTCGGCGCCACGTTCATCGGCGCGCCGGTGGTCCCGGCAACGTAGTGGTTCTGCACCTGGGCGGCACTGAGCACGCTCGGGTAGATGGCCACTTCATCGATGTCGCCGGCGAAGTAGGAACTGGTCGGACGCCCGCCCCAGCTGCTCATGCTGTCGCCGCCGATCTTCCAGTAACCCAGGACGTCCAGGCCCTTGGTCACGTCGGCGCGCGAGGCCACCAGCTGCCCGTCGACGAACAGCTGCATGCCGTTGGAGCCGAGCGTGGTCACCGCGTGGTGCCACTGGCCGTCGTTGTAGCGGGTGGTGGTGTTGACGGTGGAGCGGACGCCGCTCTGCCGGACTCCGAAGTACAGTGTGCCGGTGTTGCTCATGTACAGGTGGCGGTCCATCAGGTCGGCGGTGCCGTTGATCCAGTTGCCGTAGCCGATGATCTTGCCGCCGCGCGTGGTGGTGGTCCGGAACCAGGCCTCGGTGCTGAAGGTGTCCGCCGGCTGGACCCGCGAGGTGATGTTGGCGGTGCCGGTGGAGGATCCCGAGAAGGTGGCCGCCGTGTCGCCGTCGCCGGCCACCGCGCCGGCGGCGCCCAGCGTGACCCCGGTGTTCAGGGTCAGGTCGTCGTTGCCGGCCCGGTCGAGGCCGATCGTCCCGCTGCCGTCGCCGAAGCGCCAGTAGTTGGAGGGCTGGTCGGCGGTGACAGTGCCGGCGTATGTGCTGGCCGGCTGGCTCTCCGTTGCGACGGTGATGGTGGCGAAGTCGCTGACCGCCTGATTGCCCAGGGGATCGGTGACGTAGATCCGGTACCGGTATTCCTGCCCGGGGACCAGGCCGGTGTCCGTGAAGCTCATGCCCGGACGCCACCAGAAGGAGGATTCCGCGGTGGTGGTGTAGACGGGATTGGCCGTGTTGCTGTTCCGGACCACCCGGTAGGTGAGGTTCTCGTTGTCCCGGTCCCAGTTGGCCTGCCAGCGCACCCGTACGGTGCCGGGCTCCGGCGAGGAGAGCGTCGGGACGATCCGGGATCCGCTGAACCGCGGGCCCTCACTGTTGGGGGCGTTCTCCCGCGTCGTGTAGCGCACCAGGCCCTGCTGCGCCCGGCCGTTGACGATCGTGAACTCGCCGGCCATCGCGATGTAGTCTCCGCTGCCGGTCACGGACCAGGGCCCCTGGTCCTGGCCGGTAATGGTGCCGGCGTTCATGTCCGGGTACCAGTGCTGCAGTTCCGGACGGGGCATGCCCTCGAAGTTGGTGTAGTCGTACAGCTCCCGTGTGATGGTGCCCCCCACCTTCTTGCTGAAGGCCAGGCCGCGGCGGAACTCCCACGTCCGTTCCTGCGGGAAGGCGCCGATGTTGGCGCAGTGGTGCGGGTGCCCGGCGATGTAGACCAGGTCGGCGTTGCCGGCGTACACGGAGTAGGAGTCGCCGTGGCAGTCCTCCAGCCACTCGGTGTTCAGGTCCGACCACTTGATCGAGACCGTTCCTTCCAGCGTGCTGAACCGGCCGAAGGTGTAGCCGGTGGCGTAGAAGTTGGTCCCGTCAGAGGTGAGCGAAGTGATGGACCCGTTGCTGCTGCCGTTGCGCACGTACTCGTTGGCCGGCAGCGGGAATTGGGTGCCCGTGGCCGTGTCCAGCACGCCCAGGCCGTAGCCGGGCCGGTTCGAGCCGTTGAGGGTGGTGAAGGCGCCGCCGACGGCGATCTTGGTCCGGTCCGGGGACAACGTCAGCGCGTTCACCCGGCCGCCCTCGGCCTTCGGGGCCCAGTCCAGCAACGCCCCGTCGGAGACGCGTGCGGCGGCCAGCCCCAGGCGCTCCACCGACCCCACGGCTCCGAACACGCCGCCGTAGTAGACGGTGTCATTGGTGGCGGCGATGGCCCGCACCGAGGCGGAGGGCTTGGGCAGGAAGTTCCTGTCCAGCGCCCCCGTGGTGGGGTTCAGGGCCACCAGGCGCCAGACCGTGGCCCCGTTCAGCGACGTGAACTGCCCACCCACGTACAGCTTGGAGCCGTCCGGGGACGCAGCCAGCGCGGTGACCTGCGCGTTGAAGCTCGGCGCGAAGGAATTGATCAGTTGGCCGGTGCGCAGGTCGTAGGCCAGGATGTTCCCGCGCGCCACCTCGTTGACTCCCGCGGGAGAACCCGCCGGCCGGGCGCTGGTGAAATCGCCGCCGACATACACGGTGTTTCCGATGATCACCTGGGTCCACGCCACGCCATTGATCTGGGCCGTGGGCAACTCGTCGGCGGTGACGGTGGTCGGGGTCAGCGGGTCCGCCGGATTGACGGGTGCCGTGTCCGCGACCGCCGGCGACCCGGCAGCGAACACCAGGGAACCGGAGAGGATGGCGGAAGCTGCAATGGCGGTGAAACGGTTGCGTATCGGATGCATGTCTCATCCCTTCCCGGTGGGAGCCGCGCCCTCAAAGGCGGCGACTTTCTCGCTTGCTGATTGGTTGACGAGGATGCGGACGCTGCCGCGCTCCTTCGTCGGAACTTGGAACACGAAGGTCCCGGAGGCGTCCTTGCCTGCCGCGACGGTGGCGGGGAAGCCCTTCGCTCCGGACTGGCTCAGCTCGGTGGCCGGGACGGCGTCCTTGCCGTACTCGGCGGTGACCACCGCGGCGTCCAGGCTCAGCTCGGTGTCCGAGGTGTTCCGTACGGTCACCACGAACCGGATCGCCGGTCCTGCCACTTCGCCGATGCCCTCGGCCTTGCCTTCGATCGCCTCCAGCTTCGAGACCGAAACCTCGAACGATCCCGCGGTGGCCTTCTTACCGAACGCGACCGGGTCGGCGACCGGCTGCTCGGTTTCGGCCAAGCGGGCGTCGGGAGCGACGCCGGGTGCGTCCGGGGATCCGGTGGGTTGGCTGGCGTCGGCCTCCTTCGCCGCGTCCTTTTCGGCGTCCTCCTTGGCGCCTGCGTCGGCGTCGTCCTCGGTGGGCTCCGCGGTGGCTTCGGCGGGGGAATCGGACGGCGTCTCGACCGCCGACGGGCTTTCCTCGCCGCCTCCCGGGGTTTCGGCCGCCCCTTGGGCCGCGGCCCGGGCCGCATCGTCCGCGCCGCGCGGCGGGGTGGACAGCGCGTAGCCAGCCAGCCCGACGGCGAGGGCAGCGACCGCCGCCAGCGCCGTCGCGGTGGCGGCGCGCCTCCGGACCACGGGCGAAGTGGAACCGGACTCGGTGGAACTGGACCGGGCCGTTCGCTTCCCCCGCTTGGGGGTTGTGGTGTCATCCGACATGGTTACCTCCGGAAAGTGCGTTGGCCGCCGGCCGTCCCGGAGCGGGCGGGGCCAGCCGGCCCAGCTCCCGGAACCACTTGCCCAGGGCCAGCGCAAGGTGCAACAGGTTGGCCGCGAAGAACAGGGTGTAGAGCGGCATGAACAGCGCCGGAGCGCCCAGGAACAGGAACAGGAAACAGAAGATCCCGTAGTCGGTGGGCAGCAGAAGCAGGGACTTCAGGCGCGTGCCGGGAGTCCTGGGCTGGCTGCCGCCGGTCCGCAGCGCATGCGTGGTGCGCAACTGTTCGGTCAGGATCATGGTGAAGAAGGCCACCGCGGCAACCAGGCAGTACCCGATCGGAACCAGCAGCCAGGCGGGGTCCTCCAGTCCGAAGCTGCGGTGCGCGCAGATGAGCACCGCCAGGTGCAGCGACGTGATCTTGGCGCTGTCGAAGACGTGGTCCAGCCACTCCCCCGCGGGCGAGCCGCCGCCGCGCAGGCGGGCCACCTGCCCGTCCGCCGAGTCGAAGGCGTAACCAACCGCCAGCACCAGCCAGATGACCGCCCCCAGCCACGGCGACGCCGGCGCGAAGGCCAGCAGGGCGATGCCGGAAAACGTGAAGCAGGCGCTGACCACGCTGACTGCGTTGGGGCTCAGCCCCGCACGGAACGCCCCAGCCGCCAGGTAGCGGCCGGCACGGCGGTTGACCAGAACGGAGTAGGCCGGAGCGCCGGGCGCGACGCCCTTTTGCGCCTGGGCCAGGATGCGGACCGTCTCCCGGTAACCGAGACCCGTGGCCGGTCCCCCGGTCCCCACGTCCGCGCTCACGGTGAGCCCCGCAGGACCCGTGTGTGGGCCCGTGGGCCCACGCGTCGTTGCAGGAATCCTGCCGACGCCATCGATGACGTGCCATCCACGATGGATGGGCACGTCCGGATATGGCTTGCCATGATGTCCCCCCTCATCAAGCTGCGCCCGCACCCGCCGACGGGCGGTTTTTCGTTGCTGCGGGCCGATCCGCCGGAACCGTCCGGGGTCCCGACTCGGGCATCCTACGGACCGCTTAACGGGCGGTAAACGCGTGGGTGCAACGGTTATCACCGGGCTTTGACACGTGCCGGGGCGGCTGCCCTACCCGCATGTGGAGGGAAAACACGTGGGGCGCGGGGCGGGACCCACTCGATGCGCACGGGTGGTGCGGGGAACGGGGCCTTAAATGGAAAAGGGAGCCGGCAGCGGGATGGGGGATGGCCCAGTCTCAGGGGCCTCCCGCTGCCGGCCCCCCGGTTCAAGGGGCCTGTCAGGGCGTGGCACGATCCTACGTCAAACGCTTGTAAAGGTTCGCATTGCTAAGGGCCATCCGCGCAGGGCCGTCCGTGGAGGGCCACATGGGCGGTGCGCCTGCGCGGTGTCCGGTCGGCCCGCCGACCCGGCCGGGGGTTTCGGCGCGGGCTACGCCGGAGAAGCCCCGTGGAACTTTTGCTGGGCCACCAGCAGCCCTTCCCGGATCAACAGTTCCGCCGCATCCGCGGCATCGCCGATCAGGAACGGCAGGTCCTTTTTCTCCGTGGTGCCGAAGTCGCGCAGGACATAGTCCGCCGTGTCCATCCGGCCCGGCGGCCGGCCCACGCCCACGCGCACCCGGTAGTAGTCCTTCGTGGCGAGGGCCTTCGAAATGTCCCGCAGCCCGTTGTGGCCGCCTTCGCCGCCGCCGATCTTCAGCTTGATCGTGTTGAACGGGATGTCGATCTCGTCGTGGATCGCCACGACATGGTCGGGTTCGATCCCGAAGAACTTGGCGAGCGAAGACACCGGGCCACCGGAGAGGTTCATGTACGTCATGGGCTTGGCCAGGACCACCCGCGGTCCGCCGATGCCCAGCCGTCCCTCCAGCACTTGGGCACGGGACTTGTGCGCCTTGAACGAACCGCCGCCGATGCGTACGGCCATCTCGTCGAGGACCATCTGGCCCACATTGTGCCTATTGTGCGCGTAGCCGGGCCCGGGGTTTCCGAGCCCGGCCACGAGCCAGGTATCACTTGCCATGCGAGCGGTCTGTCGACCTTACGCGGCGAGCAGCAGGTCGAGGTGCTCGATGATCTGCTTCAGCGGGTCGCGCTGGATGTCCTTGACGACGACCTTGCGCTCGGTGCCCTCGATGTCCAGGACCAGCTCGGCGGCAGCCTTGCCACGAAGGATGAGGGTGGTCTCGCGGGCCGGCAGCAGGACGTGGACCGGCTCGGAGCCCTGGCCGTAGATGACGGCGGGGATCTTCTCGTCGCGGCGGGCCTGGCGGGCAGCGCCCTTGCCGAAGTCGGAGCGAAGTTCGGCGGCGATCTTGGTCGACATGGTGTCTCCTTGGGAAGCGTGGTTTGCGGTCTGCCCGGGCCAGGAATTCCGGGCCTAGATGCCGCACGCGTTCCGGAAGGAATGGGCGCTTTGTTGGGCGTCTAGCCTCGTCGATCACGGAGTCGCATTCGCTCCCTCGCCTGGGCACTGCGGACAACTATACCAGCCGCGCCGCGGGGCCGGGCCCACGGCACCCCTGCCGGCCGACGGCTCCGCGCGCTCGAGGACTTGCCGCGCCGGTTTCTTTACACGATCAGTAACACCTTGCTCCTAAGCTAAAATGAGTCAGTCTAAGCACGCGATGAATCAGGCCGAAGAGCCCATGGGGGACAGCATCTTGGAATCAAGCGACGTAAACGGGAGCCACGACGGTCCCGATCTCCGGCAATACCTGTCCGTAGTCCGGCACTACTGGCGCGGCATTGTCGCCATCCTGCTGAGCACGGTGCTGCTGGCTTTCGCCTGGACACTCCTGCAGCCGCGCATCTACCAGGCCTCGTCTTCCGGGCTCGTCGTGGCAGCCGGCGGTGAAAACATCACCATGGCCCTGGCCGGCGACAACCTGGCCAAGTCCAAGGCCACCAGCTACAAGAGCATCGCCCTCACCGTTCCGGTGGCCAAGCGCGTGATCGAGGAATTGGACCTTTCCACGGACGCAAATGCCCTGCTGGACAACGTCAGCGTCGCGGTCCCCACCAACACCGCGGAAATCCGCATCGATGCGACCTCCACCGACCCCGAAACGGCCCAGGACCTGGCCAACGCATGGGTGGCGGCCCTGGCGGAGCAGGCGGCCGAAATCGAATCGGTTGCCCCTTCCGGCTCCAAGGCCTCCTCGGCCGAGCCCGCCGTCCAGATCGCTCCCCTCGGCAGGGCCGTGCTTCCGACGGCGCCCGTCTCTCCGAACACCAAGCTGGCGCTGGCCCTGGGCGGCGTGGTCGGCCTGGCCTTGGGCCTGGGCTATGCCCTGCTGCGCAACCATCTGGACCGTCGCATCCGGTCGGTGGAAGCGATCGAACGGCTCGGTGCCACCGTCGTGGGAACCATTCCGCTAGATTCGCGCCTGACGGCCGGCCGCAGCGTTGTCGAAACCGGCGGCACCGACCATGCGGACCGGGAATCGCACGCCTTCACCGAGGCCCTGCGCGAACTGCGCACCAACCTCTCCTACACGGACGTGGACAATCCGCCGCGGGTGATCGCCGTGACGTCCTCCGTCCCGGGCGAGGGCAAGTCCTCCGTGACGTCCAACCTGGCCGTCGCGATCGCCGCCACCGGTCGCCGCACCGTCCTGATCGACGGGGACCTTCGCCGCCCGGTCCTCACCGAACTCTTCGGGCTGCCCTCTGGCGCGGGCCTGACCGATGTCCTCAGCGGCGGAGCCGACATCGACGATGTCCTCCAGCCGTACGGACCCGTCCCGGACCTGTTCCTGCTCGGCGCCGGCCGCATCCCCCCGAACCCCAGCGAACTGCTCGGCTCCAAGGCCATGCGCTCCCTGCTGGCGGACCTCTCCCGCGATGCCGTGGTGCTGATCGACGCTCCTCCGCTGCTGCCCGTCACCGACGCCGCCATCCTGGCCAAGATCGGCGACGGCGCCCTGGTGGCGATCAAGGCCGGCTCCACCACGGTCGACGAACTGGGCCGGGCGTTGGACAACCTCCGCCGCGTCGAGGGCCGGATCCTCGGCACGATCCTGAACCAGGTCCCCACCCGGGGCGCGGGTGCTTCCCAGTACGGCTACTACGGCCAGTACTACTACACCTCCGAGGAGGCCCCCAAGCCGGCCAAGGCCTCCAAGGCCGGCAGGGCCGCCAAGCTCTCCAGGGCTGCCCAGCTCCCCCAGTCCGAAGAGCCCGCCGCACAGAAGGCTCCGAGCCGACGGACCGACGGGAAGGTGCCGGTCCAGGCCCCGGACCTGGATCCGCGACCCAGCGTCGCCGCGCCCGTCGCCGCTGCGGTGCCGGCCGGCGGCTCCTACGGGGCAGCCACGTCACAGATCCCGGTCGTGGAGGACGGGGCATACGGCTACGAGGGACAGTTCGCCCCCACGGACGGGCCGGCGCCGGAGGTCCGCGGCGAGGATACCTTCGGCGACCTGCTGACCCCCCGTTCGCAGATGCGCCACCTGCGC
Source organism: Arthrobacter ginkgonis (assembly GCF_039540195.1). Lineage (NCBI taxonomy): Bacteria > Bacillati > Actinomycetota > Actinomycetes > Micrococcales > Micrococcaceae > Arthrobacter > Arthrobacter ginkgonis. The sequence continues at coordinate 33,831 of NZ_BAABEO010000023.1, read as the reverse complement.
CGCGGCCAGTAGTCCCTCCGGACGCCAGGCCCTCCGCGCGCAAACAAAACCGCCCCCGCCCGGCTTTCACCGGGCGGGGGCGGTTTCGTTTGGCGGTGCGGCTAGGAGCGCGAGGCCGCTTCGAACTCCAGGATGCCGCGCAGGGCCGGCAGGAGCTCAACGACCATGCGGTCGTAGACGATGTCCTCCCGCTTGAAGGGGTCGACCACGTCGTCCTCCCCCGGGTCGGCCGGACGCACGCCGTGGCGCTTGAGCGCGGCCAGGTTCGGCAGCGCCTTCCAGCGTTCCTCGATCTTTTCCTCGCCGCGCGGAAGCCTTCCCCCGCCGTCGTCGGCCGCGACCGCGGCCAGCACGCGGGAAAATTCGCGCACGGTGAAGGCCCGCTTGAGCATGCGCGGGCTCAGCTCAACGACCCGCGCGCGGTGCGCGGCGGTGAGCGCCAGGACGAAGTCCGCCTGCCCCAGCAGGGCCTCGGTCAGCTGGCGCGAAACGAACCCCTCCGGGTCCCCTCCCGCGTCCGCCAGCCGTTGCGCGGAACGCTCGTCCATGGCGCGGCCCACCAGGGCTCCGGTGCCGGCGCTGGAGATGGTGAAGGCCCCCGGAGCGATTTCGTCGAAACCTCGCTGGAGGTACCGTTCGGCAAAAGGTGAACGGCAGATGTTTCCGGTGCAGATTGTCAGGATGTTGACCACCCCCCAAGGTTACCGGGAGGCCTGCGCAATCCCGGGAAAGCCAGTCCGAATGCCCGAAAAGCCAGTCTGGATGCCAAAAAGGAGGGCCCGGACGCGTACCGCGTCCGGGCCCTCCGCAAGCGCGGGGCAGCCGGGTCCCTACGTGGCGACGAAGTCGACACGAAAGGGCCATCACCGCAAAGCGCGGGGCAGCCGGGTCCCTACGTGGCGACGAAGTCGACACGAAAGGGCCTGCCCCGCACGCTAGACGTTGCCGTCGAAGAGGCTCGTCACGGAGCCGTCCTCGAAGACCTCCTTGATCGCGCGGGCGATCAGCGGGGCGATTGAGAGCACCGTCAGGGAGTCGAAGCGCTTGCTCTCCGGGATCGGCAGGGTGTTGGTGACGACGACCTCGCGGGCACCGGACTCGGCCAGGCGCTGCGAGGCCGGCTCGGAGAACACCGCGTGGGTGGCCGCGATGATGACGTCCTTGGCTCCGGCGTCCTTGAGCACCCGCACCGCACCGGAGATGGTGCCGCCGGTGTCGATCATGTCGTCGATGAGCACGCAGGTGCGGCCTTCGATCTGGCCCACGACGGTCTTGGAGACCGCCTGGTTGGGAACCGTGAGGTCGCGGGACTTGTGCACGAAGGCCAGCGGGACGCCGCCCAGGCGGTCGGCCCACTGCTCGGCCACGCGGACGCGCCCGGTGTCCGGGGACACGACCGTGACGTTGTCGGAGCCGACGCGGCCGCGGATGTAGTCGGCCAGCAGCGGGATGGCCATGAGGTGGTCGACGGGGCCGTCGAAGAAGCCCTGGATCTGCGCGGTGTGCAGGTCGACGCTGATCAGGCGATCGGCGCCGGCGGTCTTGTACAGGTCGGCAACCAGGCGGGCGGAGATCGGCTCGCGGCCGCGGCCCTTCTTGTCCTGGCGGGCGTACGGGTAGAACGGGGCGACGACGGTGATGCGCCGGGCCGAGGCGCGCTTCATCGAGTCGATCATGATCAGCTGCTCCATGAGCCAGTTGTTCAGCGGCGCCGGGAACGACTGGATGATGAAGACGTCCTTGCCGCGCACGCTCTCGCCGGAGCGGACGTAGATCTCGCCGTTGGCGAAGTCGTAGGCGGACATCGGCAGGAGTTCGGTCTCCAGCGTCTTGGCGATCTCCTCGGCCAGCTCGGGGTGCGCACGGCCGGACGCCAACACCAGTTTCTTGTCGACGTTGTAGCTGAGTTCGCTCATGGAATCACTTTCTCGGGGGAGGAGGGTTGCTCAGGGGCCAGGAAGGGGTCAGGGGGTGTCGGTGCCGCGGTGCGCGCGCGAGGCGGCCAGGGCGGAGGGGGTGCCGGGGCGCTTGGCCTCGGTCCAGCCCTCGGTGTTGCGCTGCGGGGCCACGGACAAGGCCAGCGCGCCGGCCGGAACGTTCTTGCGCACGACGGCGCCGGCGGCGGTGTACGCCCCGTCCCCGATCGTCACCGGCGCGATGAAGACCGTGTTGGAGCTGGTGCGCACGTGGGATCCGATCACCGTGCGGTGCTTGTTCACGCCGTCGTAGTTGGCGGTGATGTTGCCGCAGCCGATGTTCGTGTATTCGCCGATCTCGGCGTCGCCGGCGTAGCCAAGGTGGGAGAGCTTGGAACCCTTGCCGACGGTGACGTTCTTGGTCTCGTAGAAGGCGCCGATCTTCCCGTCCTCGCCGAGGTCCGTCTTCGGGCGCAGGTAGGCGAACGGGCCGACGCTCGCGCCGGCGCCGATGCGCGAATCGGTAACGTCCGAACGCACCACCTTCGCGCCGCGGCCGACCGTGGCGTTGGTCAGCGTCGTGTCGGGGCCGATGACCGCGTCGGTGCCCACCGCCGTCGTGCCGTGCAGCTGGGTGCCGGGCTTGAGGGTGACGTCGGAACTGAGCGCGACCTCGACGTCGACCCAGGTGGTGTCCGGGTCCACGACGGTGACCCCGGCCCGCATCCAGCCCTCCAAGGTACGGCGGTTCAGTTCCTTGCCAAGTGCGGCCAACTGGACCCGGTCGTTGGCTCCCTCCACCTGCCACCGGTCCTCGGTGGTGACGGCGGCGACACGTCCGCCGGCGGCGCGGGCGATGGCCAGCACGTCCGTCAGGTACATCTCACCCTGCGCGTTGTCGGTGGTGACCTGCGCGAGCGCCGCGCGCAGGACGGCGGCGTCGAAGGCGTAGATCCCGGAGTTGACCTCGGCGATGGCGCGCTGCTCGGCCGTGGCGTCCTTGTGCTCCACGATGCCGGCGACGGTCCCGTCCGGGGCGCGCAGGATGCGCCCGTAGCCGGTCGGGTCCTCCAGGACGGCGGTGAGCACGGTGGCCGCGTTCTGGTCGCGGTCGTGCTCGGCGACCAGTTCCTGGAGCAGCGCGGTGGTCAGCAGCGGCACGTCGCCGTAGGTGACCACGACGGTGCCCTCCAACTGCGGGGGCAGCGCCTCGAGCGCAACCTGGACGGCGCGACCGGTGCCGGGGACCTCGTCCTGGTCGGCAATGGTCAGGCCGGGTTCGATGCGCAGCAGGTGCTCGGCGACCGCGTCGCGCTCGTGCCGGACGACCGCGACAAGCTGGCGGGGTTCCAGGCCTCGGGCGGCGGCCAGCGCGTGTCCTACCATGGATCGGCCACCGATCTCGTGGAGGATCTTGGGTTTGGCGGACTTCATGCGGGTTCCGGCACCGGCCGCAAGGACGATGACGGCGGCGGCTTCCACGCTCAAGATGTGTACTCCCATGCGATCGTTTGGCACTGCGTCCGGGGCTCGAATCGGACCGCCCCAGTCTACCGCCTGCCAGGACCCCGTTTCCCCGCCCGCGTAGGTGGCACGGAACACCTTCCGTTCCGCCCCTAGGATTCGAACCTAGACTGCACGGCTCCAAAGGCCGGCGTGCTGCCATTACACCAGGGCGGAAAGTGACCGCAGGGCGGGCACAGGAAAACATTCTGCCACAGCGCACCGGATTCCCGCCCGCGTGGGGCGCATGCGCGCCGTGGCGCGCCGCAAGGGGTGCGGCGCGCCACGGCTCGGTGCTTGCCTCGGGATGCTGCTTGCCTCGGGATGCTCACTGCGGGGAGGCCGGCCCCCGCCGCGGGAGGAGCAGTCCCAGTCCCAGCCGGGCCGCCTGGCGCACCCGCAAGGCGCGGGCGGGCCGGGGCCGGCGGGCGGGGCCGGGCTGGAGTGCGGGGGCCTCCGCGGTCCGTGCGGCGATGGGCCCCACCGCGACCGGCTGCCCCGGCGTGAGGATGCCCCCCTGCGGGAGAAGGCCACCGGGCGAGACAAGGCCACCCGGCGAGACAATGCCACCTGCCCAAACGCTGTTGCCGGCGGCCACCAGGTCCCGGGCCGGGTACAGGCGGCGCCCGCCGGACTGGCGGACGGTGCCTGCCACCAGGTCCCGGCTCAGTTGTTCGTACCCGTCCGTCACGACGTCCCAGTCGTAGGCTCCCGCCGCGTCGCGCGTCCGCCGTCCGCGCTCCCGCGCGGCCTCCGGATCGGCGTCCGCCAGCGCCACCAGCGAGGCGACGTCCTGCGGGTCGGTGAAGTATTGCCCCGTCCCGCCCAGCACTTCCCGGTTGAATCCGACGTCGAAGGCGTTGACGGCGGCGCCGGCGCCCATCGCGCGCAGCAGGGACGGGTTGGTTCCGCCCACCGAGTGCCCATGCCAGTAGATCCGCGCATTGCCGTACAACTGATCCAGCAGTTCTTGGTCCCACACACCACCCAGGAACCTCACCTTCCCCTGGGCCGCGGCCTCCACGCGCTGCTGGTAGGCACTGTTGTACGGGGCGCTGCCGACCGCCACCAGCGGAACCCGGGACCCGCTGCGCACGTGGCCTTCGACGATCAGGTCCACGTGGTTTTCGGGCTCGAAGCGGGCCACCAGCAGGTGATACCCGTTGGGTTCCAGCCCCAGCTCGGCGAGCCGCTCGAAGCGCCCGTCCGGAAGGATCGGCGCCCCATAGGTCAGCAGGCGGGTATCGGCGTCGAACTCGTGCCGGTAGTAGTCGGCGATCCCGCTCGCATCCGCGATCAGCGCGTCGGACCACCTTACGGCCAGGGATTCGCACACCCGGTAGTAGCGCTTGCCCACCGGCCCCCACTTGGCCCGTTTCCATTCGAGGCCATCCATGTGGGTGGCGACGGGGATCCGGGCCGCGCGCAGCAGGGGCAGCCACGGAGCGTTCGCCGCATTGAACACGATCGCCGCGTCGGCGGCGTGGAACACCTGGTGGGCCGCGGACAGGGCGGTGTGGCTGAGCGTCTCCAGGCTTCGGGTGCGCAGCGCCGGCAATTCCACCCGCCGCATGCCCCGGTGCATCGGCATCCCGCCTCCCCCGCGGCAGTAGACAACCACTTCGTGGCCGCGATCGACCAGGCGCCGCCCGATCTCCTCCACTGCGGTCTCGAATCCCCCGTACTTGGCCGGCACCCCGCGGGTGCCCACCATGGCGATGCTCAGCGGGCCCTGAGGCCCGGTCGTCTTGCTCATGTTCCCCTCCAACGTTTTGGTGTCGCATGGTGTGCGGGTTCAGTAGGCCCCGACTGGCTTGAGGACGACCTTGACGGTGCGCCAGAGAATCTGCAGGTCGCCGGTGAGCGACCAGTTTTCGACGTAGTACAGGTCCAGCCGGATGCTCTCCTCCCAGTTCAGGTCGGAGCGTCCGCTGACCTGCCAGAGCCCGGTGACGCCCGGCTTGGTCAGCAGCCGGCGGTGTTCGTGGCCGTCGTAGCTTTCGACCTCCTGCGGCAGCGGCGGACGGGGTCCCACGAGCGACATGTCGCCGCGGAGCACGTTCAGCAGCTGGGGGAATTCGTCGAGGGAGAACTTGCGCAGCCAGGTGCCGACCCGGGTGACCCGCGGGTCGTTTTTGAGCTTGAACAGCGGTCCGCTGCCCTCGTTCAGGTGGGAGATGCGTTCCAGCTCGCGTTCGGCGTCGGTGCACATCGTGCGGAACTTATACATCGTGAACGTGCGGCCGTCCCGGCCGACCCGCTGCTGCCGGAAAATGGGACCTCCGGGGCTGTCGAGCGTGATCAGCAGGGCCACGACGGCCAGGATCGGCGCAAGGACCAGCAGCCCCAGCCCGGAGGCCACGACGTCGACCGCCCGCTTCACGGCGAACTTGCCACCGTCGAAGGTCGGGGTTTCAACGTGCATCAATGGCAGGCCCTCGACCGGACGCACGTGGATCCGCGGACCCGCGACGTTGGTCAGCGAGGAGGCCAGGATCAGTTCGGTACCGGTCTTCTCCAGGCGCCAGCCGAGTTGGGTGATGAAGCGGTTGCCCGCCTCCAGTTGGCCGGCAACGACGACGGCGTCGGCGCTGTAGCGCTGGATGGCCGCTTCCAGCGTGGAGAGTCCGTGCAGGACCGGAAGCCGGCGTCCCGGACGGGAAGGCTCGGGGCCCTCCTCATGCTCGAGCACGATGCCAACGACCCGATAGGCCGGACCGGACTTCTTCTCCATCTGGTTGACCACGTAGGCGATGTCCGCCGGCTGGCCGACGACCAGTGCGTTGAACAGCGCCTGTCCGTGGGCGTGTGTGGCGAGCAGGCGATGCCGCCAGATCCAGCGGGTGGCCAGCAGCAGCGCCGCTCCCAGCGGCAGGGACAACACCAGGAAATCCCGCAGCGTCTGGAAGCCGAAAGCGATGTCGATGACCGCCAGCCAACCCGCCGTTGCCCCGGTCGCATCGATGATGCGCTTGTATTCGCTCGCGCCCACCCCGGCGTACCGCGGGGAATGCGCGTGGAAGAGCGAAAGTAGGAGGATCCAGCTCAAAGCGACGGCCAGGGCCGCCGGCCAGGTGCCCGCGCTGCCCATGAACAGGACCAGCGCGACGCTGGCCAGGATGACCGTGCTGTCCGAGGCCAGCAGCTTGAGCTGGTAGCGCCGGCGCCACTCGCCGCTGGTGCGGACCTTGCCGGCTGTTCCGCGCCGGATGCTGGCGTCACGGAATCCGGTCAGGGTCCAGCGCTCGAAACCGACGTCGGGGTGGGTCTTGAAGTGTTCACGGGCCTGGGTCATGGGATCCGATCCCCCCCGGGCGGTGCGGGGCACCTCAGGGTGCCCCCGTGGTCGTGCAATGGATCAGCCATGCTCCTGCCCCCCAAGTGGTTTCCGCGCCAGTGTTTGCTCAGCGACATCCGGTGTTTGCCGACCGGACATCGCGTCTTTGTGCAACGTCCACCGCCGAGGGTAAGAAGCGGAGCGGTTCCCGGCACGGGTGGGCGGGTACTCGAATGTGCCCGGGTGCCTGCGCAATCCATGCGCAGCCCGCACCCGGGACCACCTAGGCGGACGGACCAACGGCCAAGCGGCCGCTGCATCGGGGGCGGGGCCGGCAACCGGCGCCGGCACGGAAAACGGCCGGCCACGCTCCGGTTCCGGACAGCCGTCTGGCCGGGCACCGGTACCAGGGGTACGGTGCCCGGCCAGACTGCTGTCCACCAGAGGGTTGTGCTCTGCCAGAAGGTTGTTGAAGGGCCGGCGGCAGCTGGGGGTTGAGCCTTGTCTCAGAAGGCCCGCGTACCGCCGGCCCGATCGGGGGGCAGCGCAGGCCCGGATGCTGCGCATGGGGGGGAATCTCAGGGGGAATCTCACTTGGGTCCGCGGGTGTCCCCCGCTTAGGTTTCCTGTGGCAGGTTTCCTGTGGCGGGAAGGACTCCAGAGGGCCGGCGGCCGCTGGGGGGCTGAGTCTAGGCTTCGCCTAGCTCACGAACCGCCGGCACCGTCTGGAGCGGCAACTTGCACTTGCGAGTGCCTCCAAGGCCGAGGCATTCCAGTTGCCGGTTCGGGCGATCGGACAACGCCCGTAGCCCTGAGATTACGGAGCCCCAAACACCTCGGCACGAGTGGCGGATACTCGTTGTGGCCATGTCACCACGCGTACGTGGATGCGTGTCTACGCAGGCGCGAATGCCGCCGGTTTCCGCGGTTGGCGCCGGGGACCGTCCAGGATCCCGGACGCGCGGCAGTTCCCGGGGAGCACCTGCCGTGCGGCGGGCGCTCCCCGGGAACCGGGCGGGTCAACCGTTCTTCTGGGTGGCTTGGTGCGGCGCCGCGAGGATGGAAAGTGCCTGGCGCAGGGCCGTCGAGGAGGTCTGCATGGTGTACGGGAAATACTCGACGGTCACCCCGACTTCGGCGAACCGCCGTTCAAGCTCGATTCCCTTCGGCGTTCCCCGCCAGTCATCGCCCTTGAAGAACACGTTGAAGCCCACCTCGCGCCAAGTGTCGAGCCTGTCCGCGTGGGTTTCGGCCACGGCGGCATCCACGCATCCCAGTCCGCGGACGATCTCCAGCCGCTCGGGTAGGGGCACCACCGCGCGCCTGCCCTTCGTTGCCTCGATCAGGTCGTCGGAGACGACGCCGGCGATGAGGTAGTCGCAGCGGCTCTTCGCGTTCCGCAGGAGATTCAGGTGGCCTATGTGGAACAGGTCGTAGGCTCCTGCGGCGTATCCGATCCGAATGGTCATGAGGTATCTCCCTACCAGTTGGGGAATCAGCGGAAGTCGGCGAGTTCGGAGCGCTCGCCGATCCCGAGCTTCAGATAGATGCGGTACAGGTGTCCTTCAACGGTGCGCTGGGACAGCGTCAGCACCTTGGCGATCTGCCGGTTGCTGTGGCCTTCCGCCGCGAGCCGGACGATGTCCCGCTCGCGGGAGGTCAGTTCGCCGTGGGACCTGGCCCGGAGCACGGTCCGCGACCCCAACGTCCCCAGCCCGCGGGTGAGCAGGTGCAGCCGGCGCAAGGTGTGCCCTCCGAGCTTGTCCTCCCCCCGTTCGGCGTGCAGAAGGACGGCATGGGCCAGCAGTTCCGCCGCCAGTGCCACTTCCCCGGCTTCCTCCGCGTACCCGGCCGCGGTCTCCAGCCGGTCCGGGTCGGTGGCGTCGCCGATCAGGGCGAGCCGGCCGAGCGTTCGGCTGCGTGGTCCTTCCAGGCCTTCCGCCGCCTCCCCCAGCAACTGGGAGGCACCGTTGCCCGGCTTGCCGGCTTCACGGAGGCAGGCCAGCACGCGGATCTCCCGGTGCACCAGCGCCAGCCCCTTGGCCTTGGCTTCCCCCGCGAGCGAGGCCAGGTTTCCGGACGGTTCCGGCACCCCGCCGCGGTCGCCCACGAACGCCGTGCCGGCCGCGGCTGCGAACGCCCGGGCCAGGAGCCAGAGATCGTAGGGGCCGCGGTAGGCCAGCACCGGCGGATGTGCCCCGGTGCCTTCCTTGGCTGCGGTTCCGGCTTCGGCGCGCAGCAGGCCCAGCAGGCCCGTTGCGAGCGGCAGAAGCTGCAACGGGTCCGTCAGCGAAAGCGCCGCCGTGCCTTCACGCAGTTCCTCGACCGCCTCGGCCAGCCGCCCTTGGCGCATGTGCAGCAGGCCGCGCAGGAACTGCACCGTCCCCTGCCGGCGGACGGCCTCGCGGGGATCGGAGGAAACGTGGGTGTCCAGGAACGCGGAGGCCTGCGCATACCGGCCGGACTCAATGAGGCAGAGGACGTGGCGACCGATGACCTGGACGCAGTACCGGCTGCAGAGCGCGGGTTCGGCTTCCAGAATCGCCCAGGCCCCGGCGACCGCTGCGGCCGCGGTGTCGGTGCGGCCCGCCATCCAGTGGACGTCCGAAACCAGGAGGGTGGACAGCAGCCGGATCTCGGCAGTGGCCCCTGGCATCCGCTGCAGTTCCTGGAGCCGTTCGCCGGCGTCGTGGGGCAGCGCACCGTCGAGCCGCCGGGCCCAAAAACGAAGGATTTCGAGGCCCGACAGGGGAACGAGGCTGCCGAAGCCGGTCCCCTCCGGCGGGGCTGCGGCCCTGATGCGGCGTTCCCAGGTGCCGGCCAGTTCCTCCAGGGCCGCCGCGGACGCCCCGGTTCTCCACACGGCCGAGGTGGCCACGGCCAAGGCGGCCTGCAGCGTGGAATCGTCATGGGGCCGGTCGAACACCCGCTCGGCCGCCGACAGGGCGGACAGCGGCCGTCCCAGTCCCAGCATCGCCCGGGCGGTTTCCAGGGCGACGGCGTCGTCGTCCCCCACGGCCTGGCACAGGTGCAGGGCGGTGAGGGGTTCCAGCGCGTCGTTGGCCGCGGCCGCGGCGCGCTCGAGGTCCTCGCGCGGCACCCTTTCACCGCATTCGACCGCCCACAGCACTTGGCGATGGTTCGGTGCCGTTGCCGTTCCCGCAGCCCCGCGCCAACGCTGCAGCAGCCGGGCGCTTCGGCCCGGCGGCACCAGGGCGCGCAGCACATCCGCATACAGGTTGCTGGCGATTCGGATCTGGCCTCCCCGGTCCACTGCGGCTGCGCCGGACTCCAGCAGTTCCTCCACGCCGCCGGCCGTGGCGGCGGCGAGCGTCGTGCGCGGCAGGGGTCCGGCGAGCGCCAGCAGTTCCATGGTTTCCTGCTGGGGCCCGCCCAAACGGGCGTGCAGGCTGCGGACCAGGTCCCGCATTTCCGCGTTGGGTTCGGGGTCCGGGCGGGCAACGATCCATACCCCGCTGTTCTTGACCACCGCCCCCTGGTCCGCCGCGCACCGCAGCCAGGCGCGGACCAGCAGCGGATTGCCGGCCGTGAGGGAGGCCACCGTTTCCGCGGTGCCGGCGGGAACGTCGCCGCCGAGGACCTCGGTGCACAGCGTGCGGACCTCCTCCACGTCCAGCGGTTCCAGCGCCAGCACGGGCAGCTGTCCCACCCCCAGCGCCGAGTCGGCAGCGCCTTCGACGGAGTCGGTGCCCGCCCCCAAGGCCAGCAGCCGCACCGTGGAGGTCTGCACCAGCTGGGACAGCACGAAGCGGCTGGCCGGGTCCAGGAAGTGGGCGTCGTCGACAACAAGCAGCGGCTTGCCGCGTCCCGCTCCCTCGCCTCCCGCCGCCTTGCGGGGCAGGACGTCGACGAGTTCGCGCAGGACTCCCATGACGTCGGCGGTGTCCTGGATGGATCCGAGGTAGGGTGCCAGCGCTCCGAAGCGGACAGTGGAGAGCGTGGCGCTCGGGTGGATGCGCACCGTGTCCGGGGCGGGGTCCAGGGAGGAGAGGGCGAGCGAGGCCAGTGCCGTCTTCCCCATTCCGGCCGCCCCCACCACGATGGCTCCGGGGGCGGATTCGTCCCCGAGGATCCCCTTCAGCCGTGTCAGGACCTCGTGCCGGCCCACCAGCAGGCCTTCGCGCGGGGCGCTCATGCCACGACGCCGTCGGTGGCCGGCTGGCTGAGCAGCTGGGCGAGTTCGGTCCGGCTGCGCACGTTCAGTTTCGAGTACACCTGGTACAGGTGTCCCTCCACCGTGCGGACGGAGACCCCTCCGCGTTTGGCGATTTCGGCGTTGCTCAGGCCTTCGACGACGTTGGAGGCGACTTGCCGCTCCCGGCGCGTCAGGACCGCCAGGTGCGCGGACAGCTCGTCCGGGCCGGGGTCGGCTCCGGTGGCGTCGCCGGGCAGGCGGCCCGACGCCGACCGGTCGTGTTCGGTCCGTGCCAGGTGGCGGGTGAGGTTCCGGATTTCCCCGGCGGAGAGGAAGGAATACAGCCGGTTCCCGGTTTCCTCGGCGAACATGCGGTAGCCCATGGAAGCGATCCGCTCCAGGGCGGTTTCCACGGCCTGCCCGTCCTCGGCGACGACGGCGTCAGCGAGCTGGCGCAGTTCCCCGGCCAGCGGACCCTGGACGCGGCCCAGCACCCCGGAGAGCCTGCCCGCGGCCGCGAACTCGCCGAGGCGGAGCGCCGCGGCCAGCGTGTGCGCCTCCAGGAGCGTCCGCCCGGACTCCGCCATGGAGTCGGCCAGCGCCATCAGCCGGTTGCAGGCGGCGTGGGCCGAATGCAGGTTGGCCACCGTCAGCGCGCTGAAGAATTCCACCGCCCAAGCCAGGACGGGGTGTCCGACGGCGAGCCCGTCGCGCAGCCCGACCAGCAGTTCGGCCGCTTCCTGCGGCCGGTCCTGGTCGGCCAGGCAGTGCGCCGTGAGTGCGGCCAGGGCGGCGCGCTGGTCGGGCGGCCCCCAGGCCTCCAACTGGCGCAGCGCGGGCGTGGCCTGCAGCAGGGCGGACCCGGTGTCCGCGCCCAGTGCCGAGAGGGAGCCCAGCACCAGCGCGGCCGCCGCCGCCCCATCGGGGCTGGCATCGGCCTCATCCTGCAGGGCCCGGGCCAGTTGGGCAGTGGTGTCCCATTCCCCGAGCGCGAGGAACACCGTCATCAGCGCGTCGACCACGATGCCCATCCGGTCCGGGGGCAGGACTTCGTCGAGGACCCCTGCCGCCCGGTGGGAGAGGATGTCCCGCACCAGCAGCCGCACCGCTTCCGCGGCCTCCTGCTGGCGTTCCCCCAGGGCCCATTCCCTGGCCCGGCAGGCCTGTTCGGCGATCCGCAGGCCGTCGTCGGGCCAGCGGTGGGCGGGAAACGGCGGTCCGGCGGCGGGCCCGCTGTCACCGGCAGACTGCCCGGGGCCGGCGCCGTCCTCCAGCGGACCCGCCTTGAAGGCAAGGTCGGCGGCCAACAGGCGTACTTCCTCGAGCGTTGCGGCTGGCGCATCCGCGGTGTCCGCTCCGGTTTCAAGCCTCGCCAGCAGGGTGTGCACCATCAGCACGGCCTGGCGGCTGCGTCCGGCGGTGCGCAACGCCTGCACCTCGGTGCGCAGCAGATCGGCGCAGACCTGCGGCGCCTCGTGCCACAGGGACTCCGGGAGTTCTCCGGCTTCCCTGCGCTCCTGCAGGAACGCGGCGGCCGCGGACGCGTTGCCCCCGTCCAGCATCTCCCGCGCCGTGGCCGCAACGAGCCTTGCTGCGGCAAACGGTTCAGGATCTTCCTGGACCATCGCCGCCAGCAGGCGGTGCTGCTCGCCGTCCAGGACCGCGCACAGCACCTGGCGCACCATGGCGTTCGACGGCTCCACCCGTCCCGGATCGCGCTGGCTTCTCACCACGTGGCCGGCCGCATGGAGGCCATCGAGCGCGGGCCCGAAACCGGCTGCGTTCAACGCCGCCACCGAGGTTTCCCCGCGCACCGCCAGCACGTCCAGCAGCAGCCGCTCGCGTTCGCCGAGCCCTGCCAGCCGGACGCGGATCCGTGCCGCGAAGTGCCCGTCCAGCGGCATGGTGCCCGGTGCCAGGATCCAGTGCCCCTCCGCGAGCCGGAGCTTGCCGCTGGCCACGCAGTCGCGGGCCAGCAGCCGCAGGCCTTCGAGGTTGCCCTCGCCGTCCCGCCAGAGCCGCGCGGAGGCGGGGCGGGACAGCGGCGATCCGAGGTCGGCCGCCAAGACCTCCCCCGCCTCGGCGGGGGTCAGCGGGCTGACCTCCACCCGGGCCATGTCGCCGCTGCGCACCAGGCCGGCAATGTCCGTCGGCACTTCCTCCATGCGTTCGCAGATCGGCACCAGGGAGATCGACCCCTGGGCAGCCAGCTGGGCCAAGGCGTTGCAGGATGCCGCGTCAATCAGGGCGGTGTTCTCCAGCACCACCACGGGACGTGCCCCCGAGGCGGCAAACACCTCCCCCATGCCGCGCAGCACCCCTTGGGCCGAGGCCAGCAGGGTCGGGTCGACGCCGGACACCAGGAACATCAACGCCCCATACGGGATGCTGCTGGCGAATTCGGTACCCGATACGCTGAACCGCCGGGTTGTCGGCGGCAGGGTGGCCAGCGCCTCCTGGAGAGCTGTCCGTCGCCCGCTGCCAAGCAGGCCCAGCAGAAGTGCGCCGGCAGAGGCGTCATCGCGCAGGGCTGCGGAAAGCTGCTCCGCCACGCCGGCACGGTTCACCCGCGCAGAAATCGTCCGAGTCCGGGGGTCCGGTCCGTCGTCCCCCAAGGCTGCCAGAAAACCCGATGGAGCCGTGCTGCTCCCATGGTGCGGCAAAGTCATGTTCTTCCCCCAAGTCCATGCCCGCGACACTCCGGGTACCCCAATAGCCCCGGAGATTGCGGGAATTTTTCATATGCTAAGCGCGGAAATTGCCGATGGCATCAGTAGTGCTCAGCCTGGCCCACTCGTCTTCCCCCCTTTACTACTTAAGTGCTCCAAGACCGGGCGCCGTCAGCGTCCGGTCGGCCCGGGTGTCGCCAATTCCCCCCGGCGCGACACCCCCAGCCGTGCATAGATCTGGTACAGGTGGCTTTCCACCGTCCGAACCGACAGCCCCAGCGCATCGGCGATCTCCCGATTGCTGCTCCCCGCGGCAACCAGCTGCGCGATGTCCTTTTGCCGGCCGGTCAGCCCGGCAAAGGGATCCACGGACCGTCCGCCGGAGCGTGGCCGGCCTCCCGCACCGGCCACGGGTCCCGGTCTCAAGGCGGCCGGGTGCACCGCGGAGGGACCCCGCCCGGCGCCTCCGGCAGGCAGCCGTTCCGGGGCCAGGGCGCTGTGCCCCCGGTCCTCGGTTTCGGAGCGCGGAATGCCGGCTGCCGCGGCTTGGCGATACGCATAGGCGGCCAACGCTTCATGCCCCATGGCCTGCAGTGTCCGGGCCGCCACCAGTAGTCCGGGACCGTCCAGGCTGGCCCGCTGCCCGCCGGGATGCACCAGTGCCGCCGTAAGGTCGCGGCAGGCCGCCGCGAACCGGCCGTCGGCCCGGCGGGCCGCGTCGGCCAGCAAGGGCACCGCCTCGACACGTCCCATCTGCACCACCGCGGCCAGGACCAGCAGCTCCAGCGAGGTGCGTCCGGCGCGCCGGTCCTCGGCGGCGCGGTCCAGCAGCCGCCGGGCGGCTTGCTCCGTGGCACCGAGCAGGGCCTCGGCGCACGCGGCCAGCAGCTCGGTGCCGCGGCGGACCAGCCACGCGGCGGGCTGCTCCGCCAGGTCCGCCAGCTCCCGCAGGCGTTTCCGGGCCCCGGCCTGGTGCCCCTGCGCCGCCAGCGCCTGGGCCGAACCGGCCAAGACCAGCGGAAGCATGCCGCAGGGATCGTCGACCCGCAACTGGTGGATCTCCCGTTCCAGTCCGTCGTTCCGGCCCGCGATGCAGGCCCGGAGGATGTCTGCCGGGCCCGCTGCCCGGCCGCCCGGAGCCCCTCCGGCGGGCGGCACCATCCCTGCCCAGCGGAGCGGCGCCGCAGGATCGGCCCCTTCCGCCCAGTCGCCGGAGACGGCGCAGGCGTGGACCAGGTGCCGTCGCGCGCTGTCGCGGGAAACGCTGCGGCCGAACGTGAACCGGGGCTGGAGCATGAGTTCGCGGCCGAGTTCGAGCCCATCGTGCACCCTGCCGCACATGACCTCCGCTTCCACCGCGAGGGCCTGCCAGAGCAGCCGGGCCTCCGGCGGAAAATCGGGGCGGTCGTGGGACAGTGCGCCCACGTCGGCATGCTGCCCGGTTCCCACGGCCAGTTCCAGCTGCAGCAGCTCCGCCTCGGCCGCGAGTTCCCTGAGTCGGCGGCGCTCCGCCGTACTCCGTTCCCCCAGGCCCAGCTCCCCCGCACCCGGCTTCGCGTCCACGGCTTTCCCCAGCCTGTCCCGCACCCGGGCCAGCAGCACGGCGGCGGGCTCCCCCGTTTCCGGGCCCTCCCCGTGGATCCCCCGAAGGGCCTGCGTCCTCGCCCCCGCCAACCCCAGCTCGGCCCATTCGGCCAGGCCGCCGGCCGGCCCTCCCGGGCCCTGCGGTGGCGCGGGTCCCCAGGCGGCCGCCGCGATCTCCCATGCCTCCCCGGCCCGGCCGCAGGCGGTGAGCACCAGCGCCTCGACGGTGGCGAAGGCCGGGGTGCCGGACAGGTCCCTGGCCAGCTCCAGGTAGGCCAGCGCGGTCCGCGGCTGTCCGTCCTCAAGCAGTTCCCGCGCCGCGGCCAGCGCCTCCACCGGCTCCGGGACGGTGCCGGCCGCGTGCTTCCAGTCGACGAGTTCGCGCGGCGGAATCCCGGCGTCCGGGCCCAGCTGCTCCTGCAGCAGGCCCAAGAGTTCGCGGGAGCGCCCCGGCGGGATGAGCGAGGCAACGGTCCGGGCCGACAGCGTTCCGCGCAGGCGCGCGGTACGGACAGGGGCCGGCCCGGGATCGAGCAGGCCCGATTCGTGGGCGCGGTCCACATCGGCCGGATCCGCCAGCCGCAGCAGCGCGTGGAGCGGTATGCTGCCGGCCAGCGCCACCAGGGAGATCACCGTGCGCGGCCCGGGCCGGAGCGAATCCAGGATGTCGCGCCATTCGCGGCGGGCACGGTCGCCAACAGGCCCCGGCCCCGGCGACAGGACCCACGTCCCGGAACTGTCCACCAGGTGGCCCAGTTCCAGCCAGTCCTCGGTGATCGCCGCCAGCCACCGGCGGTTTCCGGCGCTGGCTTCCCAGAGGGCTGCCACCGCTTCGGGGCTGGCGTCGGCGCCGCAGCGGGCGGCAACCTCGGCGGCCACGCCCTCCGGGGTCAGCGGATGCGGACGGAAGCGCTCCAAATGGGCGACCCGGCACAGCCGGTTCGGGGCGTCGGCCTCGTGCCCGCGGCAAACGGCGAGCAGCGACAGGACGCCGGCGAGGGCCAGGTTGGCCAGCAGCGAGACCGCGTCCGGCCCGAGCCGGCCGCAGTCGGGCACGTAGGCCACCACGGGCAGGCCGCCGGATTGGCGCGCCAGCAGGTGACGCACCGCGTTCACGGCCGCGGGCCCGTCGCCCAGGTCCTCCGGCGCGACGGCACCCACCAGATGGGTTAGGTCAGCGAAACTGCCCAGCGGCGCTGCTGCCGGGACACGGTCCTCGCCGGCCGCGTCAATGAGCACCACGTGCGCCGTTCCGCGCAGTCCCTGGAGCGCATGGTGGGCCAAGTCGTCCTGGCCGGTGCCGAGGTCCCCCTCGACCACCGCCCCGGTGCCTTCGCGCACCGCGCGCAGGATCCGCTCCGCGGCATCGCCGGCCGGCGCGGGACCCCCTTTTGCGCCCCTCAAGCCAGCGGCAGCCGTGCCGATGGCACGGTCCTGCCCTGAATCGCCTTTCCCACGTCCCACGGTTTCACCTATCCCCCACAGTAGGTTTACCCGAGGAGATCCCCCCAAAGGATCCGTCCCCAGAACGCCGAGTCTAGGGGCGGATCGCAACCGGCACCAGAGTTGGGGCACCGGAGTTGGGCGACAGAGCCGGGCGGCAACCCGGGAACCGGGGAACTGGGGCGGGGCCCTCGGGCACTACCGACTATTGCCCTCCCCGTTCGCGGCCTGCCCCACGCGCTTCGCCCGCGGGGACCCCTGGCCGCTCTCTTACCTCGCTTCGCTCGGGGCGGGGCCCTCGGGCACTAGTCTTGGGCGACCTCCGCGGCTTCCATCCAGGCGTCCTCGAGTCCTGCCTGCTCCGCCTCGACCGCCTGCAGCTTCGAGTTCAGGTCCCCGAGGTCATCAAACTTCATCGCTTCGGACGCGGCGGCCATCTGCGCGTGCAGCTTCTCGGCCTGCTGGGCCAGTTTGGCCAGCTGGCGGTCGATCCGGTTGATTTCCTTGCGCGCCTCGCGCTTCTGGGCCTCCGAATATCCGGACCCGGCGGCTTCCCCGGCCGCCCCTCCCGATTTGGCGGCGGGCCCGGACTTTGCCGCGGGTCCGGACTTCGCAGCCTGCCCCGGGGCCCCGGCCACGCCCTCGCGCAGCTCAAGGTACTGGTCCACGCCGCCGGGCAGGCCGCGCAGCTTCCCGTCGCCGAGCAGCGCCAGCTGGTGGTCGGTCACGCGCTCCAGCAGGTAGCGGTCGTGGGAGACCACCACCAGCGTGCCCGGCCAGCCGTCGAGCAGGTCCTCCACGGCGGCGAGCGTGTCCGTGTCCAGGTCGTTGGTGGGCTCGTCGAGCATCAGCACGTTCGGCTCGCCGACCAGCAGGCGCAGCAGCTGCAGGCGGCGGCGCTCGCCGCCGGAGAGTTCCCCGACGGTGGTCCACTGCTTCTCGTTGGTGAAGCCGAGCTGCTCCACCAGCTGGCTGGCGGAGACTTCCTTGCCGCCGACTTGGAAGACGTTGCGTTCGTCCTTGATGACCTCGATCACGCGGCGGTCCGCGACCTCGTCGAGTTCGCGCACCTCCTGGGTCAGCACGGCGGTCTTGACCGTCTTGCCGCGCTTGATCTTCCCCGACGTGGGGGCGATCTCGCCGTTGAGCAGCCGCAGCAGCGTCGACTTGCCGGCACCGTTGACCCCGACGAGGCCGAGCCGTTCGCCCGGGGCCAGGCGAAGGGTGATGTTGTCGAACAGCGGGGTCCCGCCGTCGAACGCCAGGCTCACGTGCTCCAGGTCCAGCACGTCCTTGCCGAGCCGGGCCGTGGCCAGCTTGGACAGGGCCACGGAGTCGCGCGGGTCGGGCACGTCGGAGATCAGCTGGTTGGCGGCCTCGATGCGGAACTTGGGCTTGGACGTGCGGGCCGGGGCGCCGCGGCGCAGCCAGGCGAGCTCCTTCTTGACCAGTTGCTGGCGCTTGCCCTCGGCCACGGCGGCGGAGCGGTCGCGTTCGGCGCGGGCCAGCACGTAGGCGGCGTACCCGCCGTCGAACGGGTCCACGACGCCGTCGTGGACCTCCCAGGTGCGCGTGCAGATCTCGTCGAGGAACCAGCGGTCGTGGGTGACCACCAGCAGGCCGGCCTCGTTGGCCCGCCAGCGCTGCTTCAGGTGCCGGGCAAGCCAGGCGACGCCCTCCACGTCCAGGTGGTTGGTGGGCTCGTCGAGCATGATCACGTCGGCGTCGCCGATCAGCAGCTTGGCCAGGGCCACGCGGCGGCGCTGGCCGCCGGAGAGGCTGCTGACGCGAGCGTGCCAGTCGACCTCGCCGACCAGGCCGCCCATGACGTCGCGGACCTTGGGGTTCGCCGCCCATTCGTGGTCCGCGGCGTCGCCGACGATCGCCTGGCCGACCTCGAGGTCGCCGTCGAGCACGTCCTGCTGGTCGAGGTAGCCAACCACGACGTCGCCGCGCTTGGTCACGCGGCCGGAGTCCGGCTCCTGCCGCTGGGCCAGCAGGCGCATGAGCGTGGACTTGCCGTCACCGTTGCGGCCGACCATTCCGATGCGGTCGCCGTCCTCCAGGCCCAGGCTGACGCCGTCGAGCACGGTTCGGGTTCCAAAGGCGACGGAGACGTTCTCCGCGCCGAGCAGGTGGGCCATGGTGTGGTTCCAATCGATGGGGGGCAGGACGCGCGCCTGCGCGGGGTGGCGGGGGGTGCGGCGCAGGGCCGCGCCGGATGTACTCGGCTAGATGTCCTCGGCTACAGGATGCGTGCCCCGTGGACGGGGCCGTGGACGGGGAAGGCGTCGACGCCCGCCTCGTCCTGGAGTTGGGTGACGAGCTGTTCGGCGTGCTCGCCGTCGCGGACCAGCATCGCCACGGTGGGTCCGGAGCCGGAGACGAGTTCGGCCAGGGCGCCGGCACGGTCGCCCATCTCCAGCACGGGTCCCAGCTCGGGGGCCAGCGCCAGCGCGGCCGGGGTCAGGTCGTTGGCGACCAGGTCGGCCAGCCGGTCCAGGTCCCCGACCAGCAGCGCCTGCACCAGGTCCGGATCGACCTGCTCCGGGGTGGGCACGTCCAGTCCCTCGCGCAGGGTGTCCAGCATGGCGTAGACCTTCGGGGTGGAGAGCCCGTAACTGGCGGGCACCAGGACCCAGTCGCTGCGGCCGCGCAGCAGCAGCGGGGACAGCTCGTCGCCCACGCCCAGCCCGACGGCGGCGCCGCCGGACAGCGCGAACGGCACGTCCGCGCCGAGCCGGGCCCCGAGGCGTCCGAGTTCCTCGCGGGTCAGGCCGGTGCCCCAGAGCGCGTTGCAGGCCACCAGCGCGGCCGCCGCGTCCGCCGAGCCGCCGCCCATGCCGCCGGCGACGGGCACGCGCTTGGTGATGTCCAGGTGCACGCCGGCAAGGTGGCCGGTATGGTCCGCGAGGAGGCGCGCCGCGCGGACCACCAGGTTGTCCTCCCCCAGCGGGAAGTCCTCGGGGTCCACCACGGAGGTGGAGTTCGGGTTCAGCGACACGGTGATCTCCGTGTCGGGGCGGGCGCTGGCGGCGACGTCCTCGTAGAGGGAGACGGCCAGGTAGAGGCTGGCGACCGAGTGGTAGCCGTCCTCGCGCGGGGGGCCGACGCGGAAGGAGACGTTGATCTTGCCCGGGGCGCGGGCCACGACCGAACGCATCAGGCGCCCCCGGCGCCGATGTCCGGCGTCGTGCCCGGGCCGTCGGTGGCCGGGGCCTGCGCGGTGTGGGCCTGCGCCGCGTGGGCGGCGGCGATGCGGGCGAATTCCTCGATGCCGAGCCGTTCGCCGCGCGCCTGCGGGTCGACGCCGGCGGCCACGAGGGCGGCCTCGGCCTGCGCGGCACTTCCCGCCCAGCCGGCCAGGGCGGCGCGCAGCGTCTTGCGGCGCTGGGCGAATGCGGCGTCGATGACGGCGAACACCTGCTCGCGGGTCGCCGTGGTGGCGGGGGGCTCATGGCGCTCGAACCCGACCAGGCCGGAATGGATCTTGGGGGCGGGCCAGAAGACGTTCATGCCGATCACGCCCGCCTTGCGCATGGTGGAGTACCAGGCGGCCTTCACCGAGGGCACGCCGTAGGTCTTGCTGCCCGGCCCGGCGGCCAGCCGGTCGGCGACCTCGTCCTGGACCATGACCAGGCCGTGGCGCAGGGTCGGGAAGTGCTCCAGCAGGTGCAGGACCACCGGGACGGCGACGTTGTAGGGCAGGTTGGCCACCAGCGCGGTGGGAGCGTGCGGCAGTTCCGTCACCTTCATGGCATCGGAGAGCACCACGTCCAGCCGGTCCGCCCGCTCCGGGCGGAACTCGCGCACGGTCCGCGGCAGCCGCCCGGCGAGCTTGGGGTCGATCTCGACAGCCACGACGCGCTCGGCCGCATCCAGCAGGCCCAGCGTCAGCGACCCCAGCCCCGGCCCGACCTCCAGCACCGTCTCCTCCGGGCCGAGGTGCGCGGCCGCGACGATGCGGCGGATCGTGTTGCCGTCGATCACGAAGTTCTGCCCGAGCATCTTGGTGGGCCGAACGTCCAGTTCCCCTGCGAGGCGTCGGATGTCGGCGGCGCCCAGCAGCGGGGCGGGAGTGTTCGGGGCTTCAGTCACGAACCAATTCTAGTTGAGCGGGCCCGCCGGCTTGGCCGGTGCACGACGGCGGCGGCCGCGCCGAACGCGCAAACGCCGGAAGCGGCCGGAAAAATCCGGCCGCTTCCGGCGTTTGCGAGTGCGGGCGTGCGCTTCGCGCTAGCGCAGGCCCAGCTTCGCGGAGCAGGCGGGCCAGTGGCCCCAGCCTCCGCTGGCGCGCAGCTTCTCGGCGGCGGCAACCTGCTCGGCCGGGGTGGCCTGGTGCGGGTAGGCGGCGTACTTGGTGCCGCCCACGGCCTGCCAGCTGCTCAGGCTGAACTGGAGTCCGCCGTAGTAGCCGTTGCCGGAGTTGATGGCCCAGTTGCCGCCGGACTCGCACTTGGCCAGCGCGGCCCAGGAGCTGGAGACGCCGCCCGCGCCGGCGGTGGTCCCGCCGGAGCTGGAGGAACCGGAGGAGGCGGCCTTTTTGACCTTGGTGCCCACGGCGACCTTGGCGTCCTTGGCCTCGGTGACGACCTCGGTCTTCACCAGTTCGGTGGAGACGGTCTTGCCGTCCTTGATGACGACCTTGTAGGTGAGCTTGCGCTCGCCGTCCTTGCCCTCGGAGAGGACCTTGGTGGTGCCCTTGGCCAGCTCTGCGTCCTTGACCTCGGTGGTGCCGGCGGCGATGGCCTCGGTCTCGGTCTTGGTCTTGGTCTCGACCCGCACGACCTTCAGCTTCAGGCCGTCGATCACCTCGTCGCCGGTCTTGGCGGAGAGCTCGTCCTCCTTGCCGACGGTGATCTTCGCCTCGGCGAGCAGGTCGGCCACGGTGGCGGCGGTGGTGGAGAGCTTGCGGTCCTTCCCGTCGACGGCGATGCGCACGTCCTTGGGAGTGGTGATCTCGATCGGGGTCTTCAGCGAGACCAGCTGCAGCTGGCCGGCCTCCGAGACCTCGGAGCCGCCGGCAACCTTCAGCTGCGCCAGGACGTCCGCCACGGTCAGGCCGGTGGTGTTCACGACGCGGTCGACGCCGTCGATGGAGACGGAAACCTGCTTGGAACGGTTCACCTCGATGGCGGAGCCGTTCGAAACTCCGGCTTCAAGCGCCGGGGTGACTTCATCCTCGGGGGCGACCGTGATGTCGGAGGCGGCGAGGACGTCGGCGACCGTGGAGCCGAAGGTCTGGACGCTTCGCGTCTGCCCATCGACGGTCACTGCGATGGTCTTGTTGGCTCCGACGAAGGAGACGAGGCCGAGGACCAGGGCGGTCAGGACGGTGGCTTGGGCGCCGATTTTCACCCAGCGGTTCTTGAAGACATGCAGCACGGGAATCCAAACTTTGCGTTGACCCGGGCACGGGGATGCGGCATGGGAGGCGAACCCCGACGGGTCTCACGCGGGATCCTCCCGTGCTGGCGTCTTTGCTGGCACAGGCCGGGGCAACGGGACCGCGCTGGGCCGTACGAACGGAACTTCCCAACGCGAGGCGGGCCTCGGCTTGATACCCGGAAACCTTCCCCGATCCCGGCTACTAGCCCCCAACCGTAATCGTTCTGTAATAAATGCACAAGCCGTGGGACCAAAAACCGCTCAGTTCCGGGCATCGAGCGAGACGTTTCCGTGATCTTTCCGTGGCCCAACCGTGGCCACCCTGGGGGCCGCTCCGGGGGTTCCCGCGAAGGGCTGCGCGCACCGCATGACGGGGCGTCAGGAAGGCTGGAACTCCCCGTAGACCCGGCGGGTGGTCGCCCCGATCCGGGCGCACAGCGTGTCCAGGTCCTCCTCCAGGAACTCCGCCATCGCCCGCACCGTGTAGGGGATCAGGTAGGAGGCGTTGGGCCGTCCGCGGTACGGGTGCGGCGTGAGGAACGGCGCATCCGTTTCCACCAGGACCAGGTCCGGATCGGCCACGGCGAGCGCCTCGCGCAGGTCCTGGGAGTTCTTGAAGGTCACGGTCCCGGAAAAGGACATGTGCCAGCCGTTGCGGTTGCAGATCCGGGCCAGTTCGGCGTCGCCGGAAAAGCAGTGGAAGACCACGTGCTCCGGCAGCTGCTCGGATTCCAGGATTCGGACTATGTCCGCGTGCGCATCGCGGTCGTGGATCTGCAGGGCCTTGCCGCGGGTGCGGGCGATCTCGATGTGTCGGCGGAAGGACAGCTCCTGCGTGCCGGCCCCCTCGGGCCCGGTGCGGAAGTAGTCCAAACCGGTTTCGCCCACGGCACGCACCCGCGGGTGGGCCGCCAGCCGGTCGATCTCCTCCAGCGCCTCCTCCAGCCCGCCCCGGGCCGCATAGCGCGGCGCGTCGTTGGGGTGGATCGCCACGGCGGCGAGCACGCGCGGATCGGACGCGGCGGCCTCGACCGCGAAGCGCGAGGATTCGACGTCGCACCCGACCTGCACGACGCCGGAGACCCCCACCGCGTTGGCCGCGTCCAGCGCGTCGGAGACGTCCACGGAAACCAGTCCGTCGCGGAAGTCCATGTGCGTGTGGTTGTCCGGGACGGGAACGGCGAGCGGCTCCGGGGCGGGAGGGTAGTCGAGGTTGCGCTTGCGGCCGCCGTCGCTGGCGTCGCGGGCCGCGGACGGCGCCTCGCCATTCCCCTCGTGGGGCCGCACGTAGGCGGGGGGCGTCAGTCCGGGGACGGCCGCAGGCGCTTGCGCGGAAATCCCGCCCGATCCGTGGCACATGCGAGAGGTCCTTTCGTGGTGTTCGGGAACCCATCAAGGGTACCGCCGCGCCCGGCCACCCGGGCCGGAGGGGCAAATCGCGTGGCCCCCGCCGCACCGATGGCGGGTAGTCTGGAACAACCTGACACGGGCGCAGCACCACCCCGCTTTTCCCCACCCCGCACGTCCGCAAGAACTTCCGCAAGAAAACGGGAGGACGCATGGAATCCACCGCCGCAACGGGCACGGCACCCTCGGCCGCCCGGGAAACCGCGGGACAGCGCCCCGACGGACAGCGCGCCGGGCTGGAGGCTGTCGATTTCGCGCGCGCCTGCCGCGGGATCCTCGATGCGGTGGCCACGGTGATCGACGGCAAGGAAGCGGTTGCCAGGACCGCGCTGACGGTGCTGTTGGCCCAGGGCCACCTGCTGCTCGAGGACGTGCCGGGGGTGGGCAAGACCATGCTGGCCAAGACGCTGGCCCGCACGGTGGACTGCACCGTCAGCCGCATCCAGTTCACCCCCGACCTGTTGCCCTCCGATGTCACCGGGGTCTCCGTCTACAACCAGGACACGCACTCCTTCGAGTTTCGGCCGGGGCCGGTGTTCGCGAACATCGTGATCGGGGATGAGATCAACCGGGCCTCGGCGAAAACGCAGTCGGCCCTGCTGGAGTGCATGGAGGAGCACCAGGTGTCCGTGGACGGAACCACGTGGCGGTTGAAGGAGCCGTTCATGGTGGTCGCCACGCAGAACCCGATCGAGCTGGAGGGGACCTTCCCGCTGCCGGAGGCCCAGCGGGACCGCTTCATGGCGCGGGTTTCCATGGGCTACCCGGACACCCGGGCCGAGCTGGCGATGCTGGAGACGCACCAGTCGGGGTCGCCGCTGGACGACGTGCGTCCGGTGGTGGGTGCCGCCGGGCTCCTGGAGCTGGCCGCGACCGTGCGCTCGGTGTTCGCCGCGGACCCGGTGAAGGAGTATGTGGTGGCGCTGGGGCAGGCCACCCGCACGCACCCGGACATCCGGTTGGGAGCCAGTCCCCGGGCGCTGCTTCAGCTGCTGCGCGCCGCCAAGGCGGAAGCGGCCCTGAGCGGTCGGGACTTCGTGCTGCCGGACGACGTCGCGGCGGTGGCGCAGGCCGTCCTGGCGCACCGGCTGGTCCTGCACCGGCGGGCGGAGGCCGCGGGGACCACGGGCGAGGACCTGGTGGCGGCCCTGCTGGCCAGGATCCCGGTGCGCACCGGGGCGCACGGCTGACGGGGCGCCAGTGCCGGCCTCGCTCCCCGGTGGCCCGGGGGTTCGCGGATCGCGCTTTCCGCCGCTGCGCCTCCTGACCCTGCACCTCTTAACAATGCGGGGCTGGTCGCTGCTGGCGTGCGGGACGGGCACTCTGGTGTTGGCCTGGCTGCTGGGCCGGCGCGAGCTGCTGAACGTCGCGGTGTTTCTGGTGGCCGCGCCCCTGGTGGCCGCCGCGGCGCTGCGCGTGGGCCTCCCCCGGTTGCAGGTGCGCCGCTCCTTCACGGCGCATCACGCCACAGCCAATCGGGCCACAGCCGGCCGGGAGTGCACGGTGGTCGTGGAGATCGCCCCTCCCGCCGCCGGCATTGGACAGGGTCCGGCACCGGGTGCGGCGCAGCAGAGCTCCCGGGGTCCGCTCCGGCTGACGGAGACGCTGCCTGCGGGAGCCGGGCCGTCCCCCTCCGCCATCGTCTCGGTGCCGGGAACCTTCAGGTACGGGCTGCGGCCCCCGCGCCGCGGCCTGTACGCGGTCGGGCCGCTGACGGTCGAATCGACCGACCCGTTCGGGCTGGCGCGGCGGACCGTGGCGCTCGGGGGCCCGTCCCCCCTGACCGTCCTGGGCCCGCTTCCCCGGGTGGAGACAGGCCCGCTGCCAGGACTGCGCGGCGGGACGGACGCCACCGCGTTCCGCGGAGCGGCCTCCGCGGACAGCGACGACGCCGCCACCCGCGAATACCGGGACGGCGACCCGATGCGCCGCGTCCACTGGGGCACCACCGCCCGCCGGGGCCGGCTGATGGTCCGGCAGGAGCAGCCACGGACCCCGCGCCGGGCCACCGTGGTGGTGGACCGCAGCGCCGCCGCATTCGTCCGGGGTTCCGCCGCTTCCGGCCACGCCCCGTCTGACCGGCCGGAACCGGTCGGCCATTTCCCAAGCGTTCCCGGGACCACCACCGCGTGCTTCGACTGGGCGGTGGCCGCCGCGGCTGGGATCGGCGCCAGCCTGGCCAGACTCGGGTACGCGGTGGAACTGCTGGACCGGCACGGCGACCCGCTGGCGGCGTCCTCTCCCACCGCCTCCGACCCGGCCCGGGCCGTGTTCGAGGGTGCGGGGGCCGTGGACGAACTGCGATGCGTCCTGGCCGCCCTCGGCCTCGAAGCGGAGGCGGAGCAGCCGGCCGGATCCGGACGCGGAGCGGGCGGGAGCGGGCCGGATTGGAGCGGGTCAGACAGGATCGCGTCAGGCAGATACGGGTCGGCCAGGTACGGGATGGGTAGCCCCGTGGTGCTGCTCACCGGACGCCTCGATGAGGCCGGGGCCCGTGCGTGGGTGGACTCCCTCGGGCCCGACCGGGCCGTGAGCGTGCTGCTGGCCTCTGGCCTGCCTGAGGAATCGGCGTCCGCGGTGCGGGTGTTCCGGGAAAACGGCTGGAGGGCGGCGGCGGCCGCGCCGAATGTTCCGCTGGAGCAGGCCTGGCTGGCCCTGGACACGTGGTCTCCCCTGCCGCCCTCGCCCCGCCCCACAGCTCCATCCCACGTACCCACCCCGCGCCACCCAACACCCCCGCCGCGCCCCACAACCCCGCCCCGCCCAAGGGACGGCGCGCACCCGGGGCAGGCACCGTGAGCCGCCCCGCGGTCACGGCCGGTTCCCGTCCGCCCGGACAGGGTCGACCCCCAAACGACCAAAACGGGCTGAACGGACAGGGCGGGCCGACCGGCGCCGTCCCGGAACCGCCGGCGTCGGGCTCCGGGGGCGGGGCGCGGCTGTGGTCCCGGCTGGGGGCGGAGGCCGGGCGCGGCGCGGCGGCGATGCTGGCGGTGCTCTGCGCCGCCACCAGCCTGTCCGGAGTGCTGGTGGGATGGGCGTGGTTGGGCCCCGTGGTGGTGTGCGTGGGTGCCACGCTCGGCGCTGCCGCGGCCGCGCGCGCGGCCGGGGCGTCGACGCCGGTGCCCACCATCGCGGGGGCGCTTGGCCTGTGCCTGGCCGCGACGCCGCTCTTCTTCCCCGGCACGGGGTGGTGGGGCCTGGTGCCCGACGGGACGACGCTGCGCCTGGCCGTTGACCTGGTCGCGGAGGCGAACCACACCGCCGCCGCGGAGACCGCTCCGGTGGCGTCCGAGCGTCCGGTGGTTTTTATGACCTGCCTGCTGCTGGGACTGACAGCCCTGATGGTGGACCTGGTCGCGTTCGGGCTCCTGATGCCCGCCCTAACGGCCCTCCCCTTGGCGGCGGTGCTGGCCGCCGCTTCGGTGGTCAAGACCTCCGGCGCCGGCCTGGTTCCCCTCGCCGCGACGGCGGCCGCCTTCCTGCTGCTGCTGGGGGCTGCCCGCCTGCCGGAGGCCACCCGCCTGCCGTCCCGTCCACCGCCGGGCGGAACGGTGAGGGCCGGAACGGTGAGGGGCGCCGGAATCATCGCCGCGTCGATCGCCGCCATGCTGTTGGTTCCCCCGCTGCTGCCGGGGTTCGGCACCGGATTGTTCCCGGAAGGGACCCGGCTGAACGCCATCGGCAGGCCCACAGGGGTCAGCACCCTGCTGGACCTGGGCAACAACCTGCGCAGCGCCCGCGGTCCGGCCCCGGTTTCCTACTACACGAACTCCGAGGCACCGCTGTACCTGCGCACCGCCGTCATCGGCGACCTGGACGCCGCCCGCTGGATGCCCGACGACGAACTGGCCGACCGCTCCGTGGTCTCCGTCGTCTCCGGGCGCCTGCCGCGCGCCGGCGGCGAACCGCTCGCCGGCGGCGGCACCGTCACCCGGGTGGTCACCGAGGAGTACCAGAGCCCGTGGCTCCCCCTGCCGGCCGGGGCACGCTCGGTGGCCGGGCTGGAGGGACGGTGGGGTTGGTCCCGGGACACCTCGACCCTGCGGGCCATGGCGGGCACCTCCAGCGCCGGACAGGCCTACACGGTGGTCTCCGGGTCCCCCACGGTCACCGCCGAACGCCTGGAACGCAGCTCCGGGTCCCGCTCCGGCGGGACCGCCCTCCAGTACTCCACCGTCCCCGACGGATTGCCGGGGATCGTGACGGAAACCGCGTCCCGGGTCGTGGCCGAGGCCGGCGCCACCACCGCGTACGAGCAGGCCGTCGCCCTGCAGAACCACCTCCGCGGACCCGGATACACCTACTCGGAGCAGACCCCGCTGGAGCAGGGCTACGACGGCGGCGGGCTGGACGTCGTTGGGGCCTTCCTGGAACAGCGCAGCGGCTACTGCGTGCACTACGCCTCCGCGATGGCACTGATGGCGAGGACCTTGGGCATTCCCAGCAGGATCGCCATCGGCTACTCCCCGGGCCGGGAAACCTCGCAGACCCGCCAGGGACCCAACGGCACCGTGCTGACCGGGTACGTGCTCAGCGCCCGGAACGCGCACGCCTGGCCCGAGCTGCATTTCCCGGGCATCGGGTGGGTCCCGTTCGAACCCACGCCGGGGCGCGGCGCGGTTCCGGAGTACGCCCCGGCACCCACCGCGGCTCCCGCCGACCCCGCCATGGAGGACTTCCCGGTGTCCCTGCCGACGATGGAAGCGACCGCCGAGGCCACCGAACCCTCCCCCGAGGTGTCCGGGCCCCAAGCCACGGCCGCGGAGGAACCGCGCACCACCGGGGCCCTGCCGTGGATCGCCGCAGGCCTGGCCGGCGCCGCCCTCCTCTTCCTGCCCTGGCTGCTCCGCCGGGAACAGCGCCGGCGCCGGCTGCGCCTGATCGACGGCGGCCGGTCACCGCAGGATCCGGACCACCCGACCGACGCCGCCGGGCAGTCCGATTCCTGGCAGCCCGCTCCCTGGCAGTTCGGCGCGGAGGCCGCGTGGCAGGAACTGGTGGCGCTCGCACGGGACTACGGGTACGGACCGCGTCCCACCGAGAGCCCGGCCGCCTTCACCCGACGGCTGGCGTCCGGCACCCCGGAGGCCGCCGACGCGCTGGACTTGCTGCGCCGGGCCTATGAGGCCGGCACCTACGGCCGTCCCACGGCCGCCGCACCCGCCACCGGGGGCAGCCTGGCTCGTGCGCTGGCGGAGGTGGAGGGGGCCCTGAGCTCGGCCGCACCGCCGGCGGTGCGGGCGCGCGCCCGCTACCTGCCGGCGTCGTCCTTTGCCTTGGCCCGGACGTCCCCGCCGGAGACCTGATCGACCGCCGTGCGCAGCTCGCCTGCGCGCATGCCGAGGGACCACTCCGCGACGTCCGAGACGAAGTGCGTAAAGGCTTCATGCGTAAAGGCTTGGGTGTTGTTGACGTAGGCGCCGACTCCGTCGATCGCGACGAAGATCCTGACGCATGCGGCGAGGGGGTCGCCAACGGTGAAATCCCCCGTGGCCATTCCGTCCTCGATGAGTGATGTCAGGCGCTGGCGGTCCAGGTGCTCCTGGTGCTCCAGCGCCTCGGCGAGTGCCGGGCTGAAGCGGCAGAGATGCCGGGCATTCAGCCACAGCCGGGTGAGCTCAAATGCGCCGTCCCCTTCCATGCGTGAAACCAAGTGCGCCAAGCGCGCGACTGGGTCGCCGTCGGCCGGGAACAGTTCCTCGCGCTCTTCCGACACCGCAAGGACAAAGGCCGCGATGACCAGGTCCTCCGCGGCCGGATAGTAGTGGCTGATCAAGCCGGGCCGAACCCCCAAGCGGTCAGCGACGGCGCGGAGCGTGATGCGCTCCAAGCCCTCGGCCAAGGCGATGTTCGCGGCCTCGGACAGGATCTCGGCGCGACGTTCTTCCGGGAGTTTTCGGATTCGCTGGGAAGTGGGGCTTGACATCATGCCGCCCAGTCTATTGGATTAGTGACCAATATCGCATTGGTCGTCCGACCAACAGCGTTCGCGGTTCGGTTTCCGGCGTTGTGCGCCCACCCTTGTCCGAGAGGAACACCGTTGTCCCAGCCCCCCATGACTGACGCAGTCAGCCCCCCAGGGCCGCTGGCCCACCCCGAGACTCGCGGCATCGAACTCATCGATGCCTCCGAACGGCGTGGGCGAGCCCGCGACCTCTTCCCGGTCTGGGCGGCGCCCAACGTCAGCGTCCTTAGTTTCACCATCGGCGCGTCCCTGGTTTTGCTCGGCCTTGAGCTCTGGCAGGCCTTCCTCGTCATCATCGCCAGCAGCCTTCCCTGGATCCTGACAGGCATCATTGCCATTAGCGGCCCCGCAGCGGGAACCTCCGGTTCCGTCATCACCCGAGCCATCTACGGAATCCGCGGCAATAGGGTTGTTGTCGCCTTCTTCGGCTGGTTCATCTCGGCAGTGTTCCTGGCACTCAACTGGCTTGCTTCCTCATTCATGGGAGCCGAACTCCTGGCTCAGGTGGGAGTGACGGATCCCGTCATCGGGCCGGTGTTGGTGACGCTCGCCGTCGCTGCAATCACCGTGGTGGTAGCGGTCTACGGCCACGGCCTGATCCTGCGATGCTATCCAGCGGTTGCGCTGGTGCTGCTGGTCATCTTCCTTCTGGTCACGGCCTTCATCCTGCCCCACGTCGACTGGAGCTATGCGCCGGCGGAACCCCTGCAGGGTGTGCCGCTGTGGTCCGCCATGTCCATCGGCTTCGCCATCCTTGCCTCCACTCCGCTGTCCTACTCGAACAGCCCGGACCTCGCCCGCTACCTCCCGCGCTCCACCAAGCCCCCGCACATCATCGCCGCCACGTCCCTGGGCGGTGCCCTGCCAAGCATCTTCTTCACGGCCGTGGGTGCGCTTTTGGCCACGGGCATTGACGCGGCGGCCATGGACCTTGGCATCGAATCCGCGCTCCTGGGGCTTCTCCCGGCCTGGCTCGGCCCCCTCTTCGTGGCCGGCGTCATCATCAACACCATCTCGCTCAACGGCATGACCACCTACACCGCGAGCATGGCCTTCCAGTCGATCGGCGTACCGATCCGGCGCATCCCGTCGGCCGTTGTCGTCGGAGCGATCGGCACCGCGCTCACCATCTACCTCGTGATGTCCACGAGCCTGCTGGAAGCCGTCAACCTCATGCTGCAGCTGCTGGTGTTGATCTCCGGGCCCACCATGGCGGTGTTCGCCACGGACGTCATCCTCCGCCGGGGCCGCTACGACGGCGACGACCTTTTCGACGAAAGGCCCGGCAGCCCCTTCTGGTACAGCGGCGGATGGCACGTTCCCGGACTCCTCGCCGTGCTCCTCGGAGCCGGCCTCGCGGCACTGTTCCTCACCAGCGGCGTGTGGACCGGACCACTCGCCGCGGCCCTGGGCTCGATCGACCTTTCGGTCCCGGTCTCCCTGATCGTCACGCCAGCGGTCTACATCGCCCTGCAGCGGCTGTCCGTGAAGCGTCGGTCCACGAAGAACCCCGCCGCCAACCCATACCCCGTCAAGGAAGGATCCGCAGCATGACCGACGTCGTCATTGCCTCCACCGGCACGCACCCCTCCCGCTATCCCGGCGCTCCGGCCGGGGCGCCAACGCTCGACACCTGGCAGGAGGGGCCCCACAACAGATGGGCATTCGCGCACCTGGGCGAACTGCTGCCGACGGCCACAGTGGCCCGCCGCCTCCCGGTTGCCCCGCCGTCCGCCACGGTCCGCCTCGACGTCCTGGAGCCGGGGATCCCGGACCTGACGCAGCGGCTCGAAGCGACGTACACGGATGCGTTCCTGGTGCTGCAGCGCAACCGAGTGGTTGCGGAGTACTACCGGCCCGGGTTTGCCCCGGACGATCGGCATCTGGTGATGAGCGTTTCCAAGTCCCTGTGCGGCCTGGTCGTCGGAGCCCTGATCGATTCACGCAAGATCGTTCCGTCCGCCCCCGTCGTCGACTACGTGCCCGAACTGGCAGGGTCCGTGTACGACGGACCCACCGTCCAGCACGTGCTCGATATGACGATCCACATCGACTACAACGAGGACTACGCGGACCCCTCCTCGACAGTGCAGACCCACGACCGCTCAGCCGGCTGGCGCACCCGCCACGATGGCGACCCCGCGGACACCTACGCCTTCCTTGCCACGCTCACCGGAAACGGCGAACTGGGTGAATTCCAGTACTGCTCCGCGAACACGGACGTCCTCGCCTGGATCGTCGAGCGCGTAACCGGACTTCGGTACTGCGAGGCCCTCTCGAAATACCTGTGGTCCAAACTCGACGCCGACCGCGACGCGACCATCACCGTCGATTCAACGGGGTTCGGCTTCGCGAACGGAGGAGTTTCGTGCACCGCACGCGACCTCGCCCGCGTCGGGCAGTTGATGCTCGACGGCGGCCTGGCGCCGGGCGGTCGGGTGGTTTCCGAGGAATGGGTCCGCAGCATTCTCGCCGGGGGCGACCCGCACGCCATGACCGATCCGTCGTTTACGACGATCCACCCTCGCGGTTCATACAC
This sequence comes from Arthrobacter ginkgonis, assembly GCF_039540195.1. Lineage (NCBI taxonomy): Bacteria > Bacillati > Actinomycetota > Actinomycetes > Micrococcales > Micrococcaceae > Arthrobacter > Arthrobacter ginkgonis. Next base: position 1,981 of record NZ_BAABEO010000023.1, on the reverse strand, counting down.
CAGGCAGTGGTGGTGCACCGGGAACGAGCACGGCAATGTGAGTGGCGTCGGAATCCATGGCCAGTACCTGTGGCTCGCCCCGAGCGCCGATGCCGTCATCGTGAAGCTCTCCACGTGGCCCGTCCCCGGCTCCGACCAGCTCCATGGGCTCGACGACAGGCTGATGCTGGACGTGGGCAGCGCCCTGGAGCGCCTCGCCCCAGAAACCGCACCAAACCTGAAGGAAGATATCGCGTGACCACCCAGCTCTACACCAACGCCCGAATTTTCACGGCCGACACCCGGCGCTGGGCCGAGGCCATGCTCGTCCAGGACGAACGGATCCTCTACGTCGGCGACTCCGGCACGGCCCGCCGCCTGTGCCCGGAAGCGGAGGCGATCGACCTTGCCGGGCGCCTGGTTGTGCCCGGATTCGTCGACGGCCATGCCCACGTGATCGGCACCGGCGAAGCCCTCGGCCAGGTCGACCTGTGGGGTGCCGGCTCGGTCGAACAGATCCAGCAGCGGATCAAGGAGCGGGACACCGAGCGCCCGGACTCCCCGCGGGTCCTCGCCACCGGCTGGCTTCACGGCGCGATCCCGGATGGCGTTCCGCACGCGGACATGCTCGACGCCGTGGTGCCCGACAAACCTGTCTACGCCTTCGCCTATGACTTCCACTCGGTCTGGGTGAACACGGCCGCCCTGGCGGAACTCGGGATCACCGATGACACCCCAAACCCGCACGGCGGCACCATCAAGCGCGATTCCGGCGGCCACGCCACCGGTTACATCGACGAGAACGCCTTCTACGACATCGTGCTCCCGTTCCTCGACTCACGAGTGGGCGAGAACGAACACGAGGCAAGCCTGGCTGCCGTCCAGCGTGCCTATCGGGAGGCCGGAGTCACCACGGCCTGCGACATGGGATTCAACGAGACCGACCTGGAGACCTTCAAGCGCGCGGAAAAGGAGGGCACGCTCACCAGCCGGCTCATCGCTTACTGGCGCGTGAACAACACCGCATCGGCAGGGGACAACCTGGCCCAGGTCCAGCGGGCGGCCGAACTCGCCCTCGAGCACTCTTCGCCTTTCCTGCGCGTCGTCGGAATCAAGGTGATCATTGATGGCACCATCGACGGCTGCACCGCCGTCCTGGGAGCGCCCTACGCCGACGGGACGAATGCCGACCCGATCTGGGGCCTTGAAGAGCTTGCACCGGTGGTCGCCGCCGCGGACGCGGCAGGATTGAAGGTGGCCATGCACGCCATCGGCGACGAGGCGGTGCGGATCGCCATCAACGCCGTCGAGCATGCGGTGGTGGCGAACGGCCCGCGCGAACGCCGGCACCGCATCGAGCACCTCGAACTCGTCGACCGGGCCGACGTCGATCGGCTTGCCTCGCTCGGGATCACCGCGAGCATGCAGCCGGTCCACGCCGATCCGGCGATCGGCGGGAACTGGCGGGAGAAGCTGGACGACGACCGGGTGGAGCGCGGCTTTCCCTGGCCGTGGATGACCGATGCCGGAGCGCGGCTTGCCTTCGGCACCGACTCCCCCACCTCGCCGCACGCCCCGCTGCCCAACATGTACGTGGCCACCACCCGGTCCTCGGCGCTGGATGCGAACGCCGGGACCAACCTCCCGGACTTCGCCCTGCCGCTGGCCCAGTCGCTTGAACACGCCACCCGCGATTCCGCCTGGGCCTGCGGGGCGGAACACGAGATCGGCCGCCTGGCCGCCGGTCTTTATGCCGACTTCCTGGTCCTGGACACGGATGTGCTCGCCGCGGAGGCGAATGGGGCGGACCCGGCCGTGCTGCTGGACACGCAGGTCCTGCGCACGGTCGTCGGCGGTCGCGCCGTCTACGAAAAGGACCGCACGTAGGCGCCATGGCCCGATGCGGGCAGGGCCCGGTTCCACGGAGGTGGAGCCGGGCCCTGCTGCAGGTCCGTTGCGGTGGGGTCCGCTACTTCTTGGCCGCGTAGGGGTCGGCGATGCC
>NZ_BAABEO010000022.1:0-10149 GCF_039540195.1 Arthrobacter ginkgonis | reverse complement strand
ATGGCCAGGGCGATGCGATCTGCCCGGAACCCTCTTGTCAGCCCCCCGCCTCATCCTGCGCATGGACCAGGCCATGAACACGCGTTCCTCCCGCGGCACGAACCCGGCCCGCCCCTCAACCCACCCTGCAGCCGCGCCCCAACCCGCAACCGAATGCCACCCTCAGGGTTCGGCGCCCGGGCCCACGAGCCTGCCCCGACCCTCGAACCCCAACCCGACACGCATCACGCCGGATGCGCAGGAACTGCCGAACCCGGATGACGCCGGCCCGCGGCCAACCATTACCCGGTCCCGCATGGCGTCCAACGGATCGAGCGCGTCGCAACAGAAGGACCTACGCCAGATCCTGACTTCGATGCCATCCGAGCGGAATTCCGCCTTCCACAAAGCATTCATCAACCGTCAGTGGCAGTCCTCCATCCACAAACTCGCCGGAACCACCTGTCATCCTGTTGAGCGGACTGGGCGACATCAGGTTCACCGATTTTTGCTGCTGGGGCATAGCACAGGGAGACCCAATACTTCAAAGCAGTTCTTGCCACCCCACAGCAATCGCCAACGGCGGTAGCCGCCAACGACTTGGTTCAGGGGGACGCGAGTTTTCACAGCCGCCCGGTAGCCTAGCGGTATGGCCAGCTCCACGCCCGACCCCGCGATCGGCAGCAATTCGGTCGAGGCTGACCAAGCGCGCGAGCGAGCTGCTCGAATCGCATCTAAGGTGGCTGCCACGATGGCGCTCGAAGGTCAGGTTCTCTCGGACGAGGCCGTGGGGAAACTGTACGAGCAGGCGCTGCGCAACGAGACGCAGAAGATCACCGTGCCACGGCACCAGCAACCTCGAAGTTAGTGTCCCGCGCCTGAAATTCAGTGCCCAGTTGTCGAATATAAGCATGACGGCCATAGGGCGGCTGAAGGCCCCGCTCTCCTCCCACGCCGCCGCCCGGTTCATGCCGCCGACGAACAGCGCATTCAGGGACATCGTCCTGCGGTGTCCGGTGACGCCCCGCAGTTGTTGCAGCTACACCAGCGGGCGGGCTCGGCCTGCAGGACCGACGGCTGGATCCGCGGGCCCGGCCGCGGGACGTGGGGTGGTCCTTGCTGCGGGTTTACCGGCTTCCGTGCTGGCCTGCGCCAGGCGCGGCAGCCGTCGGCAATCTTGGGCAGGGTGACCCAGCAGAAGGGGCCTCAGTTCCTGTTGAGGCCGAATGGGCGGGTCATCAGCGTGTCCTTGTGGGATTCGGCCTTGTTCATCTCTGAGGAGGGCGTGCTGGGCCCGAACACGCGCAGGAGGCTGAAAACGAAGTGTCGGGCATGGTCCGTCTTCGCCCCCGGCGCATCCCCGACAGCGCTGTGCTGGGCCAGCTCGCGGAGCGCGACGTTGCCGCCGTGGCTGTCCCGCGCGTAGGCCGTCCACCGGCCCAGGATGCGTTCGGCGCCGTCGGCCTTGCCGACGTATTGCTTGTCGTTGGTGGAGTCGGTGATGAGGTAGAAGCCCTGAACCTCGGACAGGGCAGCACGCCAGTCGGCGTACCGCGGATCCTCCACCATCTCGCGCAGCTCGTGGTAGGCGAGCAGCACGCCATCGAACCCCGGGAAAGGGACCTTGTCCCGGTCGGCGATCTCCAGCGCGGGCATCTGCGCGGCGGCGAGGGCCTTGCGCTGCCACCTGCGGGGGCTGGCCCATTCGACCACAAGCCGTTTCGTCAAAGGTTCCAGAAACCCTGCCGGGCGCAGATCGAAGGACCGCAGCATCTCGGTGCGCTCCGCGGCCACCTCGCCGTGGTTCTCCACGGGTGCCCCAGAGACGGAAGCGGTTCCGGCCATCGGCAACGAAGATCACCCAGTACCGTGGCGGATCCGGGAGAAAGCTCCAGGGTGAGACGCCCTGCACGCGGGTATACGCGAGGACCCGATCCTGGGTCAGGTCTTCAGGCCCCCGCAGCGCTTCCGGGTCCCCAGGCCTGAAGGCGTGGCGAATGACGAGGATGTCCTCCAGCCGGATTGCCGGGTCATGATCCGCGCCCATGCCGGCGAGCACATGGCCGAGGGTGGGGGCGCACGGGAAGCGGGCAGGAAGGAGGCAGTCGCCTCAACAGGCGCGTCCAAGGCAAGGGATTCCAGATCAGGCACTGGATTACCCAATGCCACCCCGAACGATTCGTGGCGTGCGACACAAGGGGGCCGGATTGCCACGGGGGTCCGCGGCTTGCCGGACTTTCGAAGGTGGCCGCCGCGCGGATCAGGCCTGGTGGCAGGCGCTCACCGTCAGCCCGGGGCACGCCAATGCTGCCGCCGCCGGCCAGGCGTGAAGGTGAGCTCGCACAGCCTCTGCGAGCGCGGCCAACTGCGTGTGGTTTGTCAGGAGTTCGGCGTGCGCCGCCGGTGAGAGGGCCAGTTGGCTTCCGGGGACGGCGCGGCTGCGGGCGTAGGCAATGACGGTGTGCGCAGCGGTGGCATCGAACGGGTCGTTCAGGCTGGTGCGCCGGTGCGGGAAGTCCGGCTGGAACCGATCTGTCAGGGCGGATTCGCCGGTCAAGCCGGACGGGCCGGTGCCGGCTTGGCAGTGGTGCATCATGAAGTGCGGGGCCGTCACCGGGAACGGGGAAGGAGCCTTCGTGGACGATGGGGGCCAGTCCCTCGGTCCCCCAGCAGCGGGTGGCGTTGTGCTGCTCCAGGTCGGTCACGCACTGGCCCGTGCGGAGAACTGGCTGGACGATTGGCTTGGTGGGAGTGCCTGCGTGTGGGGCTGCTCGGGGCGGGATCCTAGGCCACGGCAGGCGGCAGGCCCAGCGTAGGGGGTTCCCGGCTTTTCCCTTGTTTCTCGCGGTTGGAGAAGCTCGGGTACTGGATCTTTGCAAAAGGTGGGCCGGCGTCTGCCGCGCCGGTGTATCCGCCCTCGCCGGGCCGGTAGCGTCGCTTGCGTGGGCATCCGTTGCCCGCGGGGGACTGGGGGCTTCATTCCGCACCGCAGTGAAGGAGATTTGATGCAGCGCATTGCCTTGCCGGCTCTGAGGTTCCGGCATTCGTTCGTTCTGGTCGTGGTCTTGGCCCTAGTGGCCACGCTCTCGCTCGTGTCGGCGCCGTCGTCCCTGGCTGCGGCCAAGAGGGTCGATGAGCGCGTCGAGACGAGCATTATCCATTCCGGCCTGGATGAACCTTCCTGGGCCTACGTCGGGAACCCCGTGGAGATCCTTGCCTCGCTTGGTGCCGAGGACGAGTCGGGGCCGGCACCCACCGGCACCTTGCGATTTACCTTCCACAACGGCGGGATCGCTCCGCTGGAATGGCGTCTGGACGGCAGGGAGTGGCAGACGTATTTCCGCACCTACATCACCCCGAAGCGCATCGGCAAGCACCGCTACACGGTCTCCTATTCGGGGGACAAGAACTACCAGCCGGTGAGCCGGTCCTTCGGCTTCGAAGTATGGACGGGTCCTGACACCAAAACCTCGCTGAAGGTGAACAAGCGAACCGTCACGGTCAGCGAGCCGGTCACCCTCAGGGCCCTGGTCACCACTGCCTCAGGCCGGCCCCAGACGGGTTACGCGGACGGTGCGGTCCAGTTCTACGCGAACGGGGAATGGATCGGCGAGGGGGTCAGCCGGTCCGGCCCGGGCGGATGGGACGCCTCACTGTCGGTTGGCTACCTTCCCGTGGGGACGCACAAGATTGTTGCCGTGTTCGAGCCGATCCTTCATTACGATCTGTCCAGGTCGGAGCCCTTCGTGGTGACCGTCAAGCCGGCAGCCAAGGCGCAGGAGGCCACGGGCTCCCTGACCACCGACCGCTCGGATCCCAATTATCCCCGAACCGTCGCGTCCGTGCGGGCCGCGAAGCCCGGCGGCCCCACCCCGACCGGATACGTGCAGTTCTACAGCGGCGAGTACAAGCTCGAGCTGCCGGTGAAGCTGGTCGACGGCATGGCCACCTCTCCTTATGGGTGGGGTGCGCGTATCTACGCCAAATATCTGGGCGACACCCGTTACGCACCGGCCACGCTGCGGGCGGCCGTCCCCTCCTCCTAGCAAGGAGCGTTCTGATGTCGGCCCACTAGGAGGCATAGCAGTACATGAGCAGACACGAAGGACCGCCCGATACCAGGTGTCGGGCGGTCCTTCCCGTAGATGAAGGCGCTGAACCGCCCATGTCGGGTGACGCAAGGCGGCCTCAGAAAAGTTCCGTTGGCACAGCCCCGCGAACGTGCTCCTCGCTAATGCTGGCTTCCAGAAGAAGCACCAACCGGAGCAGGTAAACCACGCGGAGCAAATTCGTGACGACTAGACAGACTGCGACCACCACGACACCAAACGCCCATTGGCGAAAAGTCTCGCCTAGGGCCATACCGATGAGCGGCATGAGCGTAGCGACAAGCAGGGAGCAGAAGATCCACGTCCAATTTCGTCGAAGCTGGTTCATATAACGCCTGCGCATCTGCACAACGCGTTCGTCCGAACTCTGGTACACCATGCCTGCCGCAAATGTGGCAACAGCCATCACCAGACCTCCCGCCGAAGCCAACGCGGTGAGCATGAGGTCAGTTGCTGTACGGTCCGGAAACGGACCGCCCATCAAAATCCAGACGATCAAGGCTACGAGAGGCGCCGTGCAGTCCAGGGCAGGGTGCCGGAGCATCAGACCCACAGTCTTCGCCATGCCCTCACCTCCGGAGTAGGCTCTCCACACTAGCGTTAAGCTCCGACCGAATACTCTCTAGGCCATCCACCAGCTGGGAGAACCTCGCCTTTTCGGAGCCGCTGCCTGGGATGTCGAACGATATGGCCAGGTCGTGTTCGAGCAGGTGCACGAGTTCCTCCTCGCCATTCTGCGATACGATCCTGGCTTTGCTTCCTCTGCCGCGCCCAACCGTAGTCTTCAGGTCCCGAGAGAAGAAGGCCTTCATGCGGCGGGCGGGCTCCATGCCGCGCGTAGAACGGGGAAGCCGCACTTCGAGGAAGACCTCGATGTCCGAACCAAACTTGCTAGCCAAGCGGTTGACGTACTCAGAGATGTCGTCTTCTTCTCCCTCGTCACTGAACAAGTCTCTGAAGGTCGAAAACTTGGTACTGAACAGGTTGATCCCGTCGGCATTCCTCATGCGGTCCAGTTCAGAAGGGCTCGGCAACGCTCGAACTTCCCAACGAAACCCTTCCGGGCAGGAATAGTTCGCAGCGAGGAATCGACAAACGTCCTGGTGGCTCGGAGCTGAGCGGTCGCCCTTTACGACCCCGAAGATAGTTTGGTGCTCACTGAAAATGACAGTTGACGAATAGGCGAAGCGGTGACGCTCGTTGCTGTCGACCAGCATGTCGGTGATGTGATTGTCCTCACCAATTCGGGACATGAACTGCTTATTGATGGGCCGGTGCATCGTCAACTGGTAACGACCGTTGGACTTCATCGGTTCATAGATCACGTCTTCAGCCACCCGCTTTGTCGCGTCGAGCTCACCAAAACGGGCGAGACTCTGATCCCAATCGCGGGGATCCGGGTGAACGGTCGTCCTGCCGTTGGTTTGCACCGCCTCAAAGAGGCGACAGTCCTTCTCCTGACGCTGGCTTGTTTGTGTCACACTTCCCCCTGGTGCATCCCGTGACGGGCGATGCGCTGCATGTTTCTCAAATCGATCTACTGTCCTACGTTAGTCGTCCGAAGAAATCCGGGCAGCCTGCCCAGTGGCTGCGTTATGGCGCTGGTCATTGGAACGCGACCGCAATCTCCGCCCGGTCGCGATAATGCGCCTCTTCGTCCGCGCGGCCTTCGCGCCCAGCCGTCCTCGAGGCCTCGACGGCGACCGACTCTAGAGCATGTCTCCTAATGGGTGCTTGGTCGTGTTGGCATGGTTGAGCGGCGAAATCACGCTACTCCGTTCTCTCCCCTACCCAGTGGGAGCTGATCGCCCCACTGACACCCTCTTCCCAAGGCAAGGCGGCTATGGACGCGAAGAAGCGCCGGGGTGCTGCAGGGGCGCCGGCGCCCGTCGAGGCTCCCACAGCACCAGTCGAGACGGTGGAGGAGCAGGGCGTACGAATGGCCGGCAAGCTGGTGGTCCGAGTCGGGGCAATCCCCACGCCTGCTGTTGGCGGAGAGGTCATGCAGCAGTGACTGGCCGCAGACGCCCCGCTCCTGGATGCGTGCAGCGCTCCCCTGCGCATGGTCATCGCCACTACCTTGCACCCGCAAGCCCTGGCTGCCGGGTGGGATCCCCCGCATGCTGGACAACTCGCCACCGAAGTGGCCCGGCGCCCAGACCTCCTGGCCGCATATGGACGCGGAAAGGTCCTCGAGCCACTGGCAGGCTCATGCCTGGGGCTCTGCCCGACAAAAGAAGGAGCCCCGACAGGCCAAATGCTGTCCCAGCCCCCGAAGCGTGTCGCGAGACCGTAACCGGTTCCTGACCTGCAGATGTCCTGGTGTTGGATGGAGGGTGGCGGGACGCACCCCGCCGCTCTTTTCCATCATCCCGGGGGACCCCTTGACCAACCACATCACCTCGACACTTCCGCCGGAGGAGACCGGTGCCACGCCGGCCGGCCCGCCGCCGAGCCACCTTCCCGCCTCCGCCGCCCGGACCCCGTTCCGGGCCCGGATCAACCGGGCCGACCTGTTCGTGGACGCGCTCGCCCTGGCCGTGTACCTGGTCACCGTCAACGACCTCTTCTTCGTGGGCGGCTACTTCTTCACTGGCGGCACCGGCGGCAGCCGGATTCCGTTCACCGAGTACCCGATCTTGATGGTCCTGGGCATCCTCACCGTGGTCGGCATCCTCGGCTCCGCCGCGATGCGCTTGACCGGAACCGCCACCCCGCTCATCACCTGGGGCGCGCGCACCGCACCGGCGGCCCTGCTGACCCTGATGATCTGGGTGTACACCTTGGGCATGTTCATCCCGGGCGTGGAGAACAGTGCCGACCCGGGCTTCGGTGCCGCGTTCACCGGCATGCTCGCCTTCGCCGCCCTCGCCGCCGGACCGCGCAACACGGAGACCGACCGCATCCCGACCCGCAGGTGGGCATGGGGTGCCGGCGCCCTGCTGGCGCTGCTGACGCTGGCCAACGTGCTCGCGGCCCTCGGCGCCGACACGGCCAACACGGCCGCCATCACGGTCTCCGTCCTGTCCTCGGTGGCGCACGCCGCGGTCGTCGCGATCCTGCTCTATCTGCCCGTCCCCGGGGGACGGCAGGCGCTCGCATTCACCGCAGCGGTGCTGGCCCTGCTGTGGATTGCCCAGTTCACGCTTGAGAATAACTTCCAGCACCTGGGCCGGGACCAGCCGATGGGCAACTACCAGTTCTGGTTGCCGGCGTCGGCGCTGGCGTTCGGGTTCGTTCGCAAGCGCACCGCACCGCGCGCCCACGCGACCGGGGCTGCGGCCCTCATCGGCCTGTTCGGGGCCGCGTCCGTCCTGCAGCTGGTGCTGGTCTTCACCGGCGTGATCGACTCCACCTTGTTCGTGTGGGCCCCGGTCCTGTCCGGGATCGCTGCCGGAGTGTTCCTGGTGCAGCGTGCCGCGGCCCGGCGCGCCCGCCTGATGCCGGGGCTGGCCGTGATCGCTGGCCTGCAGATCGTGCTGCTCGCCTACGCGGCCTCCGGCAGCATCCTTTCCGTCGGCGGGATCGGACGCTCGATGGGGTTGGCGCTGGCGTTCTCCATCCTGTCCCTGGTCGCCATCTACCGGCTCGACCGGGACGCATCACTGCCGGTGCTGACCGACCGCCTCGCCGCCACCGTGCCGGCCGAACAGGTGGCCGCCGCGACCGGCATCGCCAACCGTCAGGCCGCCGGAGTGTTCGCCGGCCTGTCCTGGCTGACCGGGCCGGTGGGCATCCTCTTCGGCATGCTCGCCCTGGGCCGGGCCGACCTGGCCGAGAGCACCGGCCTGCACACCACCGCGATCCGCATGATCGCCGGCGCCGGCGTCGCCCTCGGGGTAGCCAGCGCGATCTTCGCCTACGGGTGGCTCACCATCGCCGCCTCCCGCTGACCGGCAGGGAGCACACAAAGGGGCGGGGCACCGGCCGGTGCCCCGCCCCTTACCCAATGTCACGTCTAGCGTTCAACTGGTCCACTGATTGGAGGAGCCTGCGGGCGTTCGCCGGGGTGCTCAGCAGCCAAGCTGTCTCCACCAGCGAGGCATATTCGGCTTGGGGGACCAATACGACGGCATTTTTCCCGGACCGCGTGACGACAATCGCCTCGCAGTCCTCCGTCACCTGGTCCAAGGTTTCGGCCAGCCTCGATTGAAGACTTGCCTCGGTTATATGCTTCACCGACTCTCCCCTTTCGCTCACCCTCATCTTCAGTATCTCGTACGCGGGGACGAGCAACCTCGTGCCCCCAAAGCAAGATGAGGTTTCCGATCTCATTCGACGCATCGGTGCGGATGAACCCTTTCAGAGCCAAGGCCAGACTGCACCAAAGCAGATCGGATCGGGTCAACGGGTCCAGCAACTCGTTGGTCATTTTTCCGTGTCGTCCGCGAGGTCTTTACTGCCCAGCAGATCCTCTGGCTGCGATGATTCGCAGGACAGGCCCTAGTTGGATTCGACGTGGATGACCGGGCCAGAGGCGGTAGCATCTAGGCCACCAGTCCGGTGGTGCCGATCACCTTGCCCATCAGGATCCGCAGCCATTCGATTTCCACGGTACCGCCGGGCTAGCTGCCGAGCCGGGCGTGCAGCCGGGCCTGCTGCTGGACGGTGAAGACCCCGCCGGCTTCCCGGGCCAGTTCGACGGCCTTCGCGTCCAGCATGCGCAGCCAGGCGGGGTCAATGAGGACGCGCATCGCGCGTAAGGTTTCCATACCCGCTGAGAGCGCCGGGGGCGGTGCCTGGTTCACAATGAAGCGCGTGCAACAAAGCTGTAGAACGGCCTGTCAATCTTGTCAAAATGCAATCATTCTGCAAAATGGCCTTTTTCGCACCTCCGCGACACGCTGACAGCGTTATAAAACGCCTAGTCAGGCACCGCTTCTTGGAGCCCCCTACGGGATTCGAACCCGTGACCCCCTGTTTACAAGACAGGTGCTCTGGCCAACTGAGCTAAAGGGGCGATCAGCCGAAGGCAAGTCCGGCTAGCACGTCAAGCCTAGCGGAATCCGGGGACCAACCGGAAAACGGGAAACAGGGCGGCGCGGCCACCCTTGCTGGGTGCCGGCGCCGCCCTGCGACCTGCTACTTGTTGTCGTCGATGAGTTTCTGGGCCCAGGCGGCGAAGTCTTCATCGGCGGCGGCGTCCCACACCTTGCCCTGCACCCACACGCTCGGAGTGCCGGGGATGGCGTCGATGCGGGAGGCCGTGTCGGTGAACTTCACGAACGGGCGGAAGGTGCCGTCCTCGATGCAGCCGGACACGTCGGCTCCGTTCGCCTTGGCCAGGTCGGCGAGTTCCTTGTTGCTCATCTCGCCCTGGCTGTGGTGGGCGAACACCGCCTCGGCGAACGGCAGGTAGGAGGCAGGAGCGGCGTCGGCCACGCACGCGAAGGCGTTCGCACCGCGCGAGGAGTAGTTGGTGGACGAGTTGCGGTCCAGGTAGGCGACGTTGCGGTATTCGAGCGTGATGTCCTTGGCCGCCACCCAGGTCTTCAGCTGCTCCGCATAGGCCGACTCGAACTCGGCGCAGTGGACGCAGTTGGCGTCGACGTAGATGACCACCTGCGCCGGCTGCCCCTTTTCCGCCGCTGCAACGCCGCGCGGCTTGGTTTCCTGCTCGCCTTCGGGAACCTCGCCGAGCGCCGCCCAGTCGACGGTCACCCCGGAGGTGGGCGCGACCTCGGTGTCGGAAACCAGCGTGATGCCGCCGTACTCGTTGCCGCCCTTGGGCGCCGGTCCGGACTCGGCCACCTCGCCGCGGCTGTTCTGCAGGATGATCATGGCGATCAGCCCGATGACCAGGACCACCGCCAGGACGACACCGATCTTCACCAGCAGGGACTTGCGCTTCGCGGCGGCAGCCTGCTGTTCGTGCAGCAGCCGCGCCTGCTCACGGGCCGCGGAAGTCCTCTCCGCCTTGCTGGGCCGGTTGTTCGATGCCATCGCCATCCATCCTTGCTAGTCATTTAGGGGGTCTGGAACCAAAACCCAGCTTAGCCGCCGCGGGACCCGCGCCGAGCGCCAGCGAGGCGTGGGAGGCGGATAAGCGTTAGCCGCCGCG
>NZ_BAABEO010000021.1:0-6925 GCF_039540195.1 Arthrobacter ginkgonis | reverse complement strand
GGCATCGCCGACCCCTACGCGGCCAAGAAGTAGCGGACCCCACCGCAACGGACCTGCAGCAGGGCCCGTGCCGCCGCTACGAAAGGCCCGGCCGCGTACCTCCCGCGGCCGGGCCCGCCCTGCCGCCCTGCCGCCCTGCCGCCCTGCCGGCCGCCGGATACCCGGGGAACGCGCTGGGTGTTACCCGTCGGGCTTCAGATGCGCGGGCTCGCTGTTCGCCGATCCGATGGCCCGGGTGTCGGGCCCGACGATCCGGTTCATGTGCTTCGCGATGCGCAGCACGACCGCGCGGTCGGCAATGCGCGAGCCCTGCAGCGCCTGCTCGAGCGCCATCTCGAAGCGGTTCACGTCGGCGATGCGGCGCAGCCACACGGCGAGGATCAGGTTGTAGCGGCTGGAGGCGGTGAAGGCGAGGCGCACCTCGGGCACGGTGGCGATCGCCGCGCGCGCGGCTTCGATGATGCGCGCGGGCGCTTCGACGAAGTACCAGGTGTAGATGGGCCAGCCCGAGGCTGCGCGGGCGATGTCGGTGCGGAACACCAGGTCGCCGGTGGACCGCAGCGTCGCGATCGCATCCGAGACGCGCTGCGGGGCGTAGCCGGTGCGTTGCGCGATGTCGGCGATGCTCGCCCGTCCGTCGCGCCAGAGTTCGTCCTCGAGGGCGGCGCGCAATCCGTCGTCGACGCGGCGGGCCGCGCGGGGGCGCGGCGGCTTCGGCGGACGGATGCGCGCGACCTCCGCGGGCTTCAGGGTGCGCAGCCGCCAGCTTGATCCGTCGGTCAGGATCTCGTTGGCAATGTGGGTGCGCACCGCGCGCACCCCCTCGATGGCTCCGAGGCGGCCGACGGCGTAGGCGGAGATTTCCGCCAGATCGCGCCCCATGACGAGGGCCAGCAGGTCGCGTCCGCCCGAACTGAAGTCCAGCACCAGCACCTGGCGGTCGCGGCCCATTTCGGCCGCGACCTGCTCGAGCCGGGCGAGCTCGCACTCGATCTCCAGCAGCGCGAGCTGCCCGCTGCTGTCGTACCCGGTGACCCAGGCCAGGCCCTCCGCGTCGAGCCTGGCCCAGCGGCGGGCGAGCGTGGCCGCGTCGACGCCGACGACCGGGGCCAGTTCGTTCCAGCTCGCCCGGGGGTCGACTTGCAGGGCGTGCAGCAGGCGAAGGTCGGTCTGGTCGAGCGCCGAAGGCAGGTTCGTATCCGCCACGCCACCGCCTCCACGAATTCCCGTCACCGGTTTTCCGGCACCATCACCATATCTTGCGCAAATTTCCCGCGCCAAAGTCCTTCGAAGACCCCCGTTGCCTACGCTGGCGTGCAGTCCCGACCCAGTGAAAGGAACGTCACATTGACAACGCAACAGACCATCCAGGACCGCACCGCGACCGCGTGGAAGAACCGAGCGGCGCTTGAGGTGGAGGCCCGCCGCGCACAGCTGATCGCACTGAGCCACGCGATCCACCAAAACCCCGAGCTCTCGTGGGAGGAGCACCAGGCCGCCGCCCTCGTCTCCGGCGTCCTCCGCGACGCGGGGTTCACGGTCGAATCCGGCGCCTACGGCGTGCCGACCGCGATCGAGGCGGTCTGCGGCGAGGGGGACCTCACGGTCGCGATCTGCGCCGAGTACGACGCGCTGCCCGGCATCGGCCACGCGTGCGGGCACAACGTCATCGCCGCCGCCGGAGTCGGAGCCGCACTCGCGCTGGCGCCGCTGGCCGCCGAGGCGGGGCTGCGGGTGAAGCTGCTCGGCACCCCCGCCGAAGAGCACGGCGGCGGGAAGGTAGCCATGCTTAAGAAGGGAGCTTGGGAGGACGTCGACTTCTCGCTCATGGTGCACGGCATGACGGGAGAGGACCGTTCGGCCGCCGCCTTCCGCTCCACCGCCGTGGATCGTTTCGAGGTCGTGTTCACGGGCAAAACCGCCCATGCCGCCGGGGCCCCGGAGCAGGGCATCAACGCGGCCGCCGCCTCCACGCTTGCCCTCACCGCTCTGGGCCTGCTGCGCCAGCACCTGCCCAAGGAAACCAACCTCAACGCCTTCGTCTCCCTCGGCGGAGAGGCCACCAACATCATCCCCGACCGCACGGTCGTGCAGGTCGAGATCCGTGCCTACGAGATCGAGCCCTGGCGCGCCATGAAGCGCCGGGTGCTCGCCTGTTTCGAGGGCGCCGCCATCGCGACCGGCTGCGGTTGGTCGTGGGCCGCCACGGAACATCCCTACGCCCCGCTGAATTCCGACCCGGTGCTCGCCGAACTGTGGGACCGCAACCTCACCGCCGTGGGCCGCACGATCATCGAAGGGCCCGGGGAGGCCGGAGGCTCGACCGACATGGGCAACGTGTCCCAGGTCGTGCCGGCGATTCACCCGATGATCGGCTTCCTCGGCCAGGAGGGCGTCCCGCACAACCCCGACTTCACCGCCGCTGCCGCCAGCCCCGCCGCGGACGCCGCTGCCATCGACGCCGCCGTGTCCATGGCCTGGACGGTGCTCGACGTCGCGTTCGACGACAGGCTGCGCGCCGAGTTCCTCCGCCGCACCGCGGACCGCCCGGCCGGCGCCACCCGAATCACCCTCGAGGCCTAGGCCGCACTCGACGACGAGTGCCTGCCTCCCGTTCCCCATCGGAGTACCGTCATGAAGCCCACGTACGAAACGAGCGCCGCCACCGAAGGCACCGCCTCGCCAACGACCGCCAGCGCCGTAACGCTCACCCTGAAAAGCCCCCAGCTCTGGGTGCTCACCGGCCTCATCCTCGGCATCGCCGCCGGCGCCCAGACAATCGGCCCCGTCGTCATCCCCCTCGGAGCCGCCGCCGTCACGCTGCTGCCCATGATCTGGGGCCTCATCGCCGGCACCGCGGTGTCGGGACAGAAAATCAAGCCCGTTCCCGTCGACCTGCAGCGGGCCGCCACCGTCATCATGGGCTTGGCCGTGCTCGTCCTGTGCGCCCGGCTCTCGTTCACGATCGGCCCGAACATTCCGCTGCTGCTGGACGCGGGCCCGGCACTGCTGCTGCAGGAGCTCGGACACCTCTTCGGCACCATCGCGCTGGCGCTGCCCCTGGCCGTGCTGCTGCGCATGGGACCGGCGACGGTCGGAGCGACCTTTTCGATCGACCGCGAATCCTCCTTCGCGATGGTGAGCGAACGCTACGGCTCCGACAGCCCGCAATACCGCGGCGTGCTGTCGATGTACATCTTCGGCACGATCTTCGGCGCCGTCATCGTCAGCCTGATCGCCTCGCTCTGCGTGTCCATGGGCATCTTCGACCCGATCGCCCTGGCGATGGGATCGGGCGTCGGCTCGGGCTCAATGATGGCCGCCGCCGCAGGGGTGATCGTCGCCGCCCACCCCGAGATGCAGGAGCAGGTGCTCGCGGTCGCAGCCACCTCGAACCTGATCACGAGCGTCCTCGGCCTCTACATCGGCGTCTGGGTCTCCCTGCCGCTGGCCGACAAGGCCTACAAACTGCTCACCCGCAACGCCGACGCGAAGCTGCCCGGCGCCGCGAAGCTCGACGAGCAGGAACTCGCCGCGACCCGCGCAACCGCCGCCGTCCTGCTCGAGGCCCCGAAGGTCAAGGTCGGGCTGTGGACCTCGCTGGCCATCATCGGCACCGCCGGAGTGATCGTCACGACGATCGCGGTGAAGGGCTTCCTCTGGGAGATGATCGCCACCTACGCGCTGCTGTCGCTCCTCACCGTGCTCGGCGTAGCGGCCGCCCGGGCAACGAAGGGCAAGCTGCCCGCGATCATCGTGGTGATCACCCTCGGCGCCCTCGCCACTTCGCCGATCTCGCCCCTGGCGACCTGGATCGTGGGAGCTGCGGAGAGCGTCAACTTCCTCTCGGTCATCACCGTCATGCTCACGATCGCCGGCCTCAGCCTCGGCAAGGACCTGCCGATGCTCAAGAGCATCGGCTGGAGGATCATTCCGGTCGGCATGGTCGCGATCATCGCCTCGTTCCTGCTGGCCACGATCATCGCCGAATTCGCGCTCGGGCTGTGGCACTGACTCCGCCGTAACCGAAAATCCACGCGGAACCCACGTCGCCGCATCCGGCCTCTTCTCGGCAT
Source organism: Arthrobacter ginkgonis (assembly GCF_039540195.1). NCBI lineage: Bacteria > Bacillati > Actinomycetota > Actinomycetes > Micrococcales > Micrococcaceae > Arthrobacter > Arthrobacter ginkgonis. The sequence goes on along the minus strand of NZ_BAABEO010000021.1, from coordinate 2,849 downwards.
CGGGCCGTCGAGCTCGCCTACAGGCGGCCCGATGCCGGGGGGCTCTCACGTTTCCTGCCTCGGCGGTGAAGCTACCGCCTTCGTCTGCCCGGCCGCCTGGAGTGGTGTGGCCCGGTGCTTGTCGGCAATGAGGCGGGTCCGGACGGCTTCCTGGTCAGGGCGGTCTTTGAGGCTGGCGGCGAGGGCCTGCCGGATCATATCGCCGGTGGCCGTCTCCCATCAGCCAGGCCCACAGTTGGGCCGGGAAACATGGGACCGTGAAAGCCGATTTCCGGCGCCGATAGCGGAGATTGCGTCCGGGGCACGATCGAGGACAGGCGGCCGCGGAGGGCGCCGCCGGCGCAAGCACCGGCGGATCCCGACCGTTGCAGTCTGCCGCAACCGCAGTGGAAGCAGCACGCTTGGAATCAGATAAACATCAGATAAACTGGTGCCATGACGACGACCGCGACCTTTACCGAGCTGCTGCGCTCACCCAAGGAAGTGCTCTCGCACATCGACGAGGGCGACATCGTGGTGACCAGGCGCGGCCAGGAGGACCTGGTGGTCTCCAAGGCCAGCAGCCACCGCAACGACCGCCATGGGCTGCGGCTTGCCTCGGCACTCATCGCCGCCTCGCTGGGGGACGGCGACTTCATCGAGCGCCTCCACGGACCGTTTCCGTGGCTGACCTTCCTGACGCGCACCGAGCAGGAGCAGTTTGCCAAGGAAGTCGTGGACGTGGCGCGCGGCTGCGCCGCGGTCGGACACTTCGGCCGGCTCGGCGTGGTGATGTCGGCCTGGGAAGCGACCGCGGCGGCGGTCGCCGAAGGCATTCCCGCGGACGGATCGGACCTGATCTACCTCGATGCGCCCGTAGCCGCCGAACGGCCGTAGGGATGGCGAAAAAGACCGCCGGCGTTCCCCGCCCCTCCAAGAGCACGGACTACGTGCTGCAGTTCATCACGCGCGAGGCCGAAAAGGGCTGGCAGGATGCCAAGGCCACGGCGGCGAACCTGCTGGCCGAGGCCTGGGACTACCTCACGGTCCATCCCGACCGCGAACAACCCGGCCTGTGCTACATTCTCCGCGGCGGCCTCGCCACGCTGACCTACCAAGGCGAGGACCACGCCAGATACCAGTACAAGTTCAGCCACGGCGGCCGGATCTGGTACGCGGTCGTTCCCCCGACCGGCAAGGGGAAGGCACGCGAACCCGGACGGGTGCTGATCGAACGCGTGGAGACCGGCCACCCCAATGAGACCGAGCCCGGGCGCAATTTCCGCTAAGCCGGACGTGCACCTCCCCTCGCCCCTGCCCCGCTCCCCGCGGCGTTTTCCGAACGCCAATACGGCGCACCCGTCTGCCGCCTCCCCAAGGCGGCGGGATGGCTGGTTCGAGTCTTGCGCGAGACGTTTGTCCCATGCCACACGACAATGGAAAGACCACACATTTCCAGGCGGACAGGCGACACGAATGAGCGACACCGACGGCGATGAACGACGGCGGGAACTTGGCGACAATCCAGGCCCGGTTGAGGAGGAGGTGGAGGAATCCTTCGACCGCATGGTCGAGGAAGGCGCGCAACGGCTGAACCGCTCCTTCCGCGACGTGCTCATCACCGGCCTGTTCGGCGGGTTTGACATCGGCATCGGCGTCATGGCCTACCTCGGTGTTCTCCACGAGACCGGGAACCAGCTTCTCGCGGGCCTGGCGTTCAGTGCAGGCCTCATCGCCCTCCTGCTGGCCAAGAGCGAACTGTTCACGGAAGGCTTCCTGGTGCCCATTGCGGCCGTCGTCGCACGCGAGGCCAGCTACGCGCAGCTCGGCAAGCTCTGGGGCGGCACCCTCGTAGCCAATCTGGCGGGCGGGTGGCTGTTCATGGTTTTGATCATGACGGCGTTCCCGCAGTGGAGCGAGACCATCACGAAGGAAGCCGCCCACTATCTCGACGCCGGGTTCAACTGGACAACCGTGTGCCTTGCCGTGCTGGCCGGCAGCACCATCACGTTGATGACCCGCATGCAGCACGGCACCGACAGCATCACCGGCAAGATGGCGGCCGCCGTCGTCGGCGCCTTCCTGCTCTACGGGCTGGAGCTCTTCCACGCCATCCTGGACTCGCTGCTGATCTTCGGCGCCATCCACACGGGTGCGGACATCCACTACCTCGAATGGCTCGGCTGGTTTTCCTATGTATTGGCATTCAATGTCCTTGGCGGGATCCTGCTGGTGACCGCCCTGCGGCTGGTCAGCGCCAGCAAGCTCGTGAAGGAACGGCGCGACGACTCACCCGAAGACCCGGAGAAAGCCCACCACCCGGGCTAGATTCCGGTGACCGCACCCCATCCCATGCCCCTTCACCCGACTCACCCGAACCTTCAACCAACACCCAAAACCGTCAGGCTGAAGTCTGGGGAACCCAGAGATTTCGGTCAGTGGACCCTCCCAGAATCCGAGGGACCGCTGACCCCTCATCGGCATCCCCTAGGCCTTCATCCTGGGCAAACCAGGGCTGGGAAAATCCACCATCGTGCGCCGCACGGGCACCGGCCACCATGATCGAAACCATCCCCTGGATGAACGGCCCCCACGCCGACAAGGTCAAAGCCAGCCAACACGCCGCGACGACCGCGCAGACCGCGCCGGCGGTGAGCGGGGTCGCGAAACATGGAGTGACGCAGCGCCTACGGCCATCGGCCGTAGGCGCTGCTGTGTTCACTCAACTGCTGTGTTCGGTGCCGGCGCAACCGGGACGTCGTCGGCGTCCTTCCCAGGATGCTGCGCGCAGGATTATGCGTCGGCGTGCTGGTCCGTGGTGAGCAGTGGGGCGAAGAATGCTGCGAGTTCGGCGGTCGCGTTCAGGGGCA
>NZ_BAABEO010000020.1:221184-242439 GCF_039540195.1 Arthrobacter ginkgonis | reverse complement strand
AACACCCCAACACCCCAACACCCCAGATCCCGGGCGACGCCGCCCGGGGCGGACCCGAAAGGACCCAGCCATGACCGAGATCCTGGACACCCCGTCCACCGCCCTTCCCGACATGAGCGAGCGGACCACGACCGCCAACCCGCTCAAGCCGCAGACCGGCGACGAGTACATCGAGTCGCTGCGCGATGACCGCGAGGTCTGGATCTACGGCGAGCGCGTCAAGGACGTGACCACCCACCCGGCGTTCCGCAATTCCGTGCGGATGGCCGCCCGTCTCTACGACGGCTTCCACGACCCGGCGACCGCGTCCAAGCTGCTGGTCCCCACCGACACCGGCTCCGGCGGCCTGACCCACCCGTTCTTCAAGGCGGCCCGGTCCGTCGAGGACCTCAAGGCCTCCCGCACCGCGATCGAAACCTGGGCCCGGATGTCCTACGGCTGGATGGGCCGCTCCCCGGACTACAAGGGCGCGTTCCTGGGCACCCTGGGAGGCATGCCCGACTTCTACGAGCCGTTCAAGGACAACGCGCTGCGCTGGTACCGCGAATCCCAGGAGAAGGTCCTCTACTGGAACCACGCGATCATCAACCCGCCGGTGGACCGCCACCTGCCCCCGGACCAGGTCGGGGACGTGTTCATGAAGGTGGAGAAGGAGACCGACGCCGGCCTGGTGGTCTCCGGCGCCAAGGTGGTCGCCACCGGCTCGGCGATCACCCAGTACAACTTCATCGCCCACTACGGCCTGCCGATCAAGAAGAAGGAGTTCGCGCTGATCTGCACGGTCCCGATGGACGCGCCGGGCGTGAAGCTGATCTCCCGCGCCTCCTACGCGCACCAGGCCGCCGTCATGGGCACCCCGTTCGACTACCCGCTCTCCTCGCGGCTGGACGAGAACGACTCCGTCTTCGTCTTCGACAAGGTCCTCATCCCGTGGGAGAACGTCTTCGCCTACGGGGACGTGGAGAAGATCAACAACTTCTTCCCGCAGACCGGCTTCATCAACCGCTTCACCTTCCAGGGCGTCATCCGCCTGGCCGTGAAGCTGGACTTCATTGCCGGGCTGCTGCTCAAGGCGCTGGAGATCGCCGGGACCAAGGACTTCCGCGGCGTGCAGGCCAGGGCCGGGGAGGTGATCGGCTGGCGCAACATGTTCTACGCGCTGGCGGACGCCATGGCGCTGAACCCGGACGCGGGCCCGGGCGGGACCGTGCTGCCGAAGCTGGACTACGGGCTGGCGTACCGCATGTTCATGGCCCAAGGCTACCCGCGGATCAAGGAGATCATCGAGCAGGACGTCGCCTCCGGGCTGATCTACCTGAACTCCTCGGCCCACGACTTCAAGACCCCCGAGATCCGCCCGTACCTGGACAAGTACGTGCGCGGCTCCGACGGCATCCAGGCCGTGGACCGGGTGAAGCTGATGAAGCTGCTCTGGGACGCGATCGGCACCGAGTTCGGCGGCCGGCACGAACTCTACGAGCGCAACTACTCCGGCAACCACGAGAACGTGAAGGCCGAGCTCCTCTTCGCCGCCCAGGCGCAGGGCACCACCGACATGATGACCGGCTTCGCCGAAACCTGCATGTCCGAATACGACCTCGACGGCTGGACGGTGCCGGACCTGGTCAACAACGACGACGTCAGCATCTTCGGCAAGCGCCGCTGACGCAGGCTCGCACGACATAGGCCCACACAACGCAGGCCCCCACGACGCAGGACGACGGCGGCACCCACGTGCCGCCGTCGTCCTGCGTTCGGCGTCCTTTGGCCCAAGGACGCTGCGACCATCCCCCGTTTCGCCAAAGGACGATGTCGGGTTTGGACCCCAAACCCGACGTCGTCCTTTGGCGAAAGGCGGGGGAGGGGAGGGTTCCTTCGGCCAAACGCGGCGCGGGGGATGCGCTCCGCTACTGGCGCGCGTACTCGGCGAGGACCTTCTTGCCGATCTTGAAGGCCGTGTTCGCCGCCGGGACCGCGCAGTAGATCGCGGACTGGAGGAACACCTCCTTGATCTCCTCGGGGGTGAGCCCGTTGCGCAGCGCGGCGTGCACGTGCATCTCCAGCTCCTCCCAGAACCCTCCGGCGATCAGTGCGGTGAGCGTGATCATCGAGCGTTCGCGCCGGGCCAGCCCGTCGCGGGTCCAGATGGTGCCCCAGGCGTAGCGGGTGATCATCTCCTGGAACTCGTCGGTGAACTCCGTGGAGGTCTCCGTGGCGCGGTCGACGTGCTCGGAGCCGAGCACCTCGCGGCGCACGGCCATGCCGGCGTCGTAGGGGTCCCCGGGAAGGCGGGCGGAATCAGTCATTGGCGGTCTCCAACAGGTCTGCGCCGAAGAAGTCCAGCAGCAGGCGGCTGGTCTCCTCCGGGGCTTCGGCGGGGGCAAGGTGGGCGGCGGAGGGCACGACGGCGGCCCGTCCGCGGGCAACGCCCGCGGCGAGCGCCTCGGCGTCGGCGGGCGGGCAGACGGCGTCGTGGGCGCCGGCGATCGCCAGCACCGGATCGGTGATGGCGGCCAGGCTGGCGCGCAGGTCGAAGCCGGCCAGCGCGCCGCACGCGTGGGCGTAGGAGAAGCGGTCGGCGTCCTGCAGGGTGTGCAGCAGGTCGGTGGTGACCACCGGGTGCTTCTCGATGAAGCCGGGGGCGAACCAGCGCTGCGCCGACCCGACCACCTGGGTGGGGGTGCCGGCCGCGGCCACCAGTTCGGCGCGCTCGGCCCAGGCCTCGGGGGTCCCGATCTTCGCGGCCGAGCAGATGATGGAGATTCCGGCGAACAGGCCGGCGTGGTCGTGCCCCAGCTGCAGGCCGACGGCCCCGCCGATGGACACGCCCGCGTAGTAGATGGGGGCGTCCTCGGCATGCAGGTCCTGGGCACGCAGGTCTTCCACCAGGGCAACGACGGCGGCGGCCAGTTCCGCCATCGAGAACGCCGCCGCGGACGGGGCCGACGCGCCGTGGCCGGGCAGGTCCCAGGCGATGAGCCGGAAGCGCTCGGCCAGGTGCGGGACCGCCGGACCCCACAGCGCCCGGACGCCGGTGCCCAGCGACGGGCCGAGGAGGAGCGTGGGCTTCGCCGGCGCGCCGGCGGGGTCCTGCGCGAGCAGCGTCGCGGTGAGTTGGGGTTGGGTCATGATTCCTTCCACCCGGCGTGTTCGGCCAGGATGCGGTCGATGAAGTCCTGGTACTGGCCCAGGTACCCGGCGGGGTCCAGCAGTTCCTCCAGCCCCTGGTCGGAGAGGGCCTCGGCGGGCACGGCGGCGCGCAGCGCCGGGCGCAGCGGAACGCCGGGGGCGTCCGGGGTGCCCAGGGATTCTCGGATGAGCCGCTGCACGGCCGCCTTGCCGCCGTCCACCAGCGGAGCCAGCCGGGAGGCCAGCCGTTCGGAGACCAGCAGGTCCCCGGTGAGTTCCATGTTGCGTGCCATCGCGTCAGGGTGGACGCCCAGGCCTTCGGCGAGCGTGGCCAGCTTGGCCGCCGCCCCGCCGGCCAGGCGCAGCAGTTCGCGCAGCGCCGCCCATTCGGTGTGCCAGGCCCCGTCGGGGCGTTCGTCCACGGCGGTGCCGGCGGCCAGGAACAGTTGGGCCGCGTGCTGCGGGGCGGCCAGCGCGGCGTTGCGGATCAGTACCGAGAGCACCGGGTTGCGCTTCTGCGGCATCGCGGAGGAACCGCCCTTGCCCTCCTCCTGGGGTTCGGAGACCTCGCCGAGCTCCGGGCGGGAGAGCAGCAGCACGTCCGCGGCCACCTTGCCGGCGGCCGCGGCGACGTCCGCCAGGGCCGCGCCGAGCCCGGTGACGGGCAGTCGGTTGGTGTGCCACGGCGCGGCCGGCTCGGCCAGTCCCAGCCGCTCCGCGAGGGAGGCGGTCAGGGTGCCCACGGCGGGGCCGCCGTCGGGCTCGAGGAAGTCGGTGAGCGAGGCCAGCGTGCCCACGGCACCGCCCCACTGCAGCGGCAGGGCCGCCAGCGCGGCGTCCAGCCGGCGTGCGGCCAGCACGACGCCGGAGAGCCAGTTCGCCGCCCGCAGCCCGAACGTCGTGGGCAGCGCATGCTGGGTCAGCGAGCGGGCCACGCAGAGCGTGTCCGCGTGCTCCCCGGCCAGCGCCGCCAGCGCGTCCGTGGCGCGCAGCAGGTCGGCGCGGATCAGCGCGCCGGCCCTGGAGGCCACCACCAGCAGCGCGGTGTCCACGATGTCCTGGCTGGTGGCGCCGCGGTGCACGGCCGCCGAGGCGGAGGCGCCGGCGCCGTTCTTCTTCAGCTCCGCGCGCAGGTCAGCCAGCAGCGGGATCAGCGGGTTGCCGCCGTCCTGGCCCCGCGCGGCGAGCGAGGCGAGGTCGTACAGGGCCGCGTCGGCGACCTCGTCGACCGCGTCCGCGTCCTCCGCGGGGGCCAGGCCGGCGTCGGCGAGCACCGCCACCCAGGCGGCCTCCACGTCCAGCATCGCCTGGACCACCGGTCCGTCCGCCGTGACGGCGGCCACCGGGGTTCCCGCCCAAGCGGGGGAGAGGAGTCCGTAGTCGGGGTGGGTCATGGTGCTCCCGTAGGTTAGGCGTTGCGGGGGTAGCTGAGGAAGACGGTTTCCTCAGCGCCCTGCAGGTTGATGTCGAAACGCAGGTCGCCGTTGGCCTCGCGGACCGCCACCAGCGTACTGCGGCGCTCCTCCGGGAGCGAGGAGAGCAGCGGGTCGCCGGCCAGGGCCTCGGTGTCCTCCGGCAGGTAGATGCGGGTGAACAGGCGGTTCAGCAGGCCGCGCGCGAACACGGTGAGCATGATGAACGGGGCCTTGCCCTCCTCGGTGGCGCCGGGGTTGACCGTGGTGAAGGAGTAGCGGCCCACGTTGTCCACGGCGGTGCGGCCCCAGCCGGTGAAGGTGTATCCGTCGCGGATCAGCGAGCCGGTCTCCTGCGCGATGGTGCCGTGCTCGTCCGCCTGCCAGATCTCCAGCAGGGAGTCCGGGATCGGGGCGCCGTTGCCGTCGCGGACGGTGCCGTGCAGACGGATCGAGCCCGGGTGGGCGCGGTCCACGAGCTTCTCCCCGTCGGCGAACGGCAGGGCGTAGCCGTAGAAGGGGCCGATGGTCTGGCCCGGAGTCGGGGCCAGCTTCAGTTCGGGTGCCTGTGCCATTTAGTGCTCCTCCTCGGTTTCCATCAGGGTGCGGTTGCTGCCGGTCAGGACGATGTCCCAGTTGTAGCCGGTGGCCCATTCGTGGCTGGTCACGCCGTGGTCGTAGGTCGCGACCAGGCGGTCGCGGGCCTTCTGGTCCGTAATGGCCTGGTAGATCGGGTCCAGCGAGAACAGCGGATCGCCCGGGAAGTACATCTGGGTGATCATGCGCTGGGTGAAGTCCGTGCCGAACAGCGAGAAGTGGATGTGGGCCGGGCGCCAGGCGTTGTGGTGGTTCTTCCACGGGTACGGGGCCGGCTTGATGGTGGTGAAGCGGTACTCGCCGTTGGAGCCGGTGATGGCGCGGCCGACGCCGGTGAAGTTCGGGTCGATCGGGGCAGGGTGCTGGTCGCGCTTGTGCACGTAGCGGCCGGCCGCGTTGGCCTGCCAGATCTCGATCAGCTGGCCGGAGACCGGCCGGCCGTCGCCGTCCAGGACGCGGCCCTGGACCACGATGCGCTCGCCGATCGGCTCGCCGTTGTGCTGGATGGTCAGGTCGGACTCGAGGACGTGCACGTCGCGCTCGCCGAAGGCCGGGCTCCACAGCTCGATCGTCTCCGGGTCCGCGTGGTGCAGGCTCTTGGTCGGGTGGCGCAACAGGGAGCTGCGGTACGGGGCGAAGTCGATGCGCGGCTGGGTCTCCTCCGCGGCGCCGTCGGCGACGGCCTCGCGGTAGGAGGCGTGGATGTCCGCGATCTCCTTGCTGACGGTCTCCTGGGAGTCCGCGGTGGCGGCGGGGTCAAGCACGTGGCTGTTCTCGAAGCTTTCCGGGGTTTCTTCGGTGCTCATGTCCACTCCTTTCGGGGTAGGGGGTGTTGCGGGTGGGGGTGCTGCGGGTGCGGGCCAGACTACTTGGTGGGCCAGCCGGTGTAACCCTCGGCCAGGTACGCCATGCCGTGCTCGGAGTTGACGACCGTGTTCAGCTCGCCCAGGGCGCGCTTGATCTCGAACGGCGTGGCGTCCTTGCGGGTGTGCAGCATGCTGGTCATCCAGTAGGAGAAGTTCTGGGCCTTCCAGATACGCTCCAGGGCGTCGTCGGAGTAGGAGTCCAGCAGCGAGGAGTCCTGCTCGGCGTAGAACTTCTCGATGGCGGCGAAGAGGACGCGCACGTCGTTGAACGCCAGGTTCAGGCCCTTGGCACCGGTCGGCGGGACGGTGTGGCCGGCGTCGCCGACCAGGTACATGTTGCCGTAGCGCAGCGGCTCGCAGACGTAGGAGCGGAACTTCAGCACCATCTGCTCGAAGATGGGCCCGCGCTTGAGCTGGAATCCGTCCGGGCCGTCCACGCGCTTCTGCAGCTCGTCCCAGATCTGCTCCTCGGTCCACTTCGAGGCGTCCTCGTCGGGCTCGCACTGGAAGTACATGCGCTGGACGTTCTCGTTGCGCTGGGAGATCAGGGCGAAGCCGTGCTCGGAGTTGGCGTAGATCAGCTCCGGGGCGCTCGGCGGGGCCTCGGTGAGGATGCCGAACCAGGCGAACGGGTACTCGATGAAGTTGTCGGTGCGTTCCTCGCCCGGGATGGACCATTTGCAGATGCCCTGCGAACCGTCGGCGCCGACCAGGATCTCGGTGTGGACCTCGAACTGCTCGCCCTCGGCGTCGGTGAAGCGGATCTTGGGGGTGGCGGTGGTCTGGTCCAGGACCTCGGTCTCGGACACCAGGTAGCGCACGTCGCCGCCGTCGCGCTCGCGGGCCGCGGCGAGGTCGACGAAGACCTCGTTCTGCGGGTAGAGCCACACGGACTCCCCGACCAGGGAGGGGAAGTCGATGCGGTGGCTCACGCCGTTGAAGCGAAGGTCGATGCCGTCGTGGCGGTGGCCCTCGGTGAGCACGCGGCCGTTGACGCCGGTCTCGGTGAGCATCCGGACCGAGCCGGCCTCGAGGATGCCGGCGCGGTGCGTGTTCCTGATGGTCTCGTGGTCGCGCTTCTCGATGACGATGTTTTCGATGCCGGACTTGGAGAGCAGGTGGGAGAGCATCAGGCCGGCGGGGCCGCCGCCGACGATGCCGACCTGGGTCTTGATGATGGTGCGCTCGGCAGCCATGGGGGTCTCCTTCGGGGGTCCGCGGAATGGGCAACCGGACTCCGCCCCGAGGCGTTCGCCCCGGGCGGTCCGGTGTTCTCGCTCCAGTCTGTGTGAGCTGCGCTACCCCGCGCCAAGGGTGTCTCGTTCAATGAGAATAGTGGTGCGGGGTGCTGCCGGCGGGACCCTAGGCCGGGAACGGCGTGAGGACGATCTTGCCGTCGGCGTGGCCCTCCATGCTGGCCCGGAACGCATCCGCCGCCTGCTCCATCGGGAAGGTGCGGGCGACGTCGACGGTCAGCTTGCCGGCGTCGGCCAGGATGCCGAGGCGGTGGAGTTCCCGGGCGTCCGGGCGCACCCAGATGTAGCTTCCGTGCTGCTCCGCGGCACCCGGGTCGGCGATCGAGGCGTGGCGGCCGCCGTCGCGCAGCACCGCCAGCGTGTCCGCCAGGACGCCGCCGACGAAGTCCGCGGCGGCGTCGACCCCGTCCGGGGCCAGCGACCGAACCCGCCGCACCAGCCCGTCGCCGTACTCCACCGGCTCCGCGCCCAGCCCGCGCAGCCGTCCGTGGTGCCGCACCGACGCCGTGGCGATCACGCGCACACCGCGGTCCACGCCGAGTTGCACCGCGATCCGGCCCACCCCGCCGGCCCCGTTGTGGACCAGCAGCGTCTCGCCGGCGCGCAGCCGGAGCCGGTCGAGGGTGCGCTGGGCGGTCATGCCGGCCAGCGGCAGCCCGGCCGCCTGCTCCCAGGAGAGGGACCGCGGCTTGGGCGCCACCATGTGCACGGGCAACGCGACCAGTTCCGCGAAGGTTCCCCCGCCCACCGAGTCCCGCCGGCCGTAGGCGCAGACCTCGTCGCCGGGGGAGAACTCCGGGGTGTCGAATCCGACGGCCTCCACCGTGCCGGCAACGTCCCAGCCGGGGATCACCGGAAAGTGCACGTCCATCAGCCGGTCCAGGCCCCCGGCCATGATCTTCCAGTCCACCGGATTCACGCCCGCGGCCCTCACCCGAATCAGCACCGACCCCGGCGGCACCTTGGGTGTCGGGACCTCGGTGGGTTCGAGCACCTCCGGACCGCCGTAGCGCGCGTAGGTCATGGCCCTCATCGTTTTCCGCCTTCCCTTGGGACCGGCGGTTGGCCCGCGCTGCGCCCGTCCGCGCAGGCGTTCGCGTCCGGCTTCCGCCTCGTGCCCCAGCGTGCCCGGCACGTCCGGCGGGGTCAAGCGGAAGGCCTTCGGCGCGACTCAGGAGGCCGGCGGGAAGAGCAGCGTTCCGCCGAGCGAGACCGCGAGGATGACGAGGGTGGAGACCAGGGCCAGCACCACGGGTTTTCCGCCCACCGTGGCCAGGCCGCGGAGGTGGACGCCGAGGCCGAGCGCGAACATGGCGGCCGTCAGCAGGGCCGTCTGCAGCCACGTGGCCGCGTCGAGGAACTGGGTGGGCAGGAACCCGGCGGTGCGCAGCAGCATCGCCACGATGAACCCCAGGACGAACAGCGGGATGATCGGCGGCCGCTTGCCGGCGCCGGCCTCCGCCTGCGTGCGCCGCCGGTGCCAGCCGATGCCGGCGATGACGGGGGCCAGCATGAGGACTCGGGCCAGTTTCACCGCGACGGCCACGGCCAGCGCCGCGCTGCCGACGGCGCCGCCGGCGGCGACGACCTGGGCGACCTCGTGGGTCGATGCCCCAATCCACAGGCCCAGGGCCTCCTGCGGCATCCCCAGCGTCGTGCCCAGAAAGGGAACCAGCGGGATCATGAGGGTGCCGAACAGCACCACCAGTCCGATCGCGGTGACCACGTCCTTCTCTTCCGCCTCGGTGGCGCTTTCGGTCGCCGCCACGGCTGCCGCCCCGCAGATGGAGAAGCCGGAGGCGATGAGCAGCCGCTGGCTCGGCTCGATGCCCAGCAGCCGGCCGGTCCACAGGGTCGCAGCGAACGTGATGCCCACGGATGCCACGGCCACCAGCAGGGTGCCGGCCCCCAGACCCAGGATCTCGGACAGGGAAAGCTGCAGCCCGAGCAGGACGATGCCGGTGCGCAGCAGCTTCTTTGCGGACACCTGCACCCCGGCCGCCCAGGACGCCGGCACGCCGAGCAGGTTGCGCCCTGCGACCCCGAGCAGGATGGCGAGCAGCAGTGGGCTGACCCCGGTCAGGAACGGGGCAACGGAGAGGGCGGCGGCTGCGGCCACGGCGCAGGCCGCCAGCCCGGGGGCGAACCGGGCCCACCGGCCGCAGGGCGCCGGGGCCTTGGGGTGTGCCGCCGGATGCTCCGGGGCGGAGGGGCCGTCGGCCGTGGCGGGATGGTGCGGTTCCATGCCTTCCACCGTGGCATGCGGCCGCAGGGCGGGGTAGCCGCGTATCCGCCATCGGGGCATATGATCCTGATATGCCCCGGGAAACCCCTCCGCGCCAGCCCGCTCACCAGTGGCTTCAGCTTCCGGCGGTTCGCCTGCTGGTGGCCATTGCCGATTCCGGCAGCCTGAGCGCCGGGGCGCGCTCGATCGGCATGGCCCAGTCCAACGCCAGCCGCGCCGTCGCCACCCTCGAGAGGCGGCTGGGCTACCCGCTGCTGAGCCGTTCCACGAGGGGATCGCGGCTGACCGTCGAGGGCACCTTGACCGTCGAATGGGCGCGGGAGGTGATCGACGCCGTCGAGCGGCTCTCCGCCGGCGCGGCGGCCCTGGCGGCGACGACGGCCACCGAACTGGTGGTGGGCGCCAGCATGACCGTGGCCGAATACCTCGCCCCGGGGTGGATCAGCACCTACCGGAGCGGGCATCCGGACGTGCAGACCACCCTGCGCATCAGCAACTCCCGGGACGTGATCGAGGGGGTGCGCTCGGGGGAGTTGGCGCTCGGCTTCATCGAGACCCCGGACACCCCCGGCGACATCCGCAGCCTCCGAATCGTGGCCGACCGCCTCGTCGTCGTCGTTTCTCCCGGCCATCCGTGGGCGGGGCGGACGGCCCCGCTCACCCTGGAGGAGCTGGCCTCCACGTCCCTGGTGGAGCGCGAAGAGGGATCGGGCACCCGTGCCGCGCTGGACGCGGCCATCGGCCCCGGCAGGGCCCGGCCCGTGGCCGAGCTGAACAGCAATTCGGCGATCTGCCAGAGCGTCATCGCCGGGCTCGGTCCCGCCGTGCTGAGCAACCTCGCGGTGCAGGGCGCGCTCCGGGACGGACGGCTGCTCCAGGTCCCCGTGGCCGGCGGGACGCTCGGGCGCGACCTGCGGGCCATTTGGTTCGGCGGCCACCGCCCTGCAGGGGCCGCCGGGCACCTGCTCGACATCGCCCTGCAAGCGGCGGCGGCGTAGCCCGGCACCGGGCCGAGACCGGTGCCGGGACTGACTGGCCGCCTAGTTCGCGGCCGCGGCCAAGGCGTGTTCGATGTCGACGTCGTCGTCCATCGGGCGTACGATCCGGCCGCTGGAGTCCACGTCCTGGTGCCCCGCATGGCGGCGCGTAAGGGCGGATTCCTCCAGCAGCGCCGCATTGGAGCGCAGATAGAGCTCCAGCCACACCGCACCCGGCACCGGCAGCCCGTCGCGGTGCGCCCGCAACACGTGCTCCTGGCCTTTGGGCGCGGCCGCCGCGGCGATCTCCAGCACCACCGACTGCGCCGCGTTGCCGTCCAATGGGGCGCCGTCCGCAGGGGCGATCGCCACGGTGCGGGCGGCCAGTTCGGGCAGCGCGTCGAGCACGGCCAGGAAGCCGCCGCGTTCCGTCGCGTTGACCTGGATGCGCTTGAGGCCGGGATGCACGATGATCAGGTCCCGCAGCGCCGGAACCAGGTACAGGCTCAGCGCTCCGCCGGCCTCGACCGTGGCAGTTGCGCCGTCGATCCGCACGCCCGGGGCCGAGGCCGGGGCGTGCAGCCCGTGCCCGTAGAGGTGGGCCATGACGCCGAGCCCGAGCATCTCGGCCAGCAGCGCGGCGTCGCGGACGGCCGGAACCTCGCCCGGGAGGGTCCCGGCGGCCACGAGCAGCCGCTCGGTGATCAGGCGGCATTCACGCACGCTCATGGCCGCGTCGCCGGCGGGGGGAGTCAGCTTCGAGTCACTCATGGTTACACCTCTGGTTCTGCGGGAAAGGGCCAGTCCCGGCCTTGGCCGGCGGCGATGTCTGCGGGGGTGGGGGCGCCGTGGAACATCACGCCCACCACGCCCACCGGGCCATCCTCCTTGGTCTTGTCCAGGCCGTAGAAGGCGCTGTTGAAGAGCCGGATGATGTGGGAGGGGTTGAACTTCTCGTGGCGCAGGTTCGCCCGGACCGAGTGGTAGCGGTGCCCGCGCAGCGTGAGCATGCGCTCGACGGCGGCGCGGAAGCGCGGGTTCTCGCCCAGGAAGCGCCCGACGCTGGAGGCGGGATCCAGCGGGGCGGTTGCCTCCAGCAGTTCCTGCACCTCCAGGGCCAGGTCCAAGGTCATGTCGTCGAAGACCTCGGGCAGGTCCGCGAGCGGGCCGCGGCGCGGCTCCTCGGCATTGGCTGACTTGTACCAGGCGTAGTGGCGGGCGCCGGCCTCGGCCAGGTCGATCCCGGCGGCCCAGCCATACTCCCCGGCGAGCAGGGCGCGCAGTTCCGCAATGCTGGTGCCCGGGGAGGGCGCGGTTGCCTCGGGCACGGTCAGTGCCTCCGCCAGGTCGTCGATGTTGATCGGCGCCAGGTCGATAAGCAGCGAGCAGAGGAACTCGTGGCCTTCGGTGCTGACCTCCGCGGCGGCACGGGTGTAGAGCCCGTCCAGCAGCAGGCCGGGGCCGGTGGCCTCCTGGCGCAGCTCGGCCAGGACTTCGCGGATCCGTTCGAGTTCGGCGCTGACCTGGGATCCTCCGGGCTGGTAGGTGTAGCGCATCCGGTCCTGCGCGCGGTAGGCCGCGGCCTTGGCCAGGCGGGCGTCCAGCGCGGCCAGCACGGCGTCGTCCGGGTCCACGGTGAGCGAACGGGCGGCGGCAAGGGCCTCCTCGCGCAGGGTCAGCCAGCGGTCGGCCATCTGCGGGTGGTTCTTCATGAACATGATCAATCCCAGGCCGGAGGCGTTGCCCAGTCCCAGGAAGCGGCGGAAGCCCTCGTCCAGCGGCACCGCGGTGTCGCTGCCGGAGGCGGCAATGTGTTCGGCCAGGTCCAGGCTGAACTCGCGCATCAGGTAGGACGTGAGCATCTGCGCGTGGTAGGGGGTGCGCAGCGGGTGGTCGGCCTCGTAGGCCGCGAAGGACTTGGTGCCGAAGGTTCCGTTGCCGTCGAGGCCGGTGTTGCGCATCAGGTAGCAGACGGCTCCCAGGATCTCGGCCGGGGGCTGGTGACCGGCGCGCAGGCTCTCCACCGTCAGGTCGAAGGCGCGCATGGAGCGGTTGGCGCGGCACCAGATCAGGGTTCCCTCGGCGGCGCGGCCGCCGTAGAGCTTGGGCAGTTCGACCTTGGTCTGGTCGATGCCCTCATCGGTGGCGGCACCCTCCAGCAGGGCGCCCATCATGTCCCAGCTCTTGCCGATGATGCGGTCGGTCCGCTCCGCGGCGGGATCCGGGGCCGTGGAGAAGACCACGAATTCGAACGACCAGTCCTCGCTGACCTCGACGTGGTAGCGCGCCGTGCCGTTGCCCGTCCCGTCGATCGAGAACTCGGGGCGGGTGATGCGCCACCGTTCGGTGACCATCTTGTCGATCATGGTGCGGGCGGCGCTTAGGCGGGTTGGCTGCAGCGACCCCAGCCGTTCGGGGGTCATCACAACGCCGGGATCCCGGGTCTGGATCATTCGATCTCCTCTAGAAGTGGACAGCTCATGTCCTGCAATACGTCTGTTTATGCATGACGACGTCAATCATACGCAACACCTAAAGTTAGGCAAGGAGTTAATTTTCCGGGGTTTTTCGGGCAATTTTCCCGAAAGTGTTGTCGTGATGGGTGTCTCATCGTAAGCTCATCTGCAAATGACGTATACAACAGACGAACAAGAGTCCCTCACTTCGAAGCCGACCACGCGGACCCTCAGCTCGGCCAGCCGGGCGCTGGCCCTGCTGGAGGCGATCGCGGAACACCGCCGTCCGGTCAAACCCCCGGTCCTGAGCAAGCAGCTGGGATGGTCCCGCGCCACCCTGCACCAGCACCTGGTGACCTTCGTGGCCGCCGGCTGGCTTGATCAGCTCGAGGACGGCTCCTACCGGTTGACCATGCGGGCCGGCCGGGTGGGGCGTGCCGCCTTCGAGCAGGCGACGTTGGGGGACCGGGTCCGTCCGTTGATGCGTCAGCTGACCGAGACCACGAGGGAAGCGACCTTCCTTGCGGTCTTGGGCAACGACGAGGCCTACATCGTTGAGCGGTGCGAACCCCGCCGGCGTATCCGGGCCGATATCGGTGACCAGATCTCCTGGCCGCTGGACGAGAGCGCCTCCGGGCGCGTGCTCGTCGCCTTTGCCGAACCGTCGGTGGTCGAGGATTTGCTCGCCAGCGGGGTTCGGTTGCCGATGCAGTCGGAACTGGCCAAGGCCCGCCGCCTCGGCTACGCGGTTTCGGCCGACGATCCGAACGACGAGGACAGGATCACCGCCGTGGCGGTCCCCATCACGGATGACCGCGGCTACTGCATCGGCGCACTCGGTGTGCTCGGCCCGGCCGAGCGCATGAACATCGACGAGGTGGCAGAGACCCTCAAGGCCGGAGCCGAATCCCTGCACAGACTTTGGCACAGCCCGTCGGGCGAATAGCACAGCACCACGAGCAAGGACGGAAGAAGCTTCCCATGACCATTTCACCCACGCTGCGCGTCGACGCCATGGAAAGCGGGGCCTTTGACGCCGCCGCATTCCAGGCGCTGCGGGACGGCGGCGTCGATTGCGCCACCGTCACTTGCGGATTCTGGGACGACGCCATCGAAGCCATGGATTCGATCGCCCGCTGGCGGGACTTGGTGGCCGCCAACGACCAGTTGGTGGCGATCGCCCGCAACGGCAAGGACATCCGCGAGATCACCGCCTCGGGCCGCACGGCCCTGCTGCTCGGCTTCCAGAACACCTCGGCCATGCAGGGGCGCATCCGTTTCGTCGAGCTCTTTGCGGAGCTGGGCGTCCGCGTCTTCCAGCTGACCTACAACACGCAAAACGACGTGGGTTCCAGCTGCTACGAGGGGATCGATGCGGGCCTGACCCGCTACGGACGCGAGATCGTCGGGGAACTGAACCGGAACGGAATCCTCGTGGACCTGTCCCATGTGGGCGAGCAGACCTGCCTGGACGCCATCGAGGCCTCCGCACATCCGGTGGCCGTCACCCACGCAAACGCCGCCAGCCTCTGCGCCCACCCGCGCAACGTCTCCGACCGCGTCATCAAGTCGCTGGCCGAACGCGGCGGGGTGATCGGGTGCGCGCTGTATCCGAACCTCACCGGACCCGACTACGCCGCCACCCTCGACGACTGGTGCAGGATGGTCGTCCACACCGCCGGGATCGCCGGCATCGAACACGTCGGGATCGGCTCCGACCTTGGCGGGACGACCGACGAGCAGTCGCTGCGCTGGATGCGGGAGGGACGCTGGACCCGGCAGGCCAACTTCGGGGCCGCTTCCGCGTCCAACCCGGGCGACGACGATCCGGAGTGGTTCCGCTCGATGGAGCCGTTCGCCGCACTGTCCGAGGGACTGTGCCGCCAGGGCCTGGACGAGTCCGAGGCCGCGGCCGTCATGGGCGGCAACTGGATGCGCCTCTACGACGAGGTGATGGCATGAACACCATCTCCCGGGTGGCCTCCCCCGAGGCCGCGCCTGCGGCCCCCGTGGACAAGATCATCCCGCTGCGCCGCCCCGGGCGCTGGATCTTCGCCGCAATCCTTGCCGTCGCCGTCGCCCAGGGCATTGTGGTCCTGGTGACCAACCCCAATTTCGAGTGGGGCGTGGTGGGCTCCTACCTCTTCGCCAAGCCGATCCTGCAGGGGCTGTGGCTGACACTGTGGCTGACCGTCGTTTCGATGGCGGCCGGCATCCTGCTCGGGGTGCTGCTGGCAGTGATGCGGCTTTCCTCCAACCCGCTCGCCGCCTGGCTCTCCTGGGCCTTCGTCTGGTTCTTCCGCGGCACCCCGCTGCTGGTCCAGCTGGTCTTCTGGTACAACCTCGCGGTGCTTTTCCCGCAGATCAAGATCGGTTTGCCCTTCGGGGGCCCGACCTTTGCCAGCCTCGACGCGAACGCCGTGATCACCCCGATCGCCGCGAGCCTGCTGGGGCTGATCCTCAACGAGGCGGCCTACATGGCCGAAATCGTGCGGTCCGGCATCGCCTCGGTGGACAAGGGCCAGCTGGAGGCGGCCAGTGCCCTGGGCATGAGCCGCGGCAAGGCGCTGCGGCGGGTGGTGCTGCCCCAGGCGTACCGGGTGATGATCCCGCCGACGGGCAACGAAACGATCACCCTGCTCAAGAGCACCTCGCTCGTCTCGGTGGTGGCCGTGGCCGACCTGATGTACCAGGTCAACCTGATCTCCGCGCAGACCTTCCAGACGATCCCGCTGCTGATCGCCGCAGCGCTCTGGTACCTGCTGATCACGTCGCTGATGTCGATGGGGCAGGCCCAGTTGGAGAAGCGCTTTGCCAAGAGCGACCTGTCCTCCGCGGCCGGGCCCCGCCGCACGCTGCTCTCGCGCAGCACCACCGGGAAAACGGGAGGGAAGTGACCATGAACGCCCCCATCATCGAGCTGAAGAACGTCCACAAGCACTACGGGGACTTCCACGTCCTGAAGGACATCAATTTGCAGGTGCAGGCCGGCGACGTGATGTGCATCGTGGGGCCCTCCGGCTCCGGAAAATCGACCATGCTGCGCTGCATCAACCACCTGGAGAAGATCGGCGCCGGACAGATCCGCGTCGATGGCCAACTCGTTGGCTACCGCGAGAAGAACGGGCGGATCTACGAGATCAGGGACAGGGAGGTGGGCAAGCAGCGCGAAAACGTGGGAATGGTCTTCCAGCGCTTCAACCTCTTCGCCCACATGACGGCCCTGGAAAACGTCATGGAGGCACCTCTGCAGGTGCAGCGCCGCGACAAGGCGGCGGTGAGGGAGGAAGCCATGGCCCTGCTCGAACGCGTGGGCCTGGGCCAGAAGCATGGGAACTATCCCAGCCAGCTCTCCGGAGGCCAGCAGCAGCGCGTGGCGATCGCCAGGGCTCTGGCCATGAAACCGAAGGTGATGCTGTTCGATGAGCCGACCAGCGCCCTGGACCCGGAACTGGTCGGCGAGGTGCTGGACGTGATGAAGGAACTGGCCGCCAGCGGCATAACGATGGCGGTGGTCACCCACGAAATGGGCTTTGCCCGGGAAGTCGGCAACTCGCTGGTCTTCATGGATGACGGCCAGATCATCGAGTCCGGCCACCCGCGCGAGGTCCTGTCCAACCCCCAACACCCACGCACCCAGGCGTTCCTCTCCAAGGTGCTCTGATTTCGCCGGGCTCGCCCGTCGGCTTGTTCCATCTTTCCACCCAAGTTCCACCCCGTTCGCCGTGGCCGGATCCAGGCCGCGGCCCTCCCGAAGGAACCCCATGAAACACCTCGCCTTCCCCCAGCGCGCCCAAAAACTGTCCCTGGCCGCCGTCGGACTGGTTGCCGCGCTCTCGCTGAGCGCATGCGGCG
Source organism: Arthrobacter ginkgonis (assembly GCF_039540195.1). Lineage (NCBI taxonomy): Bacteria > Bacillati > Actinomycetota > Actinomycetes > Micrococcales > Micrococcaceae > Arthrobacter > Arthrobacter ginkgonis. The sequence goes on along the minus strand of NZ_BAABEO010000020.1, from coordinate 225,646 downwards.
CGGACGCCGGCACCACCGCATCGGCTCCCGCGGCCGCCGCCGACCCGCAGATCCAGGCCCTGGTGCCGCAGGAGTTCCGCGACGCGGGCAGTATCGAGATCGCCGTGGACAACGCCTACCCTCCGATGAACTTCATGCAGGGCGACCGGATGGTGGGCATCGAACCCGAAATGTGGAAGGCCGCAGGCGACCTGATGGGCCTGGAGGTCAAGCCCACGGTCGTGGCCTTCGACTCGATCGTGCCGGCCCTGAAGTCGGGACGCTACGATGCCAGCTTTGCCGGATTCTGGATCACCGACGAGCGCGTCAAGGAGGTCGACATGGTCTCCTTCTTCCAGAGCGGATCGCAGTACCTGGTCCGCCCGGACGACGCCAAGGGACCGATCAACGCGTTCGATGACCTGTGCGGGCGCACGGTGGCGCTGCATTCCGGGTCCTACGAGATGACCTACGCCGAGAACGCCAACAAGACCTGCGCCGAGGAGGGACGCGAACCGGTGGTCATCCAGGGCTACAAGTCCCAGGACCAGGCCACCCTCGCCGTCACCAGCGGCCGCGCCGACACCACCGGGATGGGCGCCGAGGTGGCCGGCTACGTGGCACAGCTCTCCAACGGCAAGCTGAAGACCGCCGGCGAGGTGTTCCACCAGGTCGAGGGCGGCATCGCCCTGCCGCAGGGCAGCGACCTGGCCCCGGCGTTCCAGGCCGCCTTCGCCAAGCTCATCGAGACCCCGCGCTACAAGGAGATCTTCGCCCAGTGGGGCCTCGAATCGGCGATGATCGCCGAATCGACGAGCCACACCGCCAAGTAGCCGGCCGAGCTGCGCAGCCAACGGATCTGCGCAGCCAACGTGTCTGCGCCACCGCCGGGCGGGAGCGGCATGGCCTTGACCCCTCCGTGCCACCCGCCGGCCACCCGTTGGCCGCATGCGCCGCCTCCCCCGCGCCGCATGCGGCCAACGGGATCCCCGCCCCTTCCCCAGATAGGACACCGCCACCGTGAGTTCACCGCTGACACTGATCCCGGAGCCGGGCACCGACCCGGAAACCTCGCTCTACTCGGACACCGCCACCATCGGATCGATGGTGCTGACCACCCAGATCCCGTTGACCCCCGAGGGGTCCCTGCCCGAGGGCATCGAAGAGCAGTCGCGGCAGGTCCTCGACAACCTGCGCACCGCCCTGGAGGCGGCCGGGTCCGGACTGGCCCTGGTGGGACACCTGACCATCTACTTCCCGGAGATGGCAGACCGCGCAGTGTTCAACGAGATCTACCGCGAGTACTTCCCGGCGCCCCGCCCGGTGCGCTGCGCCCTGGGAGTCGAGCGGTTGGGAATCGCGGGAATGCGGGTCGAACTCACGGCGATGGCGGCGCTGCGCGTCGCCTAGTCGCCTCCCGCGGGTCCCGCGCCGCCGGGCCAGATCCCGTAGCGCCCGGGCGAGAGGATGCCGCGGGGGTCGACGGCGTCCTTGATGCGTTCGCAGAAGCGCCGGTAGGCGTGGTCGTTGAAGTCGAGCAGGCCGGCGACGTCGTCCATGAGGTCCAGATGGGTCCGGTACTCCGTGTAGCCCAGCCGCGCGACCTCCCGGATCATCGTGCGCCCGACCTCGTAGGCGTGCGCGGCCTGGACCGGATCGCGCCGGTCGAAGTTGATGCTGGCCACCACCGCACAGGACCGGTCGCCGGTCACCAGGATTCCCGCCTTGAAGTTGAGTCCCATCTGCTCGTGGGTGATGGTCCGGATGAGTTCGACCACCTCCTGGACCCGGTGCCCCTGCAGGGGGACCAGGGGCGAGAGCCCGATGTGGGCGAAGCCCTCGTCCTTGTGCTTGATGACATCGAGGTTGGGAACGCCGGCCAGGATCCGGTCGGAGATCGATTCGATGGATTCGTACTCGTCCGGCGCGTAGTGGCCGGACACCGTGATGGTTGCGCCGGGAATCCTTTCCCAGGCGGCACGGACGCTGCGCAGCTGGACCTCAATTTCCTCCCGGTTGCCCCACAGGGCGGCCCGGACATACCAGCGTCCCAACCCCGTTTGCCGGGCGATGCGCTCGATGTCCTCGTCCGGCATGATCCCCTGCGCCGCGGCGGCAATGGCGTCCTTGGCTCCCGTCATGGTGGCCGCCATCAGCGTGTTGTAGAGGCAGGGCGAGCCGCGCAGCTGGTTCCTGAGCTTGAGTTCGCGGATCGTGTCGATGGCCGCCGGCAGGTCGGCTTCGTGGGCGATGGTCAGGGTGAGCGGGGCAAAGACCTCCGGTTGCGGGGTGAGCCAGATGCCCATCCGGGTGACGATGCCGAGGTTCGACTGCATGAAGAGCGGGTCCAGGACAGGGCCGACGCCCCGCTTGTAGATGTGGAAGGACGGGTTGCCGCTCATCGCGCCCATGCCGGTGCGCAGGAGCTGCCCGTCGGGCAGCACCACTTCGAGGCCGCAGGGCGCGCCGAAGTCCTGTCCCACGGGCAGGTACGTCACCCCGTTGTCGAGCGAGTTGCCGACAACGCTGCCCCAGCCCAGGTCGGGGATGGAGACCATCAGCCGCGATCCGCGCCGCCGCAGCTCGTCGTAGAGGTCGAACCAGCGCACGCCCGGCTCGACGACGGCGTAGGCCAGTTCCTCGTTGATCTCCAAGATGCGGTTCATGCGCCGCAGGCTGAGGTTCAGGGATCCCCTCACCCGCGGCGACGGGCCGCCATAGCCGTTGTTGCGTCCCTGCGAATGCGTCCAGATCGGGATCCGGTGCTCGTGGGCCAGCGCCACGATGCCCTGCACCTCCTCGACGCTGGAGGGCAGCACCGCGGCCGCGGGCGAATAGCGGTGGTTGTCGGGGATCCAGTAGGGATCCTTGAGGGGGTGCTCGGGGTCTTCGAGGAGCGGCCGGTCGACGATGACCGCGTCCCTGCCGACGATGTTGACGAGGCCCTCGATGACCTCGGCGCCGAGGCTCGGCATGCGGTCGTCGTATTGCTGGGTGGGGGTGGCGGTCATGGTGGAACCCTTTCGGCGGTGGTGTGCTCGGTCTCCGGCGGATCCGTGGCCACGGAGGTGGCACGACTGTGTCACCGTGGCCGCCGCCGCGGGGCGCGGCTTCCGGATGCCGGAAGCCTTTCCGGCCCGGCGCGGGGTTCAGGATCCCGAGAGGGCGGCCGTGATGCCGGCCGCGGCGGCCAGGCAGGCGGCAGGGCTCATGGGGGCGTCACGTCCACGGGGATCGGCGTGGGCTGCCACGCCGACTTCCGAGAGCGCGGCGATCACCGGGGCGCCGGGGGCGGTGCGGATCGGTGCCGCCACCGCCGTGTAGTAGGGATGGGTGGACCGCGAGGTCGAGCTGTGGCCATCGCGCCGAATGCGCGCCAGCTCGCGGCCGAGCGCCGCGGCATCGGGAAGTGAGGTGCCGGGCGGTGCGGCCGGGGGAAGATGCTCCTCGAGGATGCGCCCCAGCGTCGCGGCGTCGGCATGCGCGGAGAGCAGCAGCCCGGCCGCGGTGGTGAGGATGAGATGCGGCTCGGGGCGCGGCCTGAAGGGCGCCTTGGAGCCAATGACGTGTTCGAGAAACACGATCCCGGTGCCCTGGAGAACCGCCAGCAGAACGGTGTGTCCGGTCCGTTGGGCGAGATCCGACATCAGTGGCAGCGCGTGGCGGGACAGGGGCACGTCGTGGTCGGCCATCGATGCCACTTGGCGCAGGCGCGCCCCGATCCGGTACCGACCATCCTCGTCGCGTTCGAGCGCGCCCCACGCGGCGAGGTCCTGCACCAGGCGGTGGGCGGTGGACAGCGGCAGCGCCGATGACCGCGCCAGCTGCGAGAGGCTCAACCGCGAGCGCCCCGGGCCGAAGCACTCGAGCAGGCTCAGAGCACGCATTGTGACGGACCCGGTGCCCGCGGGCGGGGCCGGGCGGATTGGCTGCGGCGGGGGCATGTGGCTCCTTCGTCGGGAACGGCGGGATGCCGGGCGATCGCAAGGACCTTCCGGACGGGAGTCGCACGATTGAGACTCGTGGTTGCTGACAATAACTATGGGGATAGGTAGTCTAGGCGGGTTGTGTGACTCCAGTCACCCCACAATCTGTCGTCATTGCCGGAAGGAAGTCCCATGTCATCAAATCGAGCCGTCGCCTACCAGGGCCCCGGGCGCGTGGAGGTCATCGACACCGAGTACCCCACCTTCGAACTGAAGGACGGGCCCGGCGTGAATCCGGCCAATGTGGGGCGGAAGGTTCCGCACGGCGTCATCCTGCGCACCGTGGCCTCCAACATCTGCGGCTCGGACCAGCACATGGTCCGCGGCCGCACCACCGCCCCGCTGGGCCTGGTGCTGGGACACGAGATCACCGGCGAGGTCATCGAGGTGGGCCCCGACGTCGAATTCATCCGCGTCGGAGACATCGTCTCGGTCCCCTTCAACATCTCCTGCGGCCGGTGCCGCATGTGCAAGGAAGGCAAGACGGGAATCTGCCT
>NZ_BAABEO010000020.1:112965-221108 GCF_039540195.1 Arthrobacter ginkgonis | reverse complement strand
GCGGACTGGAACCTGCTCAGGTTCCCCGACCGGGACCAGGCGCTCGAGAAGATCATGGACCTGACCATGCTCTCCGACATCCTGCCCACCGGCTTCCACGGCGCCGTGACCGCCGGGGTCGGGGTCGGCTCCACGGTCTACGTGGCCGGCGCCGGACCCGTCGGGCTGGCCGCCGCCGCCAGCGCACAGCTGCTCGGCGCCGCCGTCGTCATCGTCGGCGACATGAACGAGGACCGCCTGGCCCAGGCCCGCTCCTTCGGGTGCGAGGCCATCAACGTGGGCGAAGGGGACCCCGCCGACCAGATCGAACAGCTCCTGGGGGTCCCGGAGGTCGACTGCGGCATCGACGCCGTCGGCTTCGAGGCCCGCGGGCACGGCCACGGGCACGCTGCGGCCGAGGCCCCTGCCACGGTGCTGAACTCGCTGATGGACCTGACCGTGGCCGGCGGCGGGATCGGCATTCCCGGGCTCTACGTCACCGGGGACCCCGGCGCGGTGGACGCTGCCGCGCAGCGCGGCAGCCTCTCCCTGAGCCTCGGGACCGGCTGGGCCAAGTCGCTGTCCTTCGCCACCGGCCAGTGCCCGGTGATGAAGTACAACCGGCAGCTGATGATGGCGATCCTGCACGACCGGATCCACATCGCCAAGGCGGTCAACGCCACTGCGATCGGCCTGGAGCGGGCGCCGGAGGCCTACGCCGAGTTCGACGCCGGCGCCGCGACCAAGTTCGTGCTCGACCCGAACGGCTACGTGGCCGCCTGACGCCCGCGGCCGATTGCGATTCGGCCGGGCATGTTCCGGCCGGCGGGGCGGGTTCCGGCGGGGGCTTCCAGCCTTCGCCGGAACCCGTACCCATGGTCGCTGATTAAAACAGGCCACTGAGGAAAAGGGGCGACGCTCGCCGGGGCCCCGCGCCGCCGGCGTCGTTGCCGTCCCTTCGCGCGCCTTCAACCGGACGCCGAATCGAGTCTCAAATTGAGACAAAAACGCACCTGAGCCCGTGGCTATGGTGTGTGTGGCAGCTCACACTTCCCCGGAAGATGGCCGCCGACCGCCACGTCCCCACCACCTACAGCGGCATCTTGTGCAGAGCGGGAGTCACAGTGAAGTCCACCCTTGAGGTCCTCGGGACCACCGGCATCGAGACGATCCGGGTGCCCATGCGCGACGGCGTCGCCCTCGCCGCCACCCTCTACCGGCCGGCCGCCGGCGGCGGGCATCCCGTCATCCTGGTGCGCACCCCCTACAGCGAGCCCATGAGCCGGTCGCTTCCGGTGCTCCCCGCGCTCGCCGAGGGCTTCGCCGTGCTGGTCCAGAACTGCCGCGGCACCGCAGGCTCCGAGGGGGAGCTGCACGCGTTCGAAAACGAGGGCGCCGATGGCCTGGACACGCTGGCCTGGATCCTCGAACAGCCCTGGTGTGACGGCCGCATCGCGATGTTCGGGCCCTCCTACCTGGGGATGTCGCAGCTGGCGGTCAGCGGACACGCTCCCGCCGGGCTGCGGGCCATCGTTCCGATCGTGGCCACCAACGACTACCGCGACGGCCTGGTCTTCCGCCAGGGCGCGCTGCAGCTGGGCCAGGGCCTGGGCTGGCACCTGCTCAAGGCGGCCCAGACCCTCGGCGACCGGCGCGCACGGGGCGAGGACGTGGGCGCCCACGCCGCAGCCTTCGGCGCCGTGGCGGCCAACCCGGACGCCGCCTACCGGACGCTGCCGTTGACCGCGCTGACCGGCGTGTCCGACCTGGTCCCGAGCTGGACCACCTGGCTGGAGCAGGAAAACGAGCCCGCCTACTGGGAGCGGATCAGCTACGCGGACCGCCGCTCCGGCACGGCCGTGCCCGGCCTGCACGTTGGAGGCTGGTTCGACCTGTTCCTCGGCGGCACGCTCGACAATTTCGTGGAGATCTCCACCCGGGCCACCGACGAGTCGGTGCGCCGCGGCCAGCACCTGATCATCGGGCCCTGGACCCACGCCGACCAGACCGGTGCCGCCGGCGAAATGTTCTTCGGGTCCGGGGCCGCGGCGGCCATCGGGCTGGAGGCGCAGCAGCTGCGGTTCCTCCGCGAAAGCGTCGAGGGCCTGGACTCCTCCCTGCCGCCCGTGCAGCTGTTCGTGATGGGCGCCAACGTGTGGCGCCAGGAGAACGAGTGGCCGTTGGCCCGCACCGACTGGCAGCGCTGGTACCTGCACCCCGACGCGGGCCTCGGCACCGCGGCACCGCACGAGGACGCGGCCCCGCGCACCTACCGCCACGACCCGCACGATCCGGTCCCCACCATCGGCGGCGCCACGCTCATCGGCGGCGGGCTCGACGGCGGCGCCGAGTACATGCCCGGATCCCGCGACCAGCGCCGGCTTGACGGGCGCGAGGACATCCTGCGCTTCAGCAGCGACCCGCTGGAGGAGGACGTGGAGGTCACCGGTCCGGTGACCGTAACGCTGCACGCTTCCACCAGCGCCGCCGACACCGACTTCACCGCAAAGCTCATCGACGTCTGGCCCGACGGCCGGGCCATGGCGGTCACCGACGGGATCGTCCGCGCCCGCTACCGCGGGGGCATGGATGAGCCGCAGCCGGTGGTCCCGGGCGAGGTGGCCCGCTACGAGATCGACCTGGTGGCCACGAGCCAGCTCTTCCGCCGCGGGCACCGCATCCGGGTCGACGTCGCCAGCTCGAACTTCCCCTGCTACGACCGGAACTCCGGCAGCGGCAAACCCGCCGGAAGCGTCCAGGCGGAGGACCTGGCGCCGGCCGACCAGGCCGTTTTCCTTGACCGCGACCGCCCCAGCTACATCACCCTTCCCGTCATCCCGTCCAACTGAGCACCACCACTCGCCTCTGACCAACACACGACCCTGAAGGAGCCTTCCCTGATGCATGCCCAACGACGTGTTCTTGCCCTGGCGGCCACCGCCGCCCTGCTTCTGACCGGCTGCGCCGGCAACACCGTTTCGCCCGAAGGAGCGGCCAACGAAGGCCCCAAGGAACTGGTGAGCGTTCCCGGCTTCGATGCCGCCACCAAGACCATCACCGTCGGATCGATGGTTCCCGTCTCCGGGATCTGGGCCCCCGCCGCCACCAACATCGTCGGATCCGAGGCCTACTTCCACCGCGCCACGCAGCCCGGCGGCCCGCTTGAGGGATTCACGGTAAAGGTGAAGAACGTGGACACCGAATACAACCCCTCGGTGGCCGTTCCGCTGTACAGCTCGCTGAAGAACGACGTCCTGATGTTCACCAACGTGCTGGGCACCGCCATCAACAAGGCGCTGCTGCCGCAGCTGAAGGCCGATGACATGCTGGCCGTGCCCGCCTCCTCCGACCAGAAGCTGCTGACCGAGCCGAACCTGCTCCCGTTCGGCCCCTTCTACGGCATCTACCACACGGCGGCGCTGGACTACATGGCCAACGACGAAGGCAAGAAGGACGCGGTGTACTGCGTGCTGGCCGAGGACAGCGACTTCGGCGCGGAGGTGGTGGAATCCTTCGAGTACGCCACCGAGAAGCTCGGGCTGACCACAGGCGCCACGGTGCGCTACCCGAACACGCTGCAGGACTTCACCCCGCAGATCTCCAAGCTCAAGAGTGCCGGCTGCGAGGTCGTCGACCTCGGCGGCGTCGGCGCCGTCGTGCAGAACGCGGCCGTGCGCGCCGTCCAGCTGGACTTCCAGGCGGACTGGATCGCCGGCAACACCGCCTACAACGCCTCGCTGGCCACCGGCGCCGCGGCCGACTACATCAAGGACAACGTCCGCTTCCTGGTCACCGGCACCGAATGGGGAGACGACTCCGCGCCCGGGCAGGTCCAGATGGAAGAGGACATCGCGGCGCTGGATCCCTCGGCCAAGCCGATGGCCAACAGCTACCAGACCGGCTACATGGCGGCGAAGACGACGACGGCGGTGCTTGAGCGGGCCATCGCCGACGGCGACCTCTCGCGCGAGCACCTGCTGGAGGTGGCGGCCTCGCTCGGAACCGTCGACGACTTGGGCCTGGCCGGCGGCACCTTCACCTACGGCGCCAGCCCCGCGGAACGGCGTTCCGGCAGCAGCATGTCCATCTTCACCGTGGACAGCTCCTCCCCGACGGGGCTGAAGCTCAAGAAGTACGGCTACGAGTCGACCGTCGCCGCCGAATACAACGAGTCCGTGGCCGCAAAGTGACGATTTGCGCAGTGACGCATCGTGCCGTGACCCATGGCGCGGGGGAGGGGAAACCATGAGCGAGGCCAAGGCCGCGGCGCAACCGCGCACGGATCGCGCCGGCACCGAGCTCCTGGCCGTCGATCGGCTCTCGGTCAGCTACAGCGGCGGGTCCATCGTCGCGCTCGAGGACGTCGGGCTGACGGTGCACGAAGGCGAGATCGTCGCCCTGCTCGGGGTCAACGGGGCCGGCAAGACCACCCTGCTGCGAGCCATCTCGGGACTGCTGGGCATGCACGGCGGCACCGTCAAGGGCGGTTCAATCCGCTACGCCGGCCGCGACATCACCGGCGCACCGTCCTGGAAGCGCGTCGCGGCCGGCATCTCGATCTCCCTGGAGGGCCGGCGCATCTTTGCCGACCTGAGCGTTGCGGACAACCTGCGGGCGGGTGGCTACACCCGCCCGCGGGCGCAGACGGCACGCACCATGGAGGAGATCTACGGGCTCTTCCCGGTTCTAGGGAAGAAGCGCGAACTGGCCGCCGGCCTCCTTTCCGGAGGTGAACAGCAGATGCTGGCCGTGGGACGGGCGCTGATGCAGGGCCCACGCCTGCTGCTGCTCGACGAGCCATCGCTGGGGCTGGCGCCACTGATCGTCGCCCAGATCATGCAGATGGTCACGCAGATCAACGAGCGCGGATGCAGCGTGCTGCTCATCGAACAGAACGTCTCGACAGCCCTGCCCGTCGCCGACTACGCCTACGTGCTGGAAAGCCGCCGGGTGGCCCACCACGGGCCCGCGGCCGCCCTGATGGCCGATGACCGGCTGCGCGACCTCTACCTGGGGTCCGCGGGCGAGCCGGTCGCCGTCCCCCGAGAGAAGGTCCTGCCATGATGCTCCGTGTCGAAGCGCTGACGCTGTCCTTCGGCGGCGTGCGCGCGCTGAACGAGGTCGGCTTCGAGGTCCGCGAAGGCGAGTTCTTCGGCATCCTTGGTCCCAACGGGGCCGGGAAGACCTCGCTCTTCAACTGCCTCAGCGGGCTGGTCAAGCCCGCGGGGTCGGTCACCGTGGAGGGGACCGAGCTCCTGGGCCGGCGTCCGCACGAGATCGCCGAACTCGGGGTGGCGCGCACCTTCCAGAACCTCGGCCTCTTCGGGTCGATGAGCGTCACCGAGAACATCCTGGTCGGCGGACACCGCCAGATCAGCGGCGGGGCGCTGTCGGCCGCCCTGCGCTGGCCGCGGACGTTCCGCTCCGAACGGCAGGCGAGGGCGCGGGCCGACGGGCTGGTCGACCTGCTGGGCCTGGGCGCCTACCGCGACGCGACCGTCGACACGCTGCCCTACGGCATCCGCAAGCGCGTCGAAATCGCCAAGGCGGTGGCGTCCGGTCCAAAGCTGCTGCTGCTGGACGAACCCGTCGCCGGCATGAACCACGAGGAAACCGACCAATTCGTCGACTTCGTCCTCGAGCTCAAGGACCGCATGGGCCTGACCATCGTCATGATCGAGCACGACGTGCCGATGGTCATGCGCATTTCCGACCGCATCCTCGCGCTCGACTTCGGTGAGGTCATCGGCGTCGGCACCCCCGAGGAGATCCGGCACAACGAACGATTCATCTCCGCCTACCTCGGCGCCCCCACGGGCGCCGGCACCACGGCGGAGCCCCAGCTGCAAGGAGGAACCCGGTGACCAACCTGATCCAACTCACCGTGTCCGGCCTGTCCTTGGGCATCCTCTACGCCCTGGTCGCCATCGGCTTCGCGGTGCTGCTCAAGGCCACCGGCCACTTCAACATGTTCCCCGGAGCCCTGGTGCTGCTGGGTGCCTACCTCACCTACCAGTTCCACGTGCTGTGGTCGCTGAACTTCGTGCTGGCCGTGGCGCTGGCGGCGATCGTGTGCGCCGCGCTCGGGCTGGCCGGGGAGCGGCTGCTCTTCTCCCGGCTCGGCGGCAAGGGACACCGCTCGATCGAGCACCTCTCGGTGCTCCTGGTCAGCCTCGGACTGATCTCGCTGGCCCAGGCCGCGGTGGTGAGCATCTGGGGGCCGCTGAACTACCTGATCGAGGACCCCTGGGGGCTGAGCCTGGTCCGGCTTGGCGGGGTCGCGATCGCGGTGCGGGACATCTGGGCGCTCGGGCTGAGCCTGGCGCTGCTGGCCGTCTTCTACCTGGTCATCCAGCACACCCGCGTCGGCGTGGGCATGCGCGCGGTGGCGAGCGACCCCGAGGCGGCCCGCGCCCAGGGCGTGAACCCGCACGTCATTTCCGCCACCGCCTGGGCCATGTGCAGCGCGGCGTCGGTGCTGGCCGGAATGATGCTGGCCACGGAAATGGGCGGCGGGCTGGTTCCCAACCTGGACCAGATCGCGTTCTCGGCCCTGCCCGCGCTGATCCTCGGCGGCCTGTCCTCGCTGCCCGGGTGCGTCTACGGCGGCCTGGCGCTCGGCCTGGTACAGACCTACGCCGCCGGCTACGCCCCCGAGAGCATGGGCCAGGGATTCGCCTCCATGCTGCCGTGGGTCGTCATGATCCTGCTGCTCGTCGTCAAGCCCGGCGGCTTCGCCAAGACCCTCGAGACACGAAAGGCCTGAGCCCATGGCCCTGACCGAAACCGCACCACGCCTCAGGTCCGCCCGCACCGAGCCGCCGTCGGGGGCTCGGCGCCGCGACGACTCCAGGCTCTGCCGCACGCGGACGCAGCGCATCCTGCTCGCCGTGGCGTTCGTGGCCATCGTGGCCTTCCCGCTCAGCGTCGACAGCGCGTTCCTGATCTCGCTGACCGGCACCATCGGCGTCTTCGCCCTCGCCGCGCTGGGCCTGAACATCCTCTCCGGATACGCGGGCCAGATCTCCTTGGCCCAGAGCATCTTCGTGGGCGTCGGCGCCTTCGCCGGCGTCGGACTGGGCGGCTTGGCCGAGCTGCCGCTGCTGGTGTGGCTTCCGGGATCGTTCGTGGCAGGAGGCCTGGCGGCCGCGCTCGTGGCCCCGCTGACGCTGCGGCTCAAGGGGGTGTTCCAGATCGTGCTCAGCCTGGCGCTGATCTTCGTGGGCCACTACGTCTTCGTCAACCTGCCGGCGCTGACCGGCGGCAACGGCGGCATCTCCGCCACCCCGAGCCTGTCGCTGGGGTTCATCGACTTCGGCGAGCTGACCGTGGCCGGGATGCGCTACAGCTACGAGCAGGGACTGTTCATCCTGATCTGGCTGGTGCTGGCCGCGAGCATGATCGCCGTCGTGAACATGCACCGCACCCGCTTCGGGCGGGCCCTGGTGGCGGTGCGCGAGGCCGAGACCGCCGCGGAGATCGCCGGGATCAACGCGGCACGGATCAAGGTGCTCGCCTTCATCCTCGCCGGTGCCTTCGGCGGGCTGGCCGGAGGCCTGCTGATGGCGCAGCTGCGCTACGTGCAGGCCGAGCAGTTCGGGATCAACATGGGCCTGGAACTGCTGATCATCGTTGTGGTGGGCGGGCTCGGGACCACGTGGGGACCGGTGCTCGGCGCCGCCGTCATCAGTTCCATCCCCGTCCTGGCCACCCAGTACGCCGAGTACATCCCGTTCCTGCAGGCCGACTTCAGCCAGGACGGCGGGATCGGCATCCCCGTCGGACAGGTGGGGCTGCTGATCTACGGCCTGGCGCTCGTCCTCGTGATGGTCTTCGAGCCCCGGGGCCTGTCCCACCTGCTCGGCGCCGCCGGCAGGTCGCTGGTGCGCCTCGCCGGGCGCTCCCGCACGGTACCGGATCCCGTCCCCGCACCACCCACCCGCGCAGATGACCGCGCCCACCAAGGAGAAAAGGCATGACACTTATGACGGCGGCCGTGGTCCGCGACGCGGCCCGCGGATTCGAACTGGAGCAGGTGCGCCTGGACGCCCCACGCGCGGACGAGGTGCTCGTGCGGCTGGTGGCCACCGGGATCTGCCACACCGACCTGGGGGTGGCCCGCGATGTCACCTCCCCGCGCGTGCTCGGCCACGAGGGCTCCGGCATCGTCGAACGGGTCGGCGCCGCCGTGACCGGGGTGAAGGCCGGCGACAAGGTGATTCTGTCCTTCGCCTCCTGCGGCGACTGCGACAAATGCCTCGGCGGGACCCCGGCGCACTGCCGCAGCTTCTTCCCTCTGAACATGGCCGGGGCCCGCCACGACGGGTCGCTGACCCTCAGCGGGAGCGTGGGCGAGCCGATCGCCGGCAGCTTCTTCGGCCAGTCCTCCTTCGCCCAGTACGCCCTGACCACCCCGCGCAACCTCGTCCGGGTGCCTGACGAGACCCCGGAGGAGCTGCTGCGCATCCTCGGCCCGCTGGGGTGCGGCATCCAAACCGGGGCCGGGGCGGTGCTGAACAGCCTGCGCGTACGCGCCGGCAGCTCGCTGGTCATCATGGGCGCCGGCGGCGTGGGCCTCAGCGCACTGCTCGCCGGCCTCGCCGCCGGATGCGCCACGATCGTCGTGGCCGACCTGAACCCGGACCGGCTCGCCCTGGCCCGGGAACTGGGCGCCACCGAGACGGTCAACGTCGCCGATGCCGACGCCCTGGACCAGCTGCGGGCGGCGACCGGCGGGGGAGCGGACTACGCCGTGGAGACCAGCGGGGCCGCTGCGGCCGTTCGCCTGGCCGTCGACGCCCTCGACGTGGGCGGCGTGGCAGGGCTGGTCGGCCTGGGGCGCCCGGGCGCCGAGATCGTCCTGGACCACGCCACCGTCGGCTTCGGCCGGTCGATCATGGGCATCGTGGAAGGCGACTCCGTGCCGCAGACCCTGATTCCCGCGCTGCTGCGGCTGCATCGGGCCGGGCGCTTCCCGTTTGACCGGCTGGTGACGCTCTACCCGTTCGAGCAGTTCCAACGGGCCGTCCAGGACAGCATCGCCGGCAGCACCATCAAGGCGGTGGTGGTGCTGTGAGCGTGCATGAAACGGCCCCGGCCGTGCCCCTCTCCGATGGCCAGTCCGCCGCCGGCCAGCACCGCGACGGAATGTATTGCGGCGGGCAGTGGATCGCGCCGCCGCAGGGCCGCGAGCGGAAGCTGCGGGACCCGAGCACCGGGGCCCCGCTCGGCACGGTGTCGCTGGCCGGCGCGGACGACGCCGACGCCCTGGTCGCCGCGGCCGAACGGTCCGCGGCGGGCTGGGCGGGCTGCGGCCCGGTGCGGCGCGCCGAGATCCTTGAGGCGATCGCCGAGCGCTGGGAGGCGCGCGGCGAGGAACTGGCCGAACTCGTGTCGCGCGAAATGGGCATGCCGCTCGGCGCCTCCCGGGGCAACAACGTGCACGGGCCGGTGGCGGTGCTGCGCTACTACGCCGGCCTGGCCCGCGGCCTGGAGACGGTCGAACGCCGCGCCCCGCTCCTGTTCGACGGAACCGTCAGCATCCACCGGGCGCCGCTGGGCGTCGTGGCCGCGATCGTGCCGTGGAACTACCCGTGGATGCTGCTGGCCACGAAGCTGGGTCCGGCGCTGGCGGCCGGGTGCCCGGTCATCGTCAAACCGGCCGAGGAGAACGCGCTCAGCGCCCGGCTGCTGGCCACGGTGTTGGACGAGGCCGGGGTGCCCCCGGGCGTCGTCAACGTGGCCGTGGGCGGTGCGGACCTGGCCGCCGCGCTCGTCGCCCACCCGGGGGTCGCGAAGGTGGCCTTTACCGGCTCGACCGCGGTCGGCCGCTCCATCGGGGCCACCGTCGGGGGCCGGCTCGCGGCCTCGAACCTGGAACTGGGCGGCAAGTCGGCGGCCATCGTGCTCGACGACGCCGACCTCGACCTGACCCTGTCCCGACTGCCCGCGCTGTCCTACCTGAACTCGGGGCAGACCTGTTTCGCCCAGACCAGGGTCATCGCCACACCGGGCATCTACGAACGGATCGTCGAGGGCTACCGCGAGTACGTCCAGGCCCAGCGGGTGGGCCCGGCCCTGGACGAATCGAGCGCCCTGGGGCCGGTGGCCTCCGCGGCCGCCCGCGACCGCATCGAAGGGGCGATCACCGGCGCGGTGTCCGCGGGGGCGCGCCTGATCCGTCCCGCGCTGCCGGCGGACCTTCCGCCCGACGGGCACTACGTCGCACCGGCCGTGCTGGCCGACGTCGACAACGACTGGCCGGTGGCGCGGGAGGAGATCTTCGGGCCCGTGGTGTGCCTGATTAGGGCCCGCGATGCCGAGGACGCGGTGCGGCTGGCCAACGACAACGCCTACGGCCTGGCCGGGACGGTGTGGACACGGGACCTGGACGTGGCCCGGGACATCGCGGCGCGGGTGCAGGCCGGTTCATTCGGCATCAACGGGTACCTGCCCGATCTCGGTGCGCCCTGGGGCGGGGTGAAGGCCAGCGGCACCGGACGCGAGCAGGGGCCCGAGGCCATCGAGGGATTCCTGCGCGCCGACACCGTCTACGAGTTCGGTTCCTGAACCGGCAGGCCCCGCCTTTTCCGCCCGTTGGCCCGTTCGCATGGTGACCCATGCGAACGGGCCAACGGCGTTTCCGGGGAGGGCCGCCGGCGGAAAAACCGCCCGTCTCAAAGTGAGACGCAAAGGCCATCGCACGGAGCCTAGCGTGATATCAATGACATCACCCAGTGATGTTGATTACGGCTTGAAATCCAATCACTGAAAGGGACAACCATGTTGAACATCGGCATCAACCTCGGATTCGGCAAGCTCGACGAGAGCCTGACCGACGAGGAGATGTACCACGGCGAGCTGGACCTGGCCGTGCGTGCCGAGGCCCTCGGGTACGACAGCATCTGGGCGGTGGAGCACCACTTCAGCGACTACTCGATGTGCCCGGACAACCTGCTGCTGCTGGCCAACGTCGCCGGCCGCACGGAGCAGATCAAGCTCGGCAGCGGCGCCGTCATCGTCCCTTGGAACGACCCGCTGCGGGTGGCCGAGAAGGCCCTGATGCTCGACACGATTTCCCGCGGCCGCCTGCTGCTCGGCGTCGGACGCGGGCTCTCCCGCAAGGAGTACGTCCCCTTCCGCATCCCGCTCGAGGAGACGCGCGAACGCTTCGACGAGGCCTCGGCGATGATCTTCGAGGCCGTCGAATCCGGCGTCATCGAAGGCGAGGGCCCCTTCTACCCGCAGCCGCGCGCCGAACTGCGCCCCGGCCCGCGCGGCTCCTTCCTCGGCCGCCGCTACTGCGTGGCCGGATCCCCCGACTCCCTCGTCTCCGCGGTGAACCTCAAGGCCCGCCTGATGTCCTTCATCGTGCGTCCGGTGCCGGACCTCATGGGCAACTTCACCACCTACCGCGAGATGTACCAGGAGCGGCACGGAGAGGTCGCGCCGGCCATCTGCCTGAACGTGAACATGTACTGCCACGAGGACGACGCCCTGGCCCAGGAGCGCCACTTCGAGTACATCTCCCGCTTCTTCCAGTCCAACGTCGACCACTACGAGATGGCCGGGGACCACTTCGCCACCACCAAGGGCTACGAGCGGTACGCCGAGGGCGCCAAGCGCATCAGGGACGCCGGCCTGCAGGGCGCCGCGGACAAGTACGCCGAAACGGCGCTGTGGGGCAACCCGGAGCGCATCCTGGGCCAGATCGAGGAAATCCGCGATGTCCTCGGCGACTTCGAGATCATCGTGGCCCCGTGCTTCGGCGGGATGCCGTACGACCAGGCCCGCGACAGCCTGGAGCTCTTTGCCCGCGAGGTGATGCCCAAGGCGCGCAGCCTCAACGGCCAGAAGGTCAGTCTCGCCGTCTGACGCCATCCGGCGCCCTCCCGCAGCCCGCGGGCGGCACCGCCCGCCCGCGGGGCCAGCCCGCCACCCGCCCCAGCAGAAAGGAACACCCCGATGGACACACCGCGCCCCACGGTGCCCGGCACCGTTGCGGAATGGGACGCCATCCGTGCCGCCAAGCTCGAGGTGCTGGGGCGGGACCCGTTCTCGATCCGCGACGGCGACTACCCCCAGGTCCGCCCCGACGTGCTGCGGTCCTGGAAGCGCTCCCTGCTGGCCGGGGTGGACCCGCACGGCACCGTGATTCCCCACGACCCCGGGTTCGTGGCCCAAAGCCGGCTGGCCCAGATCGCCCAGCCGATCATGAACCGTCTCGAGGACCAGATCTCCGACCTGAGTTCCTGGGGATTCCTGACGGACCGCGCCTCGAGGCTGCTGACCGTCGTGGTGGGCGACTCGCCGCAGGCGGAGCGGCTGCGCCAGAAGGATTTGCGCCCGGGACTGTGCTTTGCCGAGGACCAGATCGGCACCAACGGCATCGGCTGTGCCCAGGAGGAGCAGCGCCCGTTCATCATCTCCGGCTCCGAGCACTTCCGCCTCGATACCGAGATCATCACCACCACCGGGGTCAACATCCGCGACCCCTATACCAAGCGCTTCGTCGGAACGCTCGGGGTGCACTGCCGCCGCGAGTACGGCTCCACCGCGCTGCTCCAGCTCGTGGTCGAGATCGGGCGGTCCATCGAGGCCCAGCTGCTGGCCAGCCGCGCCGACGAGGAGCGCGCGTTCTTCGACCACTACCTGCGCATGCAGCGCCGCTTTCGCGGCGCGATCGTGGGCATCACACCGAACCACTACGTAGCCAACGCCCAGGCCCAGGCGCTGCTGGGCGAGAACGACCAGCAGGTCCTGCGCCGGCTGGCCGAGGAGGCGAGCCTGCGCGGGCAGGAACGTTCGACCCGCCGCCGGCTCGCCAACGGCTCCGGCGCCACCATCACCATCACCCCCCTGGAGCACTCGGCCGGGCGGTTCGCCGCCGTGCTGACCCTCGAACCCGAACGGGAAGCGGACCCCACGAGTCTCTACGCGCTGCCCTTCAGCGCGGGCGGGGCCGTGCGCGAGGACTTCCGGGCGCAGGCGCGCCGGGCGCTCGGCGGCGGCCAGGCGGTGCTCTTCAGCGGCGAGAGGGGCAGCGGCAAACGGCACATCGCCCGCGACGCGCTCGCCGAACTCTGTGCACCCGCGGCGGTGGCGGAAATCGACGGCGCCCAGGCCCACGCGGCACCGGGGGAGTGGTTCGCGGACCTGAGCCGCGCGCTGCGCGACGGCAACGCCCCCGTGCTGCTGACCCACCTCGAGGAGATCCCGGCCGAGCTCCTGCACCGCGTCGCGGACCTGATCAACGCGGCGGCCGGGCCGCTGGTCGGCACCACCACCGAACAGCACGGCGAGGACAGCCCGACGGCCTTCCTGCGCGAGTGCTTTCCCGCCGCCCTGGAGATTCCTCCGCTGCGCAACCGCGCCGATGAATTCTCCGCGCTCTGCCGCGGACTGCTGGCAGCGCTCGACGCCGCCGACGGCCAGCGCAGCAGCATCGCCCCCAAGGCGGTCGCCGCCCTGGTCTCCAACGACTGGCCCGGCAACGTGAGGCAGCTGCGCCAGGTCCTGGCCACCTCCCGCATCCGCGCCGCGGGGCGGGAGATCCGCCTCACCGACCTGCCCGCCCGCTACGGCACCGCGGTGGCCTCACGCCCGCTGCGGGAAATGGAACGGGTCGAACGGCAGACGCTTATGGTGGCGCTGCGCGAATCCGGGGGCAACCGGGAGGTCGCGGCCGAAAAGCTGGGCATCTCCCGGGCCACGATCTACCGAAAGCTGAAGCGCTATGAGCTGCGCTGAGACACACACGAACGGAAGGGGCATGCAGCCATGACACAGAGGGACGATCTCGCCGGGGCCACGGCGGTCGTGACCGGGGGCGCCTCGGGAATCGGCCGGGGCATCGCCTCCACCCTGGTGGAGCGCGGGATGAACGTCGTCGTCGCCGACATCGACCGGGACGCCCTGGACCGGGTGGAGGGCGAACTCGGCGTGCTTGGGGTGACCACCGACGTCACCGACGCCGACAGCGTCGCGGCGCTCGCCGAGGCCACCATGGCCGAGTTCGGCGCGGTGCACCTGGTCTGCAACAACGCCGGCGTCGGACCGATGGCCCCGATGAACCAGCTGACGCTGGAGGACTGGCGGTGGATGCTGGAGGTCAATCTGTGGGGCGTGATCCACGGGGTGGACGCCTTCCTGCCGCTGCTGGAACGCAACACGGATTGGGGCCACATCATCAACACCTCCTCGATGTCGGTGTTGGCCCCGCCACCCCGCCTGGGCGCCTACGTCGCCTCGAAGGCCGCCGTGATGGGCCTGACCGAGGTGCTGGCCGCGGAACTGGAGGCGGCGGGGTCGGTGGTCTCGGCCAGCGTGCTGATCCCCGGACCGGTGCGCACCAACATCGCGGCGAGCCTGCGGCACCGGCCCGCCACCTCGAACGGGGCGCTGTTCGACGTGGACATCTCCGGCAACGGGAAGAACTTCCGGTTCCTGGACCCCGAACAGGTCGGCGAACTGGTGGTCGAAGCCATCGGGGACCGCCGCCTCTACATTCCGACCCACGGCGAGTGGCGCACCCAGGCCGCCGAGCGCCACCGCCGCATCCAATCCGATTTCCCCGCCGACGGCGCCGCCGCCGGCGCCGTCCCCCAGGAGGCGTCATGAACACGAACACGAGCACCGCCGAGGCCGGCCCGGCCGCGGTGCAGGAACCGGCGCAGGAACTGGCGGAGCGGGTGCGGGCCGTCCACCGCCAGTACCCCACGGGCGTCACCGTGGTCACCACCGCCGTGGACGGCGTCCCCTACGGGCTGGCCGTCAACGCCTTCTCCTCCATTTCCCTGGACCCGCCGCTGGTGCTGGTGTGCGTCAACGAATCCTCGCGTTCCTACCCGGCGGTGTTCGACAGCGACCACCTGGGGGTCAACATCCTGGCCGCCGACCAGCGGGCGGTGGCCGGCGCCTTCGCCGCCTCCGGCGGAGACAAGTTCGCGCAGCTGGACTGGACCCCCAGCGAACGCGGGGTCCCGGTGCTCGACGGCGTGGCCGGCCACTTCGAGCTCGAGGTCAAGTACAAGATTCCGGCCTTCACCCACACCATCTTCATCGGCGAGGTGATCGATGCCCGGGCCTCGGGCAAGGCGCCCCTGGTCTACCAGGGCGGCGGCTTTTTCGACGGCGCCCAGCTTGTCCCGGCCGGCTAGGCCACCCCTGCAGCGAACCACGAAGGAGCCCACAGCATGTCCGTCACCGCGTCCACAGAACAACCCAAGCAGGAGCTGCCCAACCGGGAGCTGCTCCTGAGCGCCCTGTCGCACCAGGGCCACGAGGCCGCCAGCGAGGCCATCGACACCTACTACGCAGCCGACTTCGTCCGCCACGGCGAGAAGACGGACTACAGCCGCGACCAGCTGCGGGAGGGGATCGCACGGCTCTACCGCGGCTTCCCCGACCTGGTGCGCACCCACAGCGACGTGATCGTGCAGGGGGACCGCGCCGCCTACCGGTGGGAGGCGCGCGGCACCCACCTGGGCGACTACCTGGGGGTCCGGGCCACCCGGCGGCCCGTGCACGCCCGAGGCATCGTGATGTGCCGGTTCGCCGACGGCAGGATCGCGGAGGAGTGGGCCTCGTGGAACAAGGCCAGCCTGCTGCACGACCTGGGCATCATTCCGCTGGGTCGGGAGGAGGGCAAGTGAGGGAGTTCGCGGGCAAGATCGCCTTCATCACCGGCGGCGCCTCGGGCGCCGGCCTGGGGCAGGCGCGGGTCTTCGGGCACGCCGGGTGCCGCATCGTGATCGCCGACATCCGCCGGGCCGCGATCGACGACGCCCTGGAGCTGCTGCGCTCCGAGGGAATCGAGGCGCACGGGATCGAGCTCGACATCACCGACCGGCAGGCCTACGCGGCCGCCGCGGACGAGGTCGAGGCGATCTTCGGCTCCGCGCCGCAGCTGCTCTTCAACACCGCGGGGGTCAACAGCTTCGGGCCCTTGGCCACGGCCACCTATGAGGACTTCGACTGGGTGATGGGCGTGAACCTGCAGGGCGTCATCAACGGCATCCAGACGTTCCTGCCCCGCATGATCGCCAGCGGGCGGGACGGCCACATCGTCAGCACCGCCTCCATGGCCGGCTTCGAGGGCAGCCCCACCGCGGCGATCTACGCGGCCAGCAAGGCGGCGGTGATCAACCTGATGGAGAGCTACGCGCTGTCCCTGCCGGCCCACGGCATCGGTGCCTCGGTGCTGTGTCCGGCCAGCATCCGGTCCAACATCGCCTTCGCCCAGGACACCCGGCCGGCCCACTTGGCCGCGAACTCGGGGTTCCGCGCGGATCCCGAGTTCATTGCGCTGCAGCACCAGCTCTACAGCGGCGGCATGGATCCGATCGTGCTGGCCGGGCACGTCAAGCGCGGCATCGAGGAGGACGCCGTGCACATCCTGCCCTACCCGGAAACGCGGGACGGGATCGAGCGGCACTTCCGCACCATCCTTGACTCCTTCGCCGACTCCTCGGTCGATCCGGAAGGCGCCCGGGAACGGGCCCTCGCCTTCGAGCGGTACCGGGCCCAAGCGGCTGCCCTCCCGGCCTCCACGGACTGAGCCCGCCCGCGCGGCGGTACCGGACAGGGAGGGGGGACGACGCCGGAACGCACCGCCGGCGTCGTCGCCCCCCTCAGGCGAGGACCTGCCTAGTGGGAGAGCTTGAGCCCCACCACGCCGGCGACGATCATCAGCAGGAACAGCACCTTTACCACCGACAGCGGCTCCCCGCCGGTGGCCATCGCATAGACCACGGTAAGTACCGCCCCGATGCCGACCCACACCGCGTAGGCGGTGCCAACCGGCAGGCCCCGCATGGCATAGGCCAGTCCCGCCATGCTGGCGGCCAACGCGGAGAAGAACACAACGGACGGACCCAGTCGGCTGAAGCCCTCGGACTTGCCCAGCGCGGTGGCCCACGCCGCCTCAAGCACACCGGACAACACCAGAACGAACCATGACATGACAGCCTCCACGGGCCGTCTTGTCGCACACCGGGTACGGCACCCATCGTCCGGAAGCCCGTTGTTTCGGGCTCCTTTCAGGATCCCACGCCCCTTGGCGGGCGGCAATGTCAACTCCCTCACCCGCGTCCGCGCGGGCGATCCGCCGCCCTCAGGCCGAACGCAGCGCCTCCAGCGCCTCCTCCACGCGGCGCGAGGGGCGGTGCTCGCTCGGCAGCACGCCGACCAGCGCGTTGCCTTGCACCGCATCCAGGACGGGCAGGTACACCACGGTGCGCCCGTCGAAGGTCGCTCCGGTCGCCGGCACGCTGTTGATCAGCGAGTACCCCAGCCCGCGCGCCACCATGCAGCGGATCGTCTCCATGTTGCTGCTCCTCCAGCGCACGTCCATGCGCAGCCCGAGGTCGGACACGATGGAAGTGAGCCGTTCGATCGTCGGCGGGACGTCGAGCAGGACGGCCGGTTCGCCGATGACCTGCGCCAGGTGGATCCCGGGTTCGCCCGCCAGCGGATGCGTGGCGGGCAGCATCACGTGCAGGTGGATGTCGATCAGGCGCACCGGGGTCAGGTCGGGCGCGGCCTGCAACTCATAGACGAGCGCGAAGTCCAGGTGTCCGTCGCGGACCGCGTCCTGTATCTCCGAGGGCGCCCCCTCCCGGAATCCGAGCTCCACCTCCGGATAGCGGGTGGTGAAGTGCTCGGCGAGCACCGGCATCAGGCGTGGCGAAATCGACTGGGCGAAACCGATGTTCAGGGGGCCGCGCATCAGGTCGCGGTGGTCCGTCATCGCCTCTTCGGCCTCGGCCACCCGGGCCAGGACCGCCCGGGCATGTGCGGCAAACTCGCGCCCCGCCGGCGTGGGGGCGACCCGCTTGGAACGTGAGCGGATCAGCAGGTCGGTCTCCAGCGAGCGTTCCAGCTGGGAGATGGCCATCGAAACCGCGGCCTGGGAAATGTGGCACGCCGCGGCGGCCGCCGTCACCGAGCCGTGCTCGATGACCCGAACGTAGTACTGGAGCTGGCGCAGCGTGATTTCAGGCATAAGTTTTCCTGATCGATTTCCTTGGATCAATTGATTATACAGATCCTGTGCGGTGGCACACACTGGAACCAGAATCGTCCCTCACCCACAAGGAAGTGTCGTGAATCGCACCCAGACCCATGGAGGCACCGGAGCCTCCCTCACGGGCCCGGCCCCTTCGGGCGAACCCTCGGGGCCGGCCGTGAACGAATCGCTGAACACGGCGGAGATGCGCCGCATCCTCTCCTCGAGCTTCATCGGCAGCGCCATCGAGTACTACGACTTCATCCTTTACGCGACGGCCGCCTCGCTGGTGTTCGGCCACGTCTTCTTCGCCGACCTCGGCGCCGGATTCGCGCTCTTCGCCTCCTTCGCCACGCTGGCCGTCGGCTACGTGGCCCGCCCGCTCGGCGGCGTCGTCTTCGGCCACTTCGGCGACAAGCTGGGCCGCAAGAAGATGCTGGTGCTCTCCATGCTGATCATGGGCGTGGGCACCACGCTGATCGGCGTGCTGCCCACCACCGCCCAGATCGGGATCGCCGCGCCGATCGCGCTGGTGCTGCTGCGCATCTGCCAGGGCATCGCCGTCGGCGGCGAGTGGGGCGGGGCGGCCCTGATGGCGCTCGAGCACGCGCCGAAGGCCAAGCGCGGCTTCGCCACCTCCTTCGCCAGCGCCGGCGGCCCGGCCGGGGCCATCATGGCCACACTGGTGGTCTCCGCGGTCTCCGCGCTGACCGGCGAGAACTTCCTGACGTGGGGGTGGCGCATCCCGTTCCTGCTCAGCGCCGTGCTGATCGCCGTCGGCCTGGTGATCCGGCTGAAGGTCTCCGAGACGCCGTCCTTCCAGCGGCTGGAGGCCGTCAACGACAAGCGCAGGATGCCGATCCTTGAGGTCCTGCGCGACCACCCGCGCGCCGTGGTCCTGGCGCTGCTGGCCGCCATGAGCTTCTACGCCTGCCAGGGACTGTTCACCGTCTGGGGCGTCTCGCTCGCCGTGGAGAACGGGGTGGACCGCTCCGGAGTGCTGAACTGGAAGGCCGCCGGCGCCATCGTCACCCTGCTCGTCACGTTCTGGGCCGCGCGCATGAGCGACCGGATCGGGCGCAACCGCATGCTGCTGATCGGCGGCGTGGTCGGCGTCGTGCTGGCCTACCCGCTGATCGCCCTGCTGAACAACGGCACCCTCTGGGGCTTCGCCGTCGCGATCGTGGTCGGCAACGGGGTGGTGCAGGGCCTGCTCTACGGGCCGATCGGCGCGTTCGTCGCCGAGCAGTTCCCCACCAGCGTCCGCTACACCGGCGCCTCGCTCTCCTACCAGGGGGCCTCCACCCTGGGCGCCGGCTTCAGCCCGATGATCGCCACGGGGCTGGTCCTCGCCGCCGGAGGCAGCATCGGACTGGTCGCCGCCTTCTTCGCAGCGGTCATGGTCGCAGGCATGGTCGCGGTCCGGCTGACCAAGGAAACCTCCAAGATCGACCTGGGCTAGGCGCCTGCCCGGCGGCGGTTCCCCGAAAGGCTTCGGTGGGACCGCCGCGCCGGCGTCCCGGAAAGCACTGGCGTCCCCGCACGCACCGACCGAACCACCGCCCCGGCGCACCCCGCCGCCGCGGCGGAAGGAATGAAGAAGGATCATGACGCAGATCAACAACGGCAGCTACCCCGTACGCGACTATGCGGGCTTCGGGGGCATGGTCTCGGAGAAGGCCAGCGAATCGGCCCCCTGCTGGCCGCCCCGGCCCACCGCGCCCGCCGGGGCGCCGAACGTCGTCGTCATGCTCATGGACGACATGGGCTACAGCGACATCTCCCCGTTCGGCGGCGAGATCCACACCCCCACGCTGGAGGCCATCGCGGGGGAGGGGTACCGGCTGGGCAACTACCAGACCCCGCCGATGTGCGCGCCGGCGCGGGCCGCGCTGCTGACGGGGCTGAACCCGCACCGGGCAGGGTTCGCCTACGTGCCCCACATGGATCCCGGCTTCCCGAACTCCGCGATGGAACTGCCCGCGGACGCCCCCACGCTGGCGGAGAGCTTCCGCGCCGGCGGCTACGCCACCTTCATGGTGGGCAAGTGGCACCTGACGGTCGAATCGAAGATGCACGACGGCGCGGCCAAGGACTCCTGGCCGCTGCAGCGCGGGTTCGACCGCTACTACGGGTGCATGGACGGCTTCACGTCCCTGTTCCACCCGCACCGGCTGGTGCGCGACAACGGCCAGGTGGTCGTCGACGAATACCCGGAGGACTACTACCTCACCGACGACCTGACCGACCAGGCGCTGGGCATGATCGGGGAACTGCGGGCCAACGACCCGGCCAAGCCGTTCTTCCTGTACTTCGCCCACCAGGCGGTGCACGGCCCGGTGCAGGCCAAGGAGCGGGACCTGGAAACCTACCGGGGGCGCTACGACGCCGGCTGGGACCACATCCGCGACGAGCGCTTCGCGCGGCAGATCGAGATCGGGCTGTTCGGCCCGGACACCCGCTGCGCACCCCGCAACCGGGAGGCGGGCGCCGACGTCGTGCCCTGGGATTCGCTCACCGAGGCCCAGCAGCGGACCTTCGCCCGCTACATGGAGGCCTTCGCCGCCGCGGTGGACAACGTGGACCAGAACCTCGCCCGGCTCGCCAACCGGCTCAAGGCGATGGGCGAGTACCAGAACACGATCTTCGTCTTCACCTCCGACAACGGGGGCACCTCCGAGGGCGGGGACACCGGCACCCGCAGCTACTTCAGCCGCTTCGGCGGGGTCCGCACCGGGCTGCCGGAGGACTGGGAACCGGACGTGCCGCGCGACCCGGACCTGATCGGCGGCCCCCAGACCTACGTCCACTACCCGCGCGGCTGGGCCTACGCCTCGAACACGCCGTTCCGGATGTACAAGACCTACACCCACGGCGGGGGAGTGCGGGTGCCGATGCTCGTCTCCTGGCCCGCGGGCCTGCCGCGGGCCGCGGACGACGACGGCGTGCGCCACCAGTACGCCTACGCGACCGACATCGGCGCCACGCTGCTGCGCCTGGCCGGCGTCGAGCCGCTGGCCGAACGCGCCGGCATCCCGGCGCGGCCGGCCGACGGCGTGGCCTTCGACCACTGGCTGCGGGACGCGTCCCTGCCCACCCTGCACACCGAGCAGTACACCGAACTCAACGGCCGGCGCGCGTTCATCGAGGGCGGCCTCAAGGCGATCGCCCCGGCCCCGAACGGGCCCGGATGGGACGAGGGCGGCTGGGAGCTCTACGACGTCGCCGCGGACCCGACGGAGACGCGCGACCTCGCCGCCGAGCGGCCCGACGCCGTCGCGCGCCTGGCCGAGCGCTGGCGTGCCAGCGCGTGGGAGAACCAGGTGTTCCCGCTGAACGACGACGGGTCGTTCAACCGCAACCGGCCCGCCACCGAGCTGGCGCTGGAGGCGCCGGTGACGCTCTTCCCCGGCGCCCCCACGCTGGAGCGGTACCGCAGCGCCAAGCTGGTCCGGCTGCGCAGCTTCACGATCGAGGTGGACCTGCACTGGCGCGAGGGCGACGCCGGGGTGCTGCTGGCCCACGGCGACCAGGGCGGCGGCTACCAGCTGCGGATCGAGGACGGCCGGCTGGTCCTCGCCTACAACCAGTACGGGGCGATGCGCCACGCCAGCGCGCCGCTGGAGCCGGGCGCACGCTCGGTCACGGTCGGCTTCACGGCCCTGCCCGGGTTCCGCTGGGAGATCGGGGTCCGGGTGGACGGGCGTGCGGCGTTCGGCCTGGACGAGGTGACGATGCTGATCGGCATGGCCCCGTTCGCCGGGATCAGCGTGGGCCTGGACCGCGGCGGCCCCGTGGACTGGGAGCTGTACCGCCGGCACGGGTGCTTCCGGTACCGCGGCGAGCTTTCCTCCGTGCGCTACGTCCCCGGCCCCAAGGCCGCCTACAACCCCGAGGTGATCCTGGAACTGGACCGGCAGTTGGTCTCCGTCTTCGATTAGTGGCGGACTTCGACTAGATGGGTGAATCCTCCCCGGCCGGGGAGGGGAACAGGCTCCGACGTTCGCGTCGGGGCCTGTTCCGCGTTCCGGCCCCCTACACCTGCCGGCGGCCCGGGGCGGGCGTGCATGCCCGTGCGTCGGATGCATGGCGACGCGTCACGGTGCACCGCACGCAGGGGCATGCACGGGATCAATCGTCCGCAAGCGGTGGCGCGGCGAGCACTTCCGACTCGTAAAGCATGAGGTCGTCCTTGGCATCGAGCATCTTCAGCAGGGCCTGGTTGAGTACCCGGATCTCCTCCGGATCAAGGCGGCGGTGGAGGAGGCGCTGCCGTTCCATGGCCACCGGCATCATCCGTGTGTGCATCTCGGCGCCGGCCGGAGTCAGGAAGAGGAGGCGGGAGTTCCACCTCCCGTCCTTGGCGGTGATCAGCCTCCGTTCCGTCAGGACCGTAATCGCCTTGGAGGCAATCGATTTGTTGATGCCTAGGACCTCGCAGAGTTCGCTTGCGGACGAGCCCGGGTGGTTGCCCAGCGCGCTGATGATCCGCCACTCGTTGGTGCCGAGTCCGAACAGATGGCTGAAGACCCGGGAGCCGCCCCAGAGCAGCATGTTGGACACGAGCCCAACAAGAGCCGGGGTATATGAGTCGCGATCGATCGTCTCCGGAAGCCGGTCAAGGACGCGTCCTTCATCATCGACGTGGAGTGGGGCCGAAGCGGTTGGATTGGACATTTTGCCTATTCACTTGCGGAGGAAGCGGTGGTCGTTGCCATGCCGATGGCCTGGCGGGGCCCGGACTTGCGACCACGATACGTGGAGTTGCGGGCGGGCGTCACAACTGGCATGGAAAGTCCTTACGTTCGGTCGGAATTGCCCTGTGCTCACCGGGGCGCCTTCCCCGCTCCTGCCCTGCAGCGGGCAAATTCCGAGGCCTCCTTGACGGGTGCGTCGAAATCAGTTTACATATGAACGAATTTAAATGTAATGCACATCACGAACGGCTGGCTGGTGCGACATGCAGGGAGAAGCGCCGCGATCAGGGAGAGCACATGCTGGATTCAACGGACACAAACAAGCGCGTCATTTCGGACGTCGATCCTTTTTCCCGGGAGAGTCTGCTGAACCCGACCGAGGTGGATCGGACCGTGCGCGAGGCGGGCGACATCGTGTGGCTGGAAAAGCACGGCATCTGGGCCACCGGACGCCATGCCGTGGTGGATCACATCTTCCGCGACTACGGGACCTTCGAATCGTCGTCCGGCACGGGCCTGACAAACATCAAGAAGGAAGCGAACTGGCGCAAGCCCAGCGTCATCCTGGAGAGCGACCCTCCGGTGCACGCCAAGTACCGGCGGGTCATGGCCTCGGTGCTCAGCCAGCGGGTCGTCCGCCGGCTGCGCGACGGATTCCGGGCCACGGCGGTGGAAATCGTCGACAGGGCCCTCGACCGGGGCTCGGTCGACGGTGCCAAGGAACTCGCCGAGGCCTTTCCCCTTGCCGTCCTTCCCGACGCCATTGGCTTCAGCCCCGAGGGGCGGGAGAACCTGCTGCCGTACTCGAACCTGAACTTCCAGGCCATGGGCCCCCGGAACGAGTTCTACTGGGAGGCCGTCGAGGAGGCGAAGCCGGCGGTTCCCTACGTGGATTGGCAGATCAGGCGTGAGGCGCTGGCGCCGGGAGGACTGGGCCAGGACATCTATGCCTTTGCCGATTCCGGCGACATCAGCGAAGAGGACGCGGCGATGCTGGTGCGCACCTTCCTGTCGGCAGGTGTTGACACGACGATCTTCGGCATCCAGTTCGCGCTGAAGGCGCTCGCCGAGAATCCCGAGGCCTGGGCTGCCCTGAAGCAGGATCCGGGGCTGGCCAAGGCCGTCTTTGAGGAATCGCTGCGCTGCTACGCCCCGAGTCCCTACATCGGCCGAACCACGTCTCACGAAACCCGGATCGGCGATACGGTCCTCGGGGCCGGCGAGAAGGTCCTGCTGATGCTTTCCGCGGCAAATCGCGATCCCCGCTTCTGGGAGCGCCCGGAGGAGTTCGACATCGCGAGGGACACCTCGGGACACTTGGCCTTCGGCACGGGAATCCACGGTTGCGTGGGACAGATGATGGCCCGAATGGAGGCGATCACCCTGCTGACGGTTCTGGCCGAGCGGGCTGAAGTCCTGGAGTTGGCCGGCGAGCCGGTGCCCTTCCTCTCGAACTGGCTGCGCGGGTTCGATTCGCTGCCCATGCGGGTCGGACGCGGCGTGTCATGAGATCCGCCATGGAAACAGTTTTTGATACCAAAGCACCCCAAGGAGACAACAGATGAAACGACTGCCCAAGTTGATGATCGCCCTCGGCGCGGCGGCCATGGCGCTCACCGCCTGCTCGCCCGCCACCGGCGGCAGCGAGCAGAAGAGCGCGGCTGCCAACGGCGAGCTGCGGGAAGCGCACGTCGGGGCCGTTCCGGTCGTTGACGTGGCAGCGCTCTATGTGGGGGAGAAGCAGGGATACTTCGAGGATGAAGGGCTGAAGCTCAACATCGAGTTTGGCCAGGGCAGCGCGGCCATGATCCCCTCCCTGCTGAACGGGCAGTTCGACATGCTCTACGGCGGATCGGTGAACATGCTCCAGGCCGCCGGCCAGGATCTTCCCATCCAAGCCGTCGCCGTGGGCGGGCGCACGACGGGCGTCGTGGGCAAGGACCACGGCGGGGTGCTGGTCCTGCCGGAGAGCGGCATTGAAAACGCCGCAGGGCTGGAAGGCAAGAAGGTCGCGGTCAACGCCCTGCGCGGCCTGCACGAGGTCAGCCTCTGGGCCGCCATCAAGAAGGCCGGCGGAGACCCGAAGAAGGTCACGTTCCTTGAAATGCCCCTGGCCGACATGGGCGCGGCACTGGAATCGGGCCGGATCGATGCCGCGTCCACCTCGGAACCGTTCCTCGGCGTGATCGAAGGCGATGGCGCCAAGAACATTGCCAGCCTGTATGCCGAAGCCGACCCCAACTTCGTCACGGCCACCTACTTCACCTCCACCAAAATGACGGAAACCGATCCGGAATTCGTCAAGGCCTTCGTCCGTGCCCTGGAAAAGTCGTTTGCCTATGCCGATGCCAACCCGGACGCGGTGCGGGCCGAATTGGGCAACTTCACCAAGATCGATCCGGCGCTGATCGATTCCATGACCCTCACCCGTTTCAAGTGGGGGCTCACCACCGAAGACGTCCGGTTGATCGCCCGGCTGGCCGCCGACGCCGAGTCGCTCGAAGACCCGGACAAGGCCACCGATGCCGTGACCGCGTTCCTGAACGAGCAGTAGGGCGTTTGGTCCAGTCATGAAGAAGCTCATCAATTCGGCCGAAGACGTCATCGAGGACTACATCGATGGCCTGGTCGCGGCCGGGCACGGCCTGGCCCGCCTGCCCCGCGAACCAATCGTGCTGCGGGCCCCCCGGTTCCGGAAAGAGCCGGACAAGGTCGCGGTGATTTCAGGAGGCGGTTCCGGGCACGAGCCGGCCCACGCCGGCTACGTTGGCCCCGGAATGCTCGACGGCGCCGTGCTCGGCCCCGTCTTCACCTCGCCGTCGGCGGACGACGTCTACTCGGCCATCAAGGCCGTGGCGACGGACGCGGGGGTCCTCCTGATCGTCAAGAACTACACCGGTGATCGGCTGAACTTCGGGATCGCCATGGAAATGGCCCGGGCCGAAGGCCTCGACGTCGACATGGTGGTCGTCGCCGACGACGTCGCGCTCGGCGACGAGTCCCGGGCCGGGCGGCGCGGCCTGGCCGGAACGGTCCTGGTCCACAAGCTGGCCGGGGCGCTGGCGGAGCAAGGCACCGGCCTGGCCGGAATCGTCGCGGCACTGAAGGGCTTCCTGCCCGGGATGGGCACCATGGGGGTCGCCCTGGGCCCGTGCCATTCGCCGGGCCGGGAGGAACCGAACTTCACGCTGGGCCGGGAGGAAATCGAGTGGGGGCTGGGCATCCACGGCGAAGCCGGCCGAAACCGGGGCCCGCTTCCCGGCTCCCGGGAACTGGCCACCGCGCTGGTGGAAGCGATCGCCGTCGACCGGGGGCTTGCGGAAGGGACCGAGGTCGCCGTCCTCGTCAACGGCCTGGGCGGAACCCCGGACCTGGAACTGCGCATCTTTGCCGGCAACGTCATCCAGGCCGCACGTGCCCGGGGACTCTCCCCCGAACTGCTCTGGACCGGGGCGTTCATGACGTCCCTGGAGATGCCCGGGGTGTCGGTCACGCTGGCCGCGCTCGACGACGCGTCGCGGTCCCTGCTTCTGGAGCCGGCGGCCGTCCCCGGCTTCGGCGCACCGGGGCACCCGAACGGCGTCCCGGACGGTGACGGAGGCCTTCCGGAGGCCCCGCAGCACGAGGGTCGGGTCCATGGCGAGACGCCGGCCACGGTGGCGGCCGCCCACGAATTCGTGGCGCTGCTCTGCCGGCGGCTGATCGAGGAGGAGGACCACCTCACGGCGCTTGACCGTGCGGTGGGGGACGGGGACCTGGGGACGAACCTGGCCCGCGGTGCCCGGAGCATCCTGTCCTGCGGGGAGGAATTAACGGCAGGCAATAGTCTGTCCGGCTACTTCCGGGATCTGTCGACGACGATCCGCCGGGGTGTGGGTGGTACCTCCGGTCCGCTCTACAGCCTGTTGGCCCTAGGGGTGGCCGAAGGCATCGGCCGCGCCCAGGAGGCGCCGCAACTGGAGGATTGGGGCAGGGGCCTGGACATCGGCGCGGCCCTGATCCGGGAACTCGGCGGAGCCAAGATCGGCGACCGCACCATGGTTGATGCGCTCGCTCCCGCCGTGGAGGCCCTGAACGGGCCCGCCGCCAGCCATCCGGAGGCCGTGGCTGCGGCGGCACGGGCCGCCCGCCAGGGCGCGGAGTCGACCGGCGCCATCGTTGCCGGCCTGGGGCGGAGCAGCTACCTGGGCCAGCGGGCGCTGGGGCACCCCGACCCCGGGGCCATCGCCATCGCCCTCCTCTGCGAAACGGCTGCCACGCACCTCGGAGCGATGACCGGCGCCGACCCCCACCCTGGCGGCGGACGATGACGGCGGCCCCGACGCAGACGAAGAAGCAGACCGGGAAGGGCTCCAGCCGGGAACCGCTCCTGTGGGGGCTGCTGGGCGTCGGAATCCTGCTGGCGCTCTTCGAGATCGTTCCCCGGTTCGGGCTGCTCAATTCCCGGTACGTTCCGCCGCTGTCCGACGTCCTCGCCGCGCTCGGCGGGCAATTGACGGATGGGGGCTTCTGGGTGGCCCTGGGCTCAACGATCCTGGGCTGGCTGCTCGGACTGGCCATCGCGTCGGTCCTGGGCGTGGCCGGCGGTGTGGTCGTGGCCAGCATCCCGATCCTGAACCGGATGCTCTCCTCGACCATCGAGTTCCTGCGTCCCATCCCGTCGGTGGCACTGGTGCCGATCGCCGCGTTGCTCTTCGGCACGACCATGCAGGCGACGCTGTTGCTGGTGGTTTTCGCCAGCTTCTGGCAGGTCCTGATCCAGGTCATGTACGGGGTGCGGGACATCGACCGGGTGGCGATGGACACCGCGCGCACGTACCGGCTGGGTGCGTTCTGGACGATTCGCAAGGTCGTCTGGCCCAGCATCATGCCGTACGTGGTCATCGGCATTCGGCTGGCCGCGGCCGTCGCGCTCATCCTGGAGATCACCGGCGAACTCGTGATCGGGTCACCGGGCATCGGAAAGCTCATCGTCGTCGCCCAGTCATCGGTGGCCACCTCAACCATGTACGCCCTGGTCCTGGTGGCGGCCCTGCTCGGGGTGCTGGTCAACGTCGGCACCCGCCACATCGAGGGCAGGGTCCTGTTCTGGCATGCCTCGGTTCGCTCGGAGGGAGCGTGAAATGAACATGGGCAAGCTACCCATCTGGTTGTTCGTTACCTTGACCGTTCCCGCGGTGATCCTGGCGCTCTGGACGCTTTTGGCGGAAGTGACGGAGAGCCTCTACTGGCCCTCGCCGTTGGCCATTGCCCGGGTCTTCCCCAAGACCTGGCTCGATGGACGCATGGCAGAGGACGTGGTGCCCAGCCTGGTCCGGCTTGCCGTGGGCTATCTCTGTGCCCTGGTCATCGGGATCGCGATTGGGCTCGTCGTCGGATCGGTGCGGCGGCTGCGGCTGGCCGTTGAACCGGTCTTCGAGTTCTTCCGCGCCATCCCGCCGCCGGTCCTGGTGCCGATCATGATGCTGATCGCCGGCATCGGCGACGGCATGAAGATCACCGTGATCGCCTTCGGCTGCGTGTGGCCGATCCTCCTGAACACGGTGGAAGGCGTCCGCGGCATCGACGGGATCCAGATCGACACGGCCCGGTCGTATTCGCTCCGGCCGACGCAGCGGCTCCTGAACGTGACCATCCCCTCCGCCTCGCCGAAGATCTTCGTCGGGGCCCGGCAGTCCCTGGCGATCGGCCTGATCATGATGGTCATCAGCGAGATGTTCGCGGCGAGCAACGGCCTCGGCTACAACATCGTCCAGTTCCAGCGGCTGTTCCAACTCAAAGAAATGTGGAGCGGAATCATCCTGCTCGGCATCATCGGCGTCGCCGCCAACGCCATTTTCAAGCTTGTCGAGAAACGCTGCCTGCGTTGGTACCTCGGCATGCAGTCCCAGGAAAGGTAATTCAAGGATGCAACACGTCGAAAAGCCGCCGATCCTGTCGGTCGAGTCTCTCCGCAAGGTCTACGGTTCCGGTGCCGGAGCGGTGGAAGCCATCGGAAACCTCGACTTCACCATCGGCCACAACGAGCTGATCTGCATCGTGGGACCGTCGGGGGCGGGAAAAACGACCTTCCTCCGGTGCCTTTCGGGACTGCTTGCCCCCACCTCCGGGCAGGTCGTGCTGGAGGGGAAGAAGGTCGAGGGCCCGCCCGAGGGCATGGCCGTGGTGCTGCAGGAATACAGCCGCAGCCTCTACCCGTGGATGACCGTCTACGACAACATCGAACTGCCGCTGAAGGCAAAGGGCCTCTCCGCCGGCGAACGCAAGGCCGCCGTCACCGAGGCCCTCGCAGCCGTCGGGCTCTCCTCCTCGAGGAAGTCGTATCCCTGGCAGCTGTCCGGCGGCATGCAACAGCGCGTGGCCATTGCCAGGGCCATCGCCTACAAGCCCAAGATCCTGGTCATGGACGAACCCTTCGCCGCGGTCGACGCCCAGACCCGGGCGGACCTGGAAGACCTCGTGCGGGACATCTGGCAGCGCCTGGGCGTGACGGTCCTTTTCGTCACCCACGACATCGACGAGTCCGTCTATCTGGGCCAGCGGGTCCTGGTCCTGTCCAGCGCTCCCACCTTCATCATGGAGGAGGTGCGGATCAACCTGCCCGACGAGCGTGACCAGCTCTCCACCCGGGCGCTGCCCGAGTTCGCGCGGCTCCGCACGCAGGTGTACGAGCTGATCCAGCAGGCCAAGCATGTCACCTACCGGACGCAGCCCGCCGTCGCCGGGGAAGCGGTGTCCCATGGTGCCTGATCCAACAGTGACTAGTCCAACAACGCTCACCTTGCAGGTCGTGGCCAGGAACGCGGAGTCCGACGGGGTTGTCTCGCTGGTGCTGGCCGATCCGATGCGGGTACCGCTTCCCGCATGGACCCCCGGCGCCCACATCGACCTGCACCTGGACGTTCCCGGCCAAGGGGAAACGGTCCGGCAGTACTCGCTGTGCGGCGATCCGTCCCAAGACACCGAATACCGGATCGCCGTGCTGCGGGAGTCCGACGGCGGGGGCGGCAGCCGGCACATCCACGACGCCCTGTTCCCGGGCACCCTGGTGCGGGTCTCGAGCCCGCGGAACCTGTTCGAACTCGGCTCCGGCGCCCCGCTGGTCTTTGTGGCCGGCGGCATCGGCATCACCCCGATCCTGCCGATGGTTGCCCGGGCGCAGGAACAGGGGATCGACTGGCAATTGCACTACGCCGGACGGTCGACCGAGACGATGGCGTTCACGGGCGAGCTGGAACCGTATGCGGGGCGCACCTTTTTCTACCCTGCAGACCAGGGAAAACGGATGGAACTGCAGGAGATCGTGCGCAACGCCGGCCAGGCGGTGACGTACGCCTGCGGGCCGAACAGGCTCCTGGATGCCCTGCAGGCGGCCGCCGACCGGCACGGCCGGGACCTGCGGGTCGAACGGTTCGTGAACGGGAACATCGTCACCGCCGCATCGGACGAGCCGTTCAGCGTAGAGCTCTCCGAATCGGGGCTGACGCTGGAGGTCCTTCCCGGGGAATCGATCCTGGAGGTCGTTGGCTCGGCAGGGGTATCGGTGCCGTCCTCGTGCCGCGGCGGAACCTGCGGCACCTGCGAGACGTTCGTCCTGGCGGGCCGGCCCGACCATCGCGACGCGATCCTCAGCGCCAAGGAACGCGAGGAGTCCGAGGTCATGATGATCTGCGTGTCGCGGAGCAAGGGCGGCCCGATCACGCTGGAACTGTGATTCAACGGCCTGCCGCCGGAATCCGGACCGCCCGCGTGCAGCCGTCGTCAGCGGCTGCACGCGGGCGGTTTGCCGTTGGACGCGGGGTCAGCCCTGCCCGTCCGGGAAGGCGGTCTTGGTGAGCAGGCGGCGCAGCTCGTCCCGCTCGGCGGGGGAAAGCGAACCGAGCGCGGCCTCCTCCGCCCGGTGGGTCGCCTCGCGCGCCTGGCGGTACACGGCCGCGCCGTCGCCGGTGGCGCGGATGATCTTGGAGCGGCGGTCCTGCGGGTCCGGGACGCGCAGCACCAGCCCGCGCTTCTCCAGCTGGTCCACCAGGGCCACGATCTGGCTGGGGTCCAGGCTGAGGAACCCGGCGAGTTCGCGCTGGGTGGGAGGCGTCGGCCCGCAGGCCAGGGACAGGACGGAGTACGAGCGCACCTTCAGGTCCAGGGGGGCCAGTTCCCGGTTCGCCAGAAGGGAACCGAGCGAGCGGGTCCGGGCCGTGAGGAACTCGATCTCGCCGGCCAGATCGCTGGCCAGGAGCCGGTCGTGCTCCTCGAGGACCGCGGTGTTCTTCTCTTCGGGGGCCATGCCCCCTCCTTCCACGCATGTCGATGTGGAACTTAATCATTGACTTTTTCAAGAATATAAGTTGCCATGTATTTAACGCCAGATTCGCACGAAACCGAACGCCGGGCAAGGCCGGGCAGAAGGAGCCACCACATGTCACTCGCAGGAAAAGTCGCCATCGTCACCGGCAGCGGCCGCGGCCTCGGCCTCGCCTACGCGCAGGAGCTCGCCCGCCAGGGCGCGGCCGTGGTCGTCAACGACGTCGACGCCGCCGTCGCCGAAGAGGCGGTCGCCACGATCACCGCCGCCGGCGGCCAGGCTGTCGCCGTTGTCGCCCCGGTGGGCACCACCGAGGTGGCCCAGCAGCTGGTCCGCGCCGCCGTCGACGCGTTCGGCCGCCTGGACATCCTGGTCACCAACGCCGGCGTGCTGCGGGACAAGTCCTTCCTGAAGATGACGGACGAGGACTTCGACACCGTCATCAACGTCCACCTGCGCGGCACCTTCACCTGCGCCCGCGAGGCCTTCGCGTACTTCAAGGAGAACGGCATCGCCGGGCGCATCATCGCGATCGGTTCCCCCACGGGCCAGCGCGGCGCGTTCGGGCAGACCAACTACGCCGCGGCCAAGGCCGGCATCGTCGGCATGGTCCGCACCTGGGCGCTGGAGATGAAGCGCGCCGGCGTGACCGCCAACGCCGTGATCCCGGTGGCCGTGACGGCCATGACCCGCACCGTGCCGTTCTTCGCCAAGGCCGTCGAGGCGGAGGACCGCGGCGAGCCCATGCCGGAGTTCTTCCGCAAGGAGCTCGGCTTCGGCTCGGCCGACGACGTCTCCGGCCTGATCGCCTTCCTCGCCTCCGACGCGGCGGCCGGAATCACCGGCCAGGCCATTGGCGCCGGCGGCGACCGCCTCCAGCTCTGGAGCCACCCGGAGGCGATCGAGTCCGCCTACCACGACGGCGGCTGGGACTACGGGACGCTGCAGGCCGGCTTCCCGTTCGCCGAGGCGCTGCAGTCCGTGGGCGAGAAGTTCCCCGAGCTTCCCGAGGAGCTGCGCCCGGAACCCGTGGCGAAGTAGGGGCAGGGATCCATGTCCACCCACCACGGGCCCACCCGCTACGAACCCGCGCTGGACGTGGCCGCGCTGGCGGCCATCGACATGCACGTCCACCTGGAGGTGGACAACTGCGGCCACCGCGCCATGCCGGATGACCTGTTCGACGCCTCCGCGAAGTACTTCAAGGCCGAGGAACGCACCCCGTCCATGG
The DNA here is from genome assembly GCF_039540195.1 of Arthrobacter ginkgonis. Lineage (NCBI taxonomy): Bacteria > Bacillati > Actinomycetota > Actinomycetes > Micrococcales > Micrococcaceae > Arthrobacter > Arthrobacter ginkgonis. The sequence goes on along the minus strand of NZ_BAABEO010000020.1, from coordinate 188,892 downwards.
ACCGCATCGCCGAGATCTACCGCGAACGCTCCATGGCCGCCGTCGTGTTCACCGTCGACGCGCGCACCGCGCTGGGCCACCTGCCCAACTCCATCGACGACCTGGTCGCCGGGGCGGCGCGCAACAACGACGTCCTGATCCCGTTCGGCAGCGTCGACCCGCGCACCGGCGCGGAGGCCATCGCGGAGGCCCGCCGGCAGGCGCTGGAGCTCGGCGTGCGCGGCTTCAAGTTCCACCCGTCGCTGCAGGGCTTCGACCCCTCCGAGGCGGCCTTCTACCCGCTGTGGGAGGCGCTTCAGGAGCTGGGCCTGCCGTGCGTGTTCCACACCGGGCAGAACGGCATGGGCGCCGGGCTGCCCGGCGGGCGCGGGATCAAGCTGCGCTACTCCAACCCGCTGCTGCTCGACGACGTCGCCGCGGACTTCCCGGGGCTGACGATCATCATGGCGCACCCGTCGGTGCCGTGGCAGGAGGAGGCCAACTCCATCGCCACGCACAAGGCCAACGTGTTCATCGACCTGTCCGGCTGGAGCCCGAAGTACTTCCCGGCCTCGCTGGTGAAGCTGGGCAACAACGTGCTGTCCTCCAAGCTGCTCTTCGGTACAGACTTCCCGCTGATCACGCCCGACAAGTGGCTTCAGGCCTTTGCCGAGCTGCCGCTGAAGGACGAGGTGCGCCCGCGCATCCTCAAGGGCAACGCCGTGCGCGTGCTGGGACTGGAGGCTTTCGCGCCAGCCGGCACCGCCGAGGAGGCCAGGGCGGCCGCGGGGGCCGAAGCGTGAGCCGCGGCCGGGACGGCGCCACGGAGGGGTTCTACCCCTCGGACGTCTACGGGTTCGCGGAGCTGCTCACCGACGCCGAACGCTCCGCGCTGTCCCGGCTGCGGGCGGTCCTGGACACGCAGGTGCGCCCCCTCGTGGCCGAGTACTGGGAGCGCGGGGAATTCCCCGAGCAGATCGTGGCCCCCTTCGTGGACCTGGACCTGATGGATCCGGTGGAGGTCCGCGAGGCCGGACAGGTGCCCAGCGGCCTGTACGGGGGGTTCCGGAACTTCGAGATCGGCCGCGTCGATACCTCCACCGTCACCTGGTACAACGCGCAGTCCGGGCTGTTCCGCACCACGGTGAACCTCGGCGGAAGCGCCGAGCAGGCCGCCGAGCTGGACCCGCGGATCCGCTCCTTCGACTTCACCGGGGTCTTCGCGCTCACCGAGCCGGACCACGGCTCGGACATCGCCGGAGGGCTGGCCACCACCGCCACCTTCGAGCCGGCCGCCGGCGAGCAGGGCGGGGGCGGTCCGGGCGAAGGCCGGTGGACCATCAACGGCGCCAAACGCTGGATCGGCGGGGCCTTCCTGGCCGACGTGCTGGCGGTCTTCGCCCGCGACACCGCCGACGGCCAGGTCAAGTGCTTCCTGGTCCCGCGGGAGGCGGCCGGCGTGAAGCTGACCAAGATCGAGCGCAAGACCAGCCTGCGGATCATGCAGAACGCCGACATCGAGCTCGCCGACGTGCGGGTCCCGGACTCGGCGCGGCTGCGGAACATCAACTCGTTCGCCGACGTCGCCGCGTGCCTGCGCAACATGCGCTCGGACGTGGCCTGGATCGCCGCCGGCGGCGCCGCCGGAGCCTACGAGGCCGCGGTCAGGTACGTGCTGGAGCGCCAGCAGTTCGGCAAACCGCTGGCGTCCTTCCAACTCATCCAGGAAAAGCTGGCGCACATGCTCTCCAACGTCACCGCGGCCCTGGCCGTGGTGGTGCGCCTGACCCAGCAGCAGGAGGCCGGGATCTACCGGGACGAAAACTCGGCCATGGCCAAGATGTTCACCGCCCGCATGTACCGCGAGACCGCGGCGCTGGCGCGCGAGGTCTGCGGCGGCAACGGCATCCTGCTGGAGAACGACGTCGCGCGCTTCCACGCCGACGCCGAAGCCGTCTACTCCTACGAGGGCACCCACGAGATCAACGCGCTGATCGTGGGACGCTCCATCACCGGACTCGGAGCTTTCCGCTAACCGGTGCCTTCCGCCGAGCCGGCCACGACTTCACTCCAACCACATCAACTACACCAACCACACCTAAGGAGACCCACCATGGGCCAGACCGTCATTTCCTACGCCGAGCTCGCCAACGCCGCCGGCACCGACCTGGGCTACAGCGAGTGGCGCACCGTCACCCAGGAGCAGGTCAACACCTTCGCCGACGCAGCCGACGACCACCAGTGGATCCACACCGACCCGGAGAAGGCCAAGGATGGCCCCTTCGGCGCCCCGATCGCCCACGGCTACCTGACCCTCTCGCTGCAGATCGCGTTCTGGACCGAGATGTTCGAGGTGGAGGGCGTCAAGACCAAGGTCAACTACGGGCTGGAGAAGGTCCGCTTCCCGGCGCCGGTGCCGGTCGGCTCCAACATCCGCATGAAGGCCACCATCGCCGAGGTCGAAGAGGTCAAGGGCGGCTACCAGATCGCCGTCGACCAGACCGTCGAAATCGAAGGCGGCGCCAAGCCCGTTGTCGTCTCCCGCGGGCTGTACCGCTTCTACGCCTAGCCCGCCGCGGCCGGTCCGGCCCGCATGATGATCGGACCGGCCGCGGGACCCACAACACGACGACGGATGCGCCCGCGGGCGCCGCAGCAGCAGGAAAGGCAAGCGAAGAATGCGCAACGCAGGACTTGGATCCTGGATCCACAAGCGCCGGGTCAAGTCGGTGGGCAAGGTCGCCGTCGTCAACGGCGAATCCGAACTGACCTATGACGCCCTCGCGGAACGGGTCGACCGCCTGGCCAACGCCCTGGCCGAACGCGGCGTCGCCAGCGGCACCCGCGTGGCCTACCTGGGCAACAACCACCCCGCCTACCTGGAGACGCTGTTCGCCTGCGGCCTCCTCGGGGCCCTGTTCGTGCCCCTGAACACGCGCCTGGCTCCGCGCGAGCTCCAGTACGCGCTCAACGACTCGGGAAGCACCGTGCTGGTGGGCTCCGGCCTGCTGGAACCGCTCGCGGAGAGCGGCAGCCGCGACACCGGCGTCGTGCACCGGCTGGTGGTGCACGACGGCGGCGGCGAGGACTCGCCCGCCGAATCCTACGAGGTCGCGATCGCGGCCGCGCCGGCCGACCACCGGGACATCGACGTCACGCTCGAGGACCCGGCGATCATCCTGTACACCTCCGGCACCACCGGCAACCCCAAGGGTGCGCTGCTCACTCACGGCAACATGACCTGGAACGCCATCAACGTGCTGGTCGACTACGACGTCACCGGCGACGAGGTGGCGCTGATGATCGCACCGATGTTCCACGTCGCGTCCCTGGGCATGGGCGCCCTGCCGACCCTGCTCAAGGGCGGCACGCTGGTGCTGCAGGACCGCTTCGAACCCTCCGCGGTCCTGGCGGCGATCGAGAAGCACCAGGTCACCAGCCTTTCCGGGGTTCCCACCACGTACCAGATGCTCGCCGAGCACCCGGCCTGGGCGACCACGGACATCTCCTCCCTGCGCAAGCTCACCTGCGGCGGCTCCGCCGTTCCTGTGCGCGTCATGGACGCCTACGAGGAGCGCGGACTCGCCTTCTCCGGCGGCTACGGCATGACGGAGACCGCCCCGGGGGCCACCTCCCTGCAGCAGGAACGCTCGCGCGAGAAGGCCGGGTCCGCGGGCCTGCCGCACTTCTTCACGGACATCCGCATCGTGGACGCGATGGGCGAACCGCAGCCGGCGGGGGCGGTGGGGGAGATCCAGATCTCCGGACCGAACGTCATCCCGTCCTACTGGCAGCGGCCCGAGGCCACGGAGCAGTCCTTCGCCGACGGCTCCTGGTTCCGCTCCGGCGACATGGGGTACGTCGATGACGAGGGCTTCCTCTACATCTCCGACCGGCTCAAGGACATGATCATCTCCGGCGGGGAGAACATCTACCCGGCCGAGGTGGAGCAGGCCATCATGGAACTCGATTCAGTCTCCGCCGTGGCCGTCATCGGCATCCCCGACGAGAAGTGGGGCGAGGTGCCGCGGGCGATCGTGGTTCCCGCCCAGGGCGGCGGCCTTGACGACGCGGCCCTGATCGAGCACCTCTCCACGCGGCTGGCCAAGTACAAGATCCCCAAGACCGTGGTCTTCGTCGACGACCTTCCGCGCACCGCCAGCGGCAAGATCCGCAAGGCCGACCTGCGCAAGACGCACGGCGCCTAGCCGTACGCGGGAGGGGACGACGGCGGTGCGCACCGCCGTCGTCCCCTCCCGCAGTGTGCCGCGGCTAGGATCCGCCCGATCCGCCCCAGCGGCGCAGGGTGCTGTTGAGCAGGCCCACCAGGATGCAGGTCCACCAGCAGGCCTGCGAGATGGTCAGGGCGACGAGCAGCCGGGCGCGCAACCGGGCCGCCATGGCCGTGAAGCGGGTGTCCGCCGGCAGGCCGTGCAGGCGGCGCATCGCGGGGGCGAGGGCCACGCCGTTGAGCATAAGGACCAGCACGCACGCCATCTTGACCTGGGTCAGCGGGTTGGAGAGATCGGGCTTGATCATCGCTCCGGTGGCCAGCAGTGCGGCCAGCCCGCCCCAGATCAACGGCTGGGCGGCGGCCTCGAGGCGTCCGGTGTCGCGGATTTCCCGCTTGCCCAGCAGCCAGAGGAATCCCACCCAGTCCACCACCAGGATCGCGCCGAAGGCCACCGCCAGGGCCAGGATGTGCCCTGCCAGGCCGACCCGGTGCAGGACCGGTCCGCAGTCGACCCACATTCCCACCGCGATCGATGCTGCCCAGGCCAGCAGGCAGAGGGCGCCGAGGCTCACGGTGGTCCCGCGCCCGGGGGACCACCGTGAGGCCGGTCCGGTGGCCCGCCCGGCGGGTGCCGGAGCGCCGGGTCCGGCAAGGCCATCGGGTCCAACCAAGTCATCGGGTTCAGCTAGGTCATCGGGTTCAAACAGGCCGTCGGGGGCGGAGGGCAGGGCCGGTGGTGCCTTGCCGCCGGAGGTGACGACGGCGCGGCTCATGCGAACAGTCCCTCCCCGATGAAGCCGCCGGGCTTGGTGCCCGGGGGCACCGCGAAGAGGCCGGATCCGGTGTGCCTGAGGTACTCCACGGCCAAGGTGTCCTCCTTGGCCATGGTCATCTGCATCGGCACGTAGTGGGTCCGCGGGTCCTTGACGAATGCGATGAAAAACAGGCCGGCGTCGAGGCGGCCCAGCCCGTCCGAGCCGTCCGTGTAGTTGTAGCCGCGGCGGAGCATCCGCACGCCGCCATTCTGGTCGGCGTGGGCCAGCCGCACGTGGGAGTCCAGGGGAATCAGCGGTTCCTCGTCCTTGCCCGCTAGGTGGAAGTCGGGGGCGGTGAACTCCTTGCCTCCGGAGAGTGGGGCGCCTTCGCGCTTGGTCCGGCCGATGAGGCCTTCCTGCTCGCGCAGCGAGGTCCGGTCCCAGATCTCGATGTGCATGCGGATGCGACGCGCCACCAGGTAGCTGCCACCGGCCATCCAGGCCTCTTCCGGGCGGCCACCCGCTCCGGCCCACACGTGCTCGCCGAGCAGGCCGGCGTCCTCGGCCTTGAGGTTGTTGGTGCCGTCCTTGAACCCGAAGAGGTTGCGCGGGGTCTGCTGCGCAACGGAGGTCGACGAGGTACGGCCGAAGCCCAGTTGGGACCAGCGCACCCGGGCCTTGCCGAAGGCGATGCGGGCGAGGTTACGGATGGCGTGGACTGCGACCTGGGGATCGTCGGCGCAGGCCTGCACCACAAGGTCGCCCCCGCTCCGGGCCGGCTCCAGGGCGTCGCCGGGGAAGTGCGGCAGGTCGATCAGCGCCTCGGGCCGCCGCCCGTCGAGGCCGAAGCGGGCCTTGCCGTCCTTCTCGAACAGAGTGGCGCCGAAGCCGAACGTCAGGGTGAGGCGGGCGGCGGAGAGGTCGAGGGCCTCGCCGGTGTCCTCCGGCGGGGCGTCGTACGGCCCGTCGACGGCGCCGGTGTCGCCGGTGGGCCGGCCTGCCGCCATGGCCTCCGCGGCGGCGGTCCAGTCCTTGAGGAGCTCCACCAGCGCGGCACGGTCTTCGGTGGTGACGTCGAAGGCCGCCATGTGCAGGCGGTCCTGGGCGGGCGTGGTGATGCCGGCCTGGCGGTCGCCGAAGAACGGCACCGCCGAATCGCTGGCGGGCGGCGCGGCCGCGGCCGCCAAGGGGCCCCGGCCGACCATAACGGCCGCGATCCCCGCGGCGGCCCCCGCACCGCCCACGCCGGCCAGGCCCAGCAGGCCGCGGCGGGAGAGGCGCGAACGCACGACGCCGGCGGTTTCGGACCCTGCGCCGGCGGCCTGGGGCGCTGCGCCCGTACCGTTGGCGGGGCGCTCGGCAGGCGGTTCCTGGCCGCCGAAGGGGCAGCCGCTCACAGGGCCACCGCCTCGGCGGGGCCGGTCGAGGCGGCGCTGTTCAATTCGGCGCTGTTCAATCCGGCATGGGGAAAGCCGGTGGGTCGGCTGAATTTGGGCAGGGGGAAGCACGGCATGGGAATTCCTTGGGGGAGCGGTGGGGTGCGGTGATGGGACGGGACGGGCGGCTCATCGGCGGGCCGCAGCGCCGCGGGCTACGCTGGCCGCGGCGCGGAGGTATGTCGGACCGGCGGGCAGCCCGTGGTCCGGGCAGTGCTTGGCGCCGTCCGGCCGGCACGCATGGTGACAGTCATCCGGACACTTTCTCTGAGCGGAACGGTGATTAGGCTCACCTAACGGAGAACTGTATAGCTCCGGGTGATTACGTGAAAGTAACGTGTCCCAATCTCCGGGATGATTACTCCACGGAGAGGATGATTGCGCAGCGGCGGTCCGGGCCGCCCTAGCCCGGCGGCATCTCTCCGAGCCCGCGGGAGATGCCGCGCGCCGCGGTGCGCAGCGCCATCACCGCGGGGCGGAGCAGGTCCGACCCGCGCGGAACCACCACGGCCAGGACCGCGAGCGCGTGCCCGCGCCGGTCCAGCACCGGGACCGCGACGCCGGTGGTGTCCGTGTCGATGAAGCCCTCCAGGGACGCGTACCCGGTCTGCCGGATGTGCGCCAGTTCGCGGCGCAGGTCCGGGTGGCTGGAGCGCATCCGGTCCCCGTGGCGTTCCAGGTACCCTTCCAGCACCGGGGCGGGGGAGAAGGCCAGCAGGGCGAGCCCCATCGAGGTCAGGTGCACCGGCATGCGCCCGGCCACGGACGCCTGGTTGACCACGGAGCCGGGGCGGGAGAGGCGCTCCAGGACCAGCACCTCGTCGTCGTGCAGCACGGCCAGTTGGGTGTTTTGCCGCACCACCTGGTTGACGTCCTCCATGAAGGGCATCGCCACCCGCTTGAGGTCCAGGGTGGAGGAGGCCCGGTTGGCCAGCTCCCACAGCCGCAGGCCCAGCCGGACCTCGCCGCCCTCGCGCGCCAGCAGCCCGTGCCGCAGCAGTTCCTCCACCAGCCTGTAGGCGCTGGCCCGGGGCACGTTGGCCCGGCGGGCCAGCGCGCTGACCGTGAGCGACGGCGTGCCGGCGTCGAACGCGTCCAGGATCCTCACCAGCCGGTCCAGCACGGAGTCGCCGGAGGGGGAATTCGCCACCGGCTACCCCACGGCGGCCGCGACAGCGGCGGCCGTGGCGGGGTCCAGTTCCGCGAGGCTGGCCGGCGACCAGTGCGGGTCGCGGTCCTTGTCGATCACCTGGGCGCGGATGCCCTCGGCCAGGTCCGGGTGCTCCAGCAGGAACGCGGCGATGCGGTGCTCGCGCTCGAACGCGGAGCGCAGGTCGTCCTCGGCGCGTGCGGCGCGGATGGCGCGCAGCGCGGTTTCGACGGCGAGCGGGGAGTTGGCCCGGATCGCCGCGGCGGCCTCCGCCGCCCCCGGATAGGGGGAGGCATCCAGCGCGGCCAGGATCTCCGCGGCCGTTGCGTGCGCGTACGCGGCGTCGATCCAGCCCTGCGCGGCCGTGGCGGTGAAGGACGACGCCGGCGCGGCGGTGCCGTGGAGGATCTCCAGCCCCATGGCGAGCTCCTCCCCGGACAGCTCGGCGAAGTCCGGCAGCGCGGCCAGGATTTCCTCCAGCGCCTCCGGGACGGCGCAGAAATCGGCGAACCCGGCGTGGATGGCGTCCCCGGCGCCCATGCTCGCGGCGGTCAGCCCGAAGTGCTCGCCGAGCCGTCCCGGAGCCTGGCCGAGCAGGTGGGTGCCGCCGACGTCGGGGGAGTAGCCGATGCGGGTCTCCGGCATCCCGACCCGGGACCGCGGGGTCACGATGCGCACTGCCGCGTGCCCGGCCAGGCCCACCCCGCCGCCCATGCACAGCCCGTCCATGAAGGCGACGACGGGCTTGGGGTAGGTGGCGATGGCCAGGTCGAGGGCGAATTCGTCGGTGAGGAAGTCCAGGAAGTCCTGCGGCCGGCCCGCGGTGATCGAGGCGTGGAAGCCGCGGATGTCCCCGCCGGCGCAGAAGCCGCGCTCGCCGGCCCCGCGCAGCACCACGATCCGCACCTCGGGGTCCTCGCGCCACCCGGCCAGGGTGGCGGCGATGGTCCTGACCATGCCGTGGGTGAGCGCGTTGATCTTCTCCGGCCGGTTCAGCGTGATGATGCCGAGTCCGTCCCCGGTCCCGGTGATGACATGCTCGCCCATGTGCGTCCCTCGTGTCCTTCCGTGGCCCGTGTTCGTGGGCCGGGTCCTGGCGCTTCCGGTGCCTTGTGGTCTCGGTTCCCGTTCCGACGGTACCGGAAAGACGCGCGCGGCCCCTCCCGAAGGGGAGGGGCCGCGCGTGCGGTGGTGCGTGCCGCCGTCGTCGTTGCCCGGGCGGGTCAGGCGCCGGTGCCGACGAAGTCGGCCACGACGCGGTTGAACTCGGCGGCGTGTTCGAGCTGGGCCCAGTGCCCGCACCGGTTGAGCAGGTACAGCCGGGAGTTCCGGATCAGCGAGCACAGGCGCAGGGAGTGCTCGAAGTGCACCACCCGGTCATCGCGGCCGTGGATGAGCAGGGTCGGGGCCGTGATGGAGGCGACCTGCTCCGGGGTGGCAAAGGGCATGTAGCCGGGCTGGCCGAACCCGGCCAGGAAGTTGGCCCGGTGGTCATCGCGCCGGGCCGCGGCCTCGGCCCGTTTGGCCACCATCTCCTCGGTGGCGAAGCCGGGATCGAAGGTCATGACGTCCGCGAGGCGGCGCATGGTCTCCGGGCTGGGGTCCCGGTAGCCCGCCACCAGGACCTTGATGCCCTCGGACGGTCCCGCGGCGCCGAACAGGGTCGGGGTCGGGAAGCTGCCGGTGCCCATGGTGACCAGGTGGCTGACCCGCTCGGGGTGGGCCGCGGCCAGGGAGGTGGCGATGATCCCGCCCATGGAGTTGCCCACCAGGGCCGCGCGCTCGATGCCGAGTTCGTCCATGAACTGCACCAGCGCCCCGACCGAGTCGGCCTGCTCCGGGGTCGCCGAATCCGAGTCTCCCCAGCCGGGCACGTCGATGGCCAGGACCCGGAACCGCTCCGCGAGCGGGCCGATGTTCGGGGAGAAGTTGCTCCACCCGGACGCGCCGGGCCCGGACCCGTGGATCAGGATCAGCGGGTGCCCGCTCCCGGCCTCCTGGTAATGGATGCTCCAATCCTTCGTCTGCACCCAGCGGCTGGTGCCCTCCTGGGTCAATTCAACAGTGTCCTGAACCGTCATGGGGCCCGTCCCTTCTGTGCGGCAGGTGGCCGCCTCGTCGGTCTGCCGGTGATCCGGTGCCTTCCATCCTTGGGGACGTCCACGGGGGCCGCCACGAAAACGGGCCGCTCTGCGGAACGGTCAGTTTTCGGACGGGACGACTTTTGTAGAGCGTCCATTCTAATATGTTCACTCCAACCTCTTGAAGTGGCCTGTATCACTCAATACAGTTTGGGGAGCACAGAGCTGTGCGGGGCCCTCTCCGTTGGGGGAACTAGTGAAGGAGCCATCGTGACCGCAATGCAGGTTGAGCCGTTGTCCCGTCCCGCCGCCGGGACCGCCCGCGGGGCGGTCCCCGAGCTGGACGGGCTGGGCAATGGGGATTTGGGCGGTGAGGGTTTGGGCAATGAGGGCCTGGGGGCCTCCTCCGCCACCTCGGTCAGCAAGGCGCTGCAGATCCTGGACGCGTTCCGCGGCACTGGCAGCGCGCTGGGCGTCAGCGAGCTCTCCCGCTGCGTGGGCGTCCCCAAATCCACCACCTTCCGCCTGCTGGCCAGCCTCGAGCAGGGCGGCTTCGTGGTGCGCACCGGCACCAAGTACAAGCTCTCCCGCCGCGTCTTCGAACTCGGCAACCGGGTGGACGAGTGCCTGCCGCAGGGCCTGCGCGACGTCGCGCTGCCGTTCCTCAGCGAGCTGTTCGTGGCCAGCGGACGCACCGTGCACATGGCGGTCCTGGACGGGGCCGACGTCGTCTACCTGGACAAGATCCACGGGCACCTGGCCCCTCCCGTCCCCAGCACCATCGGCGGGCGCATCCCGGCGAACTGCTCGGCGCTGGGTAAGGCCCTGCTTGCGCACGGCACCGCGGACGCGTTGCGTGGCTACCTCGGCGGGCCGCTGGCCCGGCGTACCCCCTACTCCATCACCGAGCCGGGCCGCCTGGTCAACCAGCTGCGGCAGGTCCGCGCCAGCGGGCAGGCGTTCGACCGCGAAGAGGTGCTCCTGGGGCTGACCTGCGTCGCGGTCCCGGTCATGCATCGGGGACGTCCGGTCGCGGCCGTTTCCATCTCCTCGCCGACCACGGGGTTCGCCCCGGAGGCCTACGGGCGGCTGCTGCGCAAGGCCGCCTCCGGCATCTCGCTGGCCCTCGCGGGTTAGGGCGTGTCCTCCGCGCCCGTCTCCGCGGGCGGTTTCGGCTGGTGGACGCCGGCCTTCGGCAAAGGCATCGGCACCGCGCTGCTGATTTGGGGCGCCTACTGGATCGGCATCACCACCGTCCAGTGGCATGTGGCCTCGCTGCCGGACACCGGACCCGCGGAAATGGGCCTGCTGTATTTCATCCAGCTGGCGCCCATGCTGTTCCTGACGCCGTTCCTCGGACCGCTGCTGGACCGGGTGGGGGGACGCCCGGTGCTGCTCGGGACCGGGATGTTCATGGGAGCCGCCGCGGCCTGCGGGGTGCTGCTCGGCGGGCTCGGGCTGCTGGACTTCGGCCTCGGTGCGGCCCTGTCCGCCTGCCTGGGGCTGTGCATGGCGTTGGGCTCACCGGCGGTCCATGCCCTGATTCCCACGACGGTCAGCCTGGCGGGCCTGTCCCCGGCGGTGCGCTCGGTGTCCGTCACGCAAAATATCGCCCGCCTTCTGGGCCCGATGGCGGCCGGGGCGCTGCTGCTCCACGTCGGGGTGCCGTTCGCCGTCGCCGTCGTTGCGGTCCTGGCCCTGGCCGGCACGCTGCTGCTGGTGCGGGTCCCGGGCCAGCGCCCGGAGCGCGCCGCGGACGCCGCCGGCGGCCTGGCCGAACTGGTCTCCGGGTTCCGGATCGCCTACTCCATTCCGCCGGTGCGCCGGGCCCTGCTGCTGATGTTCGCCAACTCGATGCTGAACCTCTCCCACGTCTCGATGCTCCCCTCGATCGCCACCGGCGTCCTCAGGGTGGGCGAGGCCGGCTTTGCGGCCCTGCTGGCGGCCGGCGGCGTCGGAGGCCTGCTCGGGGCACTGTTTCCGCTGTCCAGGATGCGCAGCCTGCGCACCATCTCGGCGCTGTTCGCCGCCAGCGCGGCGGGGCTGGTGCTGCTGGCCTTCGCGGGGGCGCTCCCGTTGGCCGTCTCCGCCAGTTGCCTCATGGCCGCGCTGGGGGTCATGACCGCCATCAGCCTGAACATCCACATCCAGCGCAGCATCACCCAGGAGATCCGCGGTCGCGTGATGAGCCTGTTCACCTGGGCCTGGGGAGGTTTCCTGCCCATCGGCGGGCTGTTCCTCGGCACGGTCGCGGACCACGCCTCGGTCCGCGCGGCCCTCCTGGCGACGGCCGCCCTGCTCGGCGCGGTCGCCGCGATCAACCTCGCCGCCCCTTTCGCGGCAACCCCTTCTCCCGAAAAGTGATGCGTAAGTGCGGGTGTTCACCCGAATCCTGACGCTTAGGTGCCGGTACTTCCCGGAATTTTGCTACCTGCGGGACAGTGTTCCCGGGATTTTGCTCGCTTGGAGGCAGTGCAGCGCGAATTGTGCGCGGGGCTGTCAGGATCGCTGCCGCCGGTCGCGGTTGCCTTGAGCAGCGGGCAATTGCGACGGCGGAGCCTGACTTCCGCTCATGCCCTTGGCTGTGGGGGGGCGGGGCCGGGGCGCCCTTTCAAGCTGGAGCTTCGTCCAACCCGGTCTTTTTCCACCAGCGGCTTCGCGGCCGCCTAGCGGACAAGGTCTCTCCGGCATGTTTCCTGAAGGGTCTGCGGTCCGATGGCGACTGCCAGTTCTCCCTGCCGGGAGCAGCGGCCCGCGGCCGACGCGTGCGCCGGGTCCCGGCGTCGTGCTGGCCGGCACGACGCCGGTCGGCATCCCGCCGGTGAGGCGAGGCGCCGGCCGAAGCCGCGCACAATCCCGGCGGGACTGCCTCCAAGCGAGCAAAATCCCGGGGACACTGTCCCGCGGCTAGCAAAATTCCGGTGAGGACCCGCACCTACGCGTCAGGATTCGGGTGAACACCCTCACTTTCGCGTCACTTTTCGGGAGAGGAGGTGTCCTGGGGGTCGTCGAGCCGGGAGAAGCCGTTGCCGCGCAGGACCAGGGCCAGGACCAGGACGCAGGCCAGCATGGAGGCGCCCGCCAGGACCACCGCCGTCTGCACGCCCCACAAATCCGCGGCCCAGCCCTGCAGCAGGGAGCCGACGGGCATCGAGGCGGTGAAGAACATCAGCCGCGCGGCAAGCACCCGGCCGCGAAGCCGCTCGGCCACGATCAGCTGCACCGCCGTGTTGATCCCGGAAATGGCGGCCAGGAAGCAGGCGCCGAGCAGGACCATGCAGGGGATCGCCAGCGCGAAGCTGGGGGTGAACCCGAGCGCGACCAGCCCCACCCCGTACAGCAGCATGGCCCACTTGACCACCTTGCTGATGGGCAGGACCCTGCTCCAGCCCGCGATGAGCGGGGCCACCAGCACGGCCCCGACGCCGAGCGCGGCGTTGAGCATCCCGAGGCCGGTGGCGCCGACGCCGTAGACCGTGTCCGCGAAGACCACCGTGAGCTGGAAGAGCGGGTTGCCGAAAAGTCCGACCATGACCGAGAGCAGGATGCCGACGAGCAGGCCGCGCTGGCCCAGGATGTACCGGCAGGCGCCGATGAACTCGCCGACCACCGGTCCGGGGGACCGGCCCGACGGCGGCTGGGTGGAGGTCACGCACAGCAGCGCCGCCAGGACGAAGCCGAAGGACAGGAAGTTGAAGAAGAAGGCCCAGGACGGGCCCAGCGTGGCCAGCAGCACGCCGGCGATCGCCGGTCCGATCGCCCGCGCCGCGTTGAACTGCATCGAGTTGAGCGCGACCGCGGACATGAGGTCCTCGCGCGGCACCAGGTCGTTGACGAACGACTGCCAGGACGGCATGTTGATGCCGTTGATGATGCCGATCAGGCTCACGAACCCCAGCAGCATGTACGGGTCGTGCCATCCGGACGCCCACGCGCCCCACAGGGCAAAGGTCACGACGGCGAGGGAGGCCTGGGTGGCCAGCAGGACGCGGCGCCGGTCGAAACGGTCGGCCACGTGGCCGCCCAGGGGACCCAGTAGGACCGCGGGGGCCAGTTGGGCCAGCGTGGCGTACGCGACCCAGACCGCGCTGCCGGTCAGGGTGAAGAGAATGTAGGGAACCGTCAGGTTGCTCAGCCACGTCCCGGTGTTGGAGGCGAGCGCACCGAACCAGAAGATCGTGTAGTCGCGGTGGCGGAAGGCCCGGAACGAATGGACCAGGCCCTGGTCCTTGGGGGCCTTGCCGCGGATGCGCTTCGGAGGGGCGCCGGTGGCGGGAAGCGGATCGGGAACCGAATCCCCGGGGTCGAGAGGCGGGGTCATGGTGTGTCCCCGGTGGCGTGGGCCGTGGCCATTGCGGATACCCTCCCTGGACTGGCCGAAACCGGGCCGGGGCTGCGTGCCCCCGGCCCGGTTTCGCGCTGCGTATGGATGCTAGTTGTTGGCGACGAAGTCCGCCACCAGGCGGTTGAACTCCGCCGGATGCTCCACCATGGCCCAGTGGCCGCAGCGGTTGAGCAGCACCAGCCGCGAGTTCGGGATGACCGAAACCAGGCTCAGCGAGTTCTCGAAGTGCACCACGCGGTCGTCGCGGCCGTGGACGATCAGTGCGGGGACCTCGCTGGTGGCCAGCGGGCTCAGGTCCAGGCGCTTCCGGCCGGCCGGGATGCCGTCGATGAAGTTCTGCAGGTGGTCCGGGCGGGACGTCGCGGCCTCGGAGCGCTGGTTCACCAGTTCGTCGGTGGCGAACTGCGGGTCGAACGTCATGATGTCCACGAGCGCGCGCATGCCGGCCGGGGACGGGTCGTGGTAGGCGGCCTGCAGCACCTTGATGCCTTCGCTGCGCCCGGCGGCGGAGAAGAGCGCGGAGCCGCCGCCGGAACCCATGGTGATCAGGTGGGAGATGCGGTCAGGGTGTTCCATGGCGAAGCGGATGGAGGTCATGCCGCCCATGGAGTTGCCGATGAACGCGGCCTTCTCGATGCCCAGCGCGTCCAGGACCTGCAGCGCGGCCTCGACGTGGTCGCGCTCCTCGAGCGTGACGGCGTCGGACTTGCCCCAGCCGGGCATGTCCACGGCGATGCAGCGGAAGTTCTCCGCGAGCTCGCGCATGTTCGGGCCGAAGTTGCTCCAGCCCGTGGCCCCGGGGCCGGAACCGTGGAGCATCAGCAGCGGCTGGCCCTGGCCGGCCTCGTAGTAATGGATCTTCCAGTCCTTGGTCTGGACGTATCGGCTGGTGCCTTCGGCGGTCAGTTCGAGAGCCATGTGGTTACTCCGCTCGACGTTGAGGTGGGTGGGGGCGGCGCGGGGCCGCTGGGCCTGCGGATCGGTTATCTGCAGATTGGCCAGTGCCGACGTTCCCCCATCCGGGCCCACCCCCCAACCAAATGGTTCCGCGGTGTGGAACATCCAAATAATTCGGCCCTCATGCCGGATAGCGGAACATTTTTGTCGGCGCTGGGACGTGTCGCGCATCACAGTCTCTTCATCGGAGGGCCGGCCGGGCCGCGGGGAATCCCCGCCGCCGCACCCCAACCCCTCACGGCAAGAGTTCTCGTGAACGAAAGGCAAGTTCCCTATGAAGGCTCTCAAGATCGCGGCGACGGGCATCGTGGCCCTGTCGCTTGCGTTGACGGGATGTTCCGGGACGTCGAAGGCGACGCCTGACAACGGACCCGCCAATGCCCTGCCCGCGGGCGTCACGGTCACCGCCACGGGAGGCCAGGCGTTCCAGCGCAACGCCGCCGTCGACGGCGGCACGCTGCGCACCGGCACGATTGCTCCGGTGGAAACGCTGGATCCGATGTCACCGCTCAACTCGGGCGGCCTGCCGGTGGCCCGGGCGGTCTTCGACGCGTTGTTCGTCTACGACAAGGACGGTGCCTCGGTCCCCGAACTCGCCAAGTCCTTGGAGTCCACCGACAAGGGCAAGACGTGGACCCTGAAGCTGCCCGCGGACGTGAAGTTCTCCGACGGCACCGCGTTCAACTCGGAGGCCGTGAAGAAGCACGTCGAGCGGTTGGCCTCGGAGAAGTCCCAGTCCCGTTCCGCGGGCGACGCCCGCAACGTCGCGAAGATGGAAACCCCGGACGCGACCACCCTGGTGCTGACCCTGAAGAACGAGACGATGCGCTTCCCGAAGTTCTTCACCTACGGCATCACGGGCATCGGTGCCCTGGTGCCTTCCCCGACGGCCGTTGAGAAGTACGGGGCCGGCTTCGGCCAGAAGATCGTCGGCGCCGGACCGTTCACCCTCGAATCCTTCCAGGCCGGCGGCGAAATCAAGCTGAAGAAGAACCCTAACTACCGCCTGGCCGGCAAACCCCACCTGGACGGGCTGACCTTCGTGACGGCGACCGACACCCAGTCCCGCCTGGCCGGGACCATCGCTGGGGACCTGGACCTGGCCAGCACGCAGGCCGCCTCCGACCTGGTTGATGCCGAGGCCGGTGGCCTGACGGCACTGACCCAGGAGACCACCACCTACTACGACATCCTGTTCAACCTGGACAAGGCCCCGTTCGACGACGTGCGCTTCCGCGAGGCCGTGATCCGCGCGATCGACCTGGACGGGCTGAACAAGGCGGTGTTCGACGGACTGCAGACCCCGATGACCGGCATGCTGCCCAAGTCCAACCCCTACTACATCGACACCGACTGGCCCTCCTACGACCCGGAGAAGGCCAAGGCCTTGATTGAGGAGTACGTCAAGGACACCGGCAACAAGGCCGAATTCAAGATCACCACCACCTCCCCGCCGGAGTTCCAGAAGCAGGCCCAGGTCATGCAGCAGATGCTCGCCGACGCCGGGATCACCATGACCATCAACGTGGGCGACCAGCCGACGATGGTCACCGAGGCCTTCGCGGGCAAGTTCGACTCCCAGCACCGCTTCACCGGCATCGCCGCCGAGACGGACCAGGCCCTGAGCACCGATTACCTGAGCACCTCCCCGGTGAACAACACCCAGGGTTCGGACCCCAAGGTCGACGAGCTGCTGCTGGGCCTGAACGCCGACTACTCGCCGGAGCACCGCACGCAGGTCTACACCGACCTGCAGAAGCAGTTCCGCCAGTGGCTGCCGATCGTCCCGCTCATCCAGCACCAGAACGGCTGGTACGTCGGCAAGAAGGTCGGCAACTTCCCGGGCACCCTGCCCGGCACCGTCGAACCCGACGTGCGCGAGCTCTGGATCTCCAAGTAGCCACCATCCCACCCAATTCCCTGAAACCAAGGAGAAGTCAGATCATGGCAGCATCCGTCAAAAGCCTCGGCTACCTCATCGTCAATTCGACCGACCTCGACGCCTGGGAGCGGTTCGGCTCCGGCCTGCTGGGCCTGCAGGCCTCGGTCAAGACCCCCGAACGCCTGGAGTTCCGCGCCGACGAGAAGGAATACCGGATCGTCGTCAACAAGTCCGAGCGCAACGGCGTCGAGGCCATCGGCTGGGAGGTCGGCGGGCCGGCCGACCTGGCCGAACTGGTGGAGACCCTGCGCGCGGCCGGGTTCGGCGTGAAGGAAATGGACGCCCAGGCCCTGAAGGCGCGCCGCATCACCGCCGGCGCCGTGTTCCGTGACCCGGACGGGCTGGTGGACCTGGAGTTGCACTACGGCCTGCGCGAGGCCACCGACCGCTTCGTCTCCCCGGCCGGCGCCGGCTTCGTCACCGGCAGGGGCGGACTGGGCCACGTCTTCCAGACGGTCCTCGACACCGAGGCGTACGCCCGCCTCTACTTCGACATCCTGGGCTTCCGGCTCTCCGACCACATCGAGGCGGGTCCGGAAGGAAGCGTCGACCTGACCTTCACCCACTGCAACGAGCGCCACCACTCCTTCGCCTTCGCCCACATCCCGGGCGTCCCGTCGGACATCGGGCACCTGATGCTGGAGGTCGATGAGCTCGACATCATCGGCCGGGCCTGGGACAAGGTCCTGGAGGAAGACGCCGCCCCGATCCTGTCCACCCTGGGCAAGCACACCAACGACAAGATGGTCTCCTTCTACGTCCGCAGTCCCTCCGGATTCGGCATCGAGTACGGCACCGGCGGCATCCTCATCGACGAGGCGACGTGGACCCCGACCCGCTACTCCGCCGCCCACTACTGGGGCCACTCCCGCGTCACTCCGGTGGACCCGACCGACCCTGCCGACAACACCTAGGAGGGGATCCATGAGCACCACGGAAATCGACGACCGGCAGGCTACGCAGGTTAGGGACATCGAGAACGCGGCCGGCGTCCTGGAAAGGGCCGAGGCGCTGGCCGGGTTCTTCGAGTCCCAGGCCCGGGAGGCCGAGGACCTGGGCCGGCTGCCGGACCGCACGGTCCAGGCCATGAAGGACGCGCAGATCGTCCGGCTGCTCCAGCCCAAGCGGTACGGCGGCCACGAGGCCCACCCGGTGGACTTTGCCAAGGCCGTCCTCGGCATCGGCGCGCGCTGCGGCGCGGCCGGCTGGGTCGCCGGCGTCGTGGGGGTGCATCCGCACGAACTCGCCTTGGCCGATCCGCGCGTGCAGGAGGAGATCTGGGGCGGGGACGTCAACACCTGGGTGGCGTCCCCGTACGCGCCGATGGGGGTGGCGAAGCCGGTCGACGGCGGCTTCGTCTTCAACGGGCACTGGAAGTTCTCCTCCGGCACTGACGGGTGCGACTGGGTGATCATCGGCGGCTTCGTCGCCCACCCGGACGGCACCCCGAACCGGGAGGACATCCGCCACTTCATCCTTCCGCGCGGGGACTACGAGATCCTGCAGGATTCCTGGCAGGTCTCCGGCCTCAAGGGGTCAGGGTCGAAGGACCTGGTGGTCCGGGACGCCTTCGTCCCGGACTACCGGGTGGTCCCCGGGGTGATCGAGGACCTGTGGGGCGCCGCGCGCGCCGTGGGCCTGGAGGCCCCTGTCTACGCGATGCCGCGGGCGGTGATGTTCGCCGGGACCATCAACACCGGCACGCTCGCGCTGGCCCAGGGCGCGCTGGGGGCGTTCATCGCCTACACCCGGGTGCGCAGCAACGCGGCCGGTCCGGCGTCGCAGAACATGGTCCAGCTGCAGGTGCTGGGCGAGGCCGCTGCCGACATCGAGCTCAGCATCGAGAAGCAGCTGACCGACTTCAACCGCGTCCACGACCACGTCGCCACCGGCCGCAACGCGCCGCTGGAACTGGTGGTCGAGGTCCGCCGCAACCAGGTGCGCAACACGCACCGGGCGCTGGCCGCCGTCGACAACCTGTTCCTGCATGCCGGGGGCGCCTCGCTGCACCTGGACCAGCCGCTGCAGCGCTTCTGGCGGGACATGCACGCGGCCATGAACCACATGTGCAACGTCGCCGAGCCGGTCTACGGCAACTACGCGC
Source organism: Arthrobacter ginkgonis (assembly GCF_039540195.1). NCBI lineage: Bacteria > Bacillati > Actinomycetota > Actinomycetes > Micrococcales > Micrococcaceae > Arthrobacter > Arthrobacter ginkgonis. The sequence continues at coordinate 169,909 of NZ_BAABEO010000020.1, read as the reverse complement.
TGAACCTCTTCGGCCACCCGGTCATCGGCCGCGTCTAGCGGGCGGGCAGGGGTGCCCCGGGCCGTACGGTCCGGGGCACTTTTGCGTGCCGGAAAGTCGGTGGGGTCTTGCCCGCCGGCCCGCCCCGGGGTTAGAGTTCAATGAGCGAACAAGAGTTCACGATGTGAACATCTCATGACGGGAGCAGGAAAACCGATGCAGCAGGCCTTTGTGTACGACGCCGTCCGCACGCCTTTCGGGAAGATCGGCGGCGCCCTGTCCGGGCACCGTCCGGACGACCTCGCGGCCCTGGTCGTCAAGACCATGGTCGGGCGTGCCCCCGGGCTGGACCCGGCGACCATCGACGAGGTCGTTTTCGGCAACGCCAACGGCGCCGGCGAGGAGAACCGCAACGTCGCCCGCATGGCCACCCTGCTGGCCGGCCTGCCGACCTCCATCCCGGGCACCACGGTCAACCGCCTCTGCGGCTCCTCGCTGGACGCCGCGATCGTCGCCTCCCGCCAGATCGAGGTGGGCGAGGCCGACCTCATGCTCATCGGCGGCGTCGAGTCGATGTCCCGCGCCCCCTGGGTCCTGCCCAAGACCGAGCGCCCGTTCCCGATGAGCAACCTCGAGCTGGCCAACACCACCCTCGGCTGGCGCCTGGTCAACCCGAACATGCCCGCCGAGTGGACCGTCTCCCTGGGCGAGGCCACCGAGCAGCTGCGCGAGAAGCACAACATCTCCCGCGAGGCCCAGGACGAGTTCTCGGCCCGCTCCCACCAGCTCGCCGCCAAGGCCTGGGACGAGGGCAAGTACGGCAACCTCGTGGTTCCGGTGCCGCCGGCCTCTAGGAAGGGCACGGAGTTCACCCGCGACGAGACCGTCCGTCCGGACTCCACCGCCGAGACTCTTGGCGGCCTGCGCACCGTCTTCCGCACCGGCGAGAACGCCACCGTCACCGCCGGCAACGCCTCCCCGATGAACGACGGCGCCTCCGCCGCCTGGCTCGGCTCCGAGAAGGCCGCCGGCCTGCTCGGCATCGAACCGATCGCCCGGATCGCCGGCCGCGCCACCTCCGCCAACGAGCCGCAGTTCTTCGGCGAAGCCCCGGTGGAGGCCGCCAACCTCGCGCTCAAGCGCGCCGGGATCGGCTGGGAGGACGTCGCCGCCGTCGAACTGAACGAGGCCTTCGCCGCGCAGTCCATCGCCTGCCTGAACCAGTGGGGGATCGACCAGGACATCGTCAACGCCTGGGGCGGCGCCATCGCGATCGGCCACCCGCTGGGCGCCTCCGGCCTGCGCGTGCTCGGCACGCTGGCCCGCCGCCTCCAGGAATCCGGCGACCGCTGGGGCGTCGCGGCCCTCTGCATCGGCGTCGGCCAGGGCATCGCCGTCGTGCTCGAGAACACCAACGCCCGCTAAAGACCACCACAGGAAGAAGGAAGACCCATGGCACCACGCTTTGCGGCCTCCGCCGCGGAGGCCGTCTCCGGCATCCGCGACGGGGCCACCGTGCTCATCGGCGGCTTCGGCAACGCCGGCCAGCCGATGGAACTGATCGACGCGCTGATGGATTGCGGCGCCACCGGCCTGACGGTCGTGAACAACAACGCGGGCCAGGCCGACGCCGGCCTGGCGCTGCTCATCAAGGAACGCCGCGTGAAGAAGATCATCTGCTCCTTCCCGCGCCAGTCCGACTCCTGGCACTTCGACGAGGCCTACCGGGCCGGGGAGATCGAGCTGGAACTGGTCCCGCAGGGCAACCTGGCCGAGCGCCTGCGCGCCGCCGGCGCCGGCATCGGCGGGTTCTTCACCCCCACCGGCTACGGCACCCTGCTGGCCGAGGGCAAGGAAACCCGGATCATCGACGGCAAGGGCTACGTCCTGGAGTCCCCGATCCACGCCGACTTCGCCCTGATCAAGGCGCTGCGCGCGGACCGCACCGGCAACCTGGTCTACCGCAAGACCGCCCGCAACTTCGGCCCGATCATGGCAGCCGCCGCCAAGCAGGCGATCGTGCAGGTCTCCGAGGTGGTGGAGACCGGCGGCATCGACCCGGAGGTCGTGGTGACCCCGGGCATCTACGTGGACACCGTCGTCGAAATCGGAGGGACCAACCGATGAGCACCACCTACACCTCCACCGACGCGCCGCTGGGCAAGAACGAGCTGGCGCAGCTGGTCGCCGCGGACATCGCCGAGGGCTCCTTCGTGAACCTGGGCATCGGCCAGCCCACGCTGGTCTCCAACTACCTCAGCCCGGAGCAGGGCGTCACCCTGCACACCGAGAACGGCATGCTCGGCATGGGCCCGGAGGCCACGGGGGAGCAGATCGACGAGGACCTCATCAACGCCGGCAAGATCCCGGTCACCGAGCTGCCCGGGGCCTCCTACTTCCACCACGCGGACTCCTTCGCGATGATGCGCGGCGGGCACCTGGACGTGTGCGTGCTCGGCGCGTTCCAGGTCTCCCAGGCCGGGGACCTGGCCAACTGGCACACCGGCGCCCCCGGCGCCATCCCCGCCGTCGGCGGTGCGATGGACCTGGCCATCGGCGCCAAGGAAACCTGGGTGATGATGGGCCTGTTCACCAAGCAGGGCGAGTCCAAGCTGGTCGAGGCGCTCACCTACCCGGTCACCGGCCTGGGCTGCGTCTCCCGCGTGTACACCGAGTCCGCGGTGTTCCTGATCGGCCCGGACGGGGTCGCCGTCCGCTCCACGCACGGCACCACCTTCGAGGAGCTGGCCGAGCGCCTGCCGGTGGAGCTCAAGCGAGCCTAGCCGCTGCCGTGCCCGCCGTGCCCGTCCAATCCGGCGGGCACGGCCGCTGCGGCTAGGATGGTCCGGTTGTCCAGCCCCACCTGATCCGCGAGAGGAACCCATGGAGTACGACGCCGGAGACTCCGCCGGCGCGGAGGAATCCTCCGCGGGCGGCCCGCCGGGCACGCAGTACGTGCAGTCCCTGGCCCGCGGGCTGGACGTGATCCGCGCGTTCGACGCCGAGCACCCCGCGATGACGCTCACCGACGTCGCCCGCCGCACCGGCCTCTCGCGCGCCACCGCCCGCCGCTTCCTGCACACCCTGGCCGACCTCGGCTACGTGCGCTTCGATGGCAAGCTCTTCGAACTCACCGCCCAGGTGCTGCAGCTGGGCTACTCCTACCTGTCCAGCCACACGCTGCCCCAGCTGATCGAACCGGTCCTGGAGGAACTCTCCGCGGAACTGAACGAGTCCTGCTCCGCCTCCATCCTGGACGGGGCCGACGTCGTCTACATCGCCCGCGTGCACACCCGGCGCATCATGCGTGTGGGCATCGCCGTGGGCACCCGCTTCCCGGCCTACGCCACCTCGATGGGACGGGTCCTGCTGGCCCACCTGGCCCCGGCGGAGCTGGACCGGGCGCTGGCGGCGCGCCCCCTGGTGCCGCTTACACCCAGCACGATCGTCTCGGAGGAATCCCTCCGCGCGGAGCTGGCCGCCGTGCGCGGGCGCGGCTGGTGCTTCGTGGACCAGGAACTGGAAACCGGGCTGCGTTCGATCGCGGTGCCGGTCTTCGGTGCGGACGGGACCGTGCAGGCCGCCCTGAACGTCTCCACCAGCACCCCCGCGCCCTCCCTGGGCACGCAGGAGGAGCCGCTCGCCACGGCCCTGGAGATGCTGCCCAGGCTCAGCGCCGCCGCGGAACGGATCTCCGCGGCCCTGCGCGCCCGCCGCTGATCCCGCGTCCGCCCGGACTCACAGGAAAGGCAGCTTACGCCCGGGGGCTGGCGGCCGAGAGGGTAAGGCGGTGCCGGACGCAACGCCGACAGCTGCGCCGCCGCCGGTCCGTGCCGGGTTAGGCCCGGCCCACCGCAGACCCCGGGATTGCCCGGCGAAAGGTGCTCCCGCATGCGCATCCCCGTCCGTACGGCCGTCGCGGCACTGGCCGCCGCGCTCCTCCTGCCCGCCCTGGCCCTCGCTGCCCCCGTTGCCCCGGCCGCGGCGGCCACGGCGGTGGCGGCCTCCGTCGCCACCGACAACAAGGCCTATCTGGCCGCGGCGGAGAAGAAGCTCGGCGGGGCCGACGCCTCGGCCAGCAAGACGGAGGACGGCGTCTCCTGGCGCTCCTACCGCTACGGCCTGGTCTTCTGGTCTGACACCCGCAAGGCCGTCACCGTGAAGACGGCGATCGCCCAGGCCTGGGCGGACACCGGATGGGAGAACGGCCCCCTGGGGTACCCGACCGGGGAGGAGTACAAAAGCGGCAGCGACGTGCGGCAGAAGTTCGACGGCGGCATCCTCGGCGTGCGCTCGGACGGCACCGCCTACCGGCTTGACCACGACGCCGTGCCCGCTTCCTTCACCGTCACCGGCGCCGGGTGGGGCCACGGCGTCGGCCTGAGCCAATACGGGGCCCGGGCCATGGCGGTCAACGGGTACACGGCCAAGGGGATCATCGAGTACTACTACACCGGGGCGACGGTCTCCGACTGGTCCGCCTACGCCGCCAGCGACATCCGCGTCCAACTGCTCAAGTCCTCCACCGCCTCGGCCACCGTCGCCGGGGGATCCCTGCGCCTGACCGACGGCGACCGGACCATTACCGCCGCCACCGGGGCCAAGGTGTCCTTCTCCGTCTCCGGCGGCAAGGCCAAGTACACGGTCACGAAGGTCTCCAAGGCCTCGGGCGGGCTCGAGGTCAAGGACGGGTCCGTCACCGCGACCGCCATCGGCGCCGTCGCCCTCAACTGGCAGGGGACCCGGGCCTGGGACCCCGCGGGCAAGGCGGTCGTCTCGGTGCCGAAGGCCAACAACGGCACCGGCACCGTCGGATACCGCCACGGCCGGATCGAGGCCAAGGTGGTCGACGGCCAGGTCAACCTGGTCAACGTCCTGCGCCTGAACGACGAATATCTCTATGGCCTGGCCGAGGTGCCCTCGTCCTGGCCCTCGGAAACCCTCAAGGTCCAGGCGATGGCCGGGCGCACCTACGCGCTGCGCAAGATGGGAACCGTGCGCTCCTCCTGCGACTGCAACGTGGTGGACGAGGTCGGCGACCAGAAGTTCACCGGCTGGAACAAGGAGTCCGAGGGAACCAACGCCTACTACGGCAACCGCTGGAAGGCGGCGGTGGACGCCACCGTGACCCGCAACGCCTCCGGTACCCCCACCCAGGCCAAGGCCGTCACCTACAAGGGCGCGCTGGCGCAGACCTACTACTCCTCCTCCAACGGCGGCCACTCGCGCTCCTCCGCCGACGTGTGGGGAGGGGCCGTGGCCTACCTGGTCGGCAAGGCGGACAAATGGTCGCTGCACGCCGACGCCGGCAACCCGAACGCCTCCTGGACCACGTCCATCACCCAGGCCCAGGCCGCCAAGGCGTTCGGCCTCGACGACGTCGCCAAGATCGGCTACGCCCAGAACTCGGACACCACCATCAAGACCGCGACGGCCACCTCCTCCAACGGGACCACCTCCACCATCAGCGGCTCCGACTTCCGCTTCACGGCGGTGTGGACGGGCGGGAACTACCCCAAGGCACCGTGGATCAAAAAGCTCACGGCTTCCAGCACCGCCGCGGCCAGCCGCAGCATCTCGGCCCGCTCCTACTGCTCCGCCACGATTTCGGCGGGCCGGAGCATCCAGGACGCGGTCAACAAGCAGCCGCAGGGAGCGGTGATCTGCTTGGGCAGCGGCCGCTTCAACACCGGCAACGTGGTGCTCAAGGCCCGGCAGACCCTGGTCGGGGCCGGGTCCACCGCAACGCACCTGGACGGCAGCGTGTCCGTGAAGACCACCAAGTCCGGCAAGCTGTACAAGATCAAGAGCACGTGGATCCCGACGTCCGACTCCGGCTCCGCCACCTGCAAGTCCGGCTACAAGTGCAACACCGCGCAGATGCTCTTCCGCAACGGGGCCCACCTGACGCCGGTCTCCTCCAAGTCGAAGGTCAAGTCCGGCACGTACTGGGTGGACCACAAGAACCGCACCGTCTGGACGGGGCAGGCCTCCAGCTCCAAGGTCTCCTACACCCTCGGGGCCCGCAGCTACGCCGTCAAGGCCGGCACGTGGTCCCGCGTGGGCCGGCTGAACGTCGTGGCCTACGCGAACGGTACGGACACCGGGGCGATCGTGCTCTCGGGAGCGCACAGCCAGGTCTTCAGCGCCCGCGCGGCGGTCAACCACGGCGCCGGCATCCGCATCACCGGCGCCTCCGCCTCGGTCACCGGGACCACGGCCAAGCTCAACGGCCAGGCGGGCATCGCGGTGGCCCGGACCAAACACGTGGTGATCTCCAAGTCCACCCTGACCTCCAACGGGTGGGCCGGATACGCCCGCGGCCGCTACACCGGGGGCCTGGCTGCCTACCAGGCCACGGTGAAGCTGACCGGTTCCACGGTCAGCTACAACACCGGAGCCGGCAGTACCGGGATCCGCTCCACCGGCTCCTCGACGGTCACCAAGTCCTCCGTCACCACCAAGGGCAACAAGTAGCCGGGGCAGCCGGGCCCTTCGGAAAAATCCCGCCCGCACGCCGCCGGGTTGGTTCCGGATGCTCCGGTCCGGCCATGGAGGCTTAGCCCCGGTCACGACGGCGGCGGCGCGCGCCGTCGTCGTCGTGCCTTCCGCACTGCCTCCCGCATTGCCTAGCGCACTGGGCCGTCCAGGATCCCGGAGAGGCGTTCGAGCAGCAGGTCCACCTGCGGGTTCGGCGCGCCATCGGGGCGCAGCGCCAGGATCCCGCGCACCGGACGGATCTCCGGCACGTCCACGATGACTGCCTCCGGAGGAAGCTGCCGCAGGGCCAGGTCCGGGACCAGTGCCGCGCCGAGGCCGGCCCGAACCAGCCCCAACGAGGCGTTGAAGTCGTCGCAGTAGGCGGCCACGTGCGGGTGCAGCCCGCAGGAGGCGAAGAGGCGGGCGATCACGGTGGCGTCCGGCGAGCCGGGGTGGTGCATGATCCACGGCATGCCGGCCAGCTGCTCGGCGCTGACCTCCGACCCGTCGGCCAGGCCCCACGCCCGCGGCAGGACCACGCGGAAGGGGTCCTCGCCGAGCCAGCGGCGTTCCAGGTGTCCGGGCCAGGCCAGGCCCGCGGTGCCGACCTGGAACACGATCGCCAGGTCCAGTTCGCCCCCGGCCCGCAGCCCCGGCACGGTTTGGGAGGGCTCGCCCACGCTCAGCCGCAGCGACAGGCCCAGCTGGTCCCAGCCGGGGGAGGCGAACAGCCGCGGCAGGGCGAAGGCCGCCAGCGAGGGGAAGATCCCGAGCCGGACCTCGTGCAGGGGGCGTCCGGCGGGGCCGGCCGCGGCCGCGGCGAGCAGGGCATCGAGGTCGGTCAGCACCCGGCGCGCGTGGCGAGCCATGGTGGTGGCAGCCTCGGTGGGGACGATGCTGCGCGCGGAACGGGTGAACAGCACGGCCCCCGTGTCCCGCTCCAGGGTGGCCATCTGCTGGGACACCGCGGAGGCGGTGTAGCCCAGCCGCGCCGCGGCCGCGGCGAAGGAACCCTGCCGCACCACCTCCAGCAGCGTGCGCAGGTGCACGGGGTTGACCATGGCCGCTCCTGTCCGGTGCCGTCCGCGGCCGTAGTGCCGCCGGACCAGCCTATCTTCAGGTCAGCCCAGCCTCCGAGCCAGCCAAACTTCCCGGCCCGCCCAACTTTCGGACCCGCCCACCTTCCGGCCGGCCCGGTTCCCCGGACGCAGGAGTGCGGGCTACTCGCCGATCTCCTCGGGACTCATGGGCGGCTCGTCGTCCGTGCTGTCCCAGGGCTCGGGCACCTCGTCGTCGTCCAGGTCCTCGGGGGCCGAGAGTTCGTCGTCCAGGAGGTACTTGTGCTTGTGGAGCGGGTCGATCTCATCCATCGTCTCCGGCGAGTCGGAGGAGCCGACCGGGGGAAGCCCGTCGCGGCCGTCGTCGGGCTCGGCGTCCAAGTCGTCCGCCGGTTCCTCGTCAAAGACGGTCTCGTCGTAGTAGTCGCTCATTTAGGCTCCTCCTTCGTCTGCCGGCGGTGCCGCCGGGCACATGGTCCACCGTACGCGATCCCGCTCAGCCGCCCAGCCAGCGGCTTGGATTCTCCAACCACATCAGGACGGTCGCCGCGGCCGCAAGCAGGAAGCCCGCCCACCCTGCGGCCGGGGACGCCATGCCAACGGCCATGGCCACGGACAGCGCCGTGGAGGACCACAGGGCCAGTCCCAGGGTGGCGGCGGCGAGCACGGTCAGGGCCAGGCGGGCCCGCGCGGAGCGCTCCTTCAGCCCCATGGCGAACAGCACCTGCAGCGCGGAGACCGCCAGCGTCAGCGCGGCGGCGGCGAAGCCCGGTGCGGCGAGCCCGCCCACCCCCAGTGCCGCGAGCATGCCGGCGAACCCGACCATCGCGAACAGCCCCATGGAGCCCGCGAGCAGGCCCAGCATCCCGCCGAGGATCCAGCAGTAGTAGGACGCGCGCAGCTCCGCAGGCAGTCCGTCCGCGTTGAGGATGCGGGCGAATCCGGTGCGGGGCAGCGGCCCGGTGCGGATCGGGGAGTGATGCCCGCGGCCCGGCAACGCAGCGCCCATGGCGGTTCACCCACTTCCATCCGGGGCGGCCCGGGCCGCCGCGTCCGTGGTTGCTACTCCTAGCCTATGGCCGCCCGCGCGGACGCGAAAGGACCCCTTTTCCGGCGGCAGTGCCGCGGAGAAGGGGTCCTTTCGGAGCGGATGCGCGCCGGCCGCGCGGGCCCGGGTCCGGAGGGCGGGAGCCCTGCGCTGCCCGGGGCGTACGCGGGGCCTACCGGGCGACGCCGGCCAGGCCCATGGCGTGCGCGGTCAGTTCGACCGAGTGCAGCCGCTCCTCCGCCTCCGGGAGGGCGTGCACGGTGATCAGCTCGTCGGCCTCGGCGTGCGCGGCGAACCCCTCGAGGTACTCGCGCACCGCCTCGGGCGTGCCGACGGCGGTGTACGTGAGCATGCGCAGCACCTGGTCGGCGGAGCCCGCATCGATGATGGCATCGACCTCGTCGTCGGTGAACTCGCGGGCCTGGCCGCGCAGCAGGAACCGGCGCACCCGCTCGCGGCGCACGCGCTCCATGCCGGACTGGGCGTCCGCGTTGCTGTCGGCGGCCACGACGCCGACGCCGGCCAGCACGTAGGGTTCGGCCAGCTGCTCCGAGGGGCGGAACTCCTTGCGGTAGAGGGCGACAGCCTGCTGCAGCGCCTCCGGGGCGAAGTGGGAAGCGAACGCGTAGGGCAGGCCCAACTGGGCTGCCAGGCGTGCCCCGAAGAGGCTGGAGCCGAGTACGTACAGGGGAACGCCGGTGCCCTTGCCCGGGTAGGCGTGCACGCCGGCGATGCGGCTTTCGTCGGAGAGGAAGGCCTGCAGTTCCAGCACGTCGTGCGGGAACGCATCCGCTGCCGCCGGGTCGCGGCGCAGCGCTTGGAAGGTGGCCATGTCACTGCCCGGGGCGCGTCCCAGCCCGAGGTCGATGCGGCCCGGGAAGAGGGTCTCCAGCGTGCCGAACTGTTCGGCGATCACCAGCGGGGAGTGGTTGGGCAGCATGATGCCGCCGGACCCCAGCCGGATGGTGGAGGTGTGGTTGGCGACGTGGGCGATCAGCACCGCGGTGGCGCTGGAGGCGATGCCGGGCATGTTGTGGTGCTCGGCGTACCAGATGCGGCGGTACCCGGCGGCCTCGGCGGCCTGCGCCAGGGCGACGCTTTCGGCGAAGGTCTGGGCGGCGTTACCGTCGCGACGGATCGGGGCGAGGTCGAGTATCGACAAAGGAAGGGTCACCTCCCTGCCAACCCGCACACCGGGCGGATCATTCCCCGCCGGTTCCGCGGCGTACCGACCTGGTGCTGGCCGGCCGGACGACGGCGGTTCGATCTGGCACACTTCTGCCTCTACGCAGCGGCCGACGGGCCGCTGGTGCTGCTGCCGGGCGCGGCCGTTCAGCGGATCCGCGAGCCTTGGGTCCCCGCGGAGCGTGCGGGGGTGCGGGCGGCCTGAGCGGCACCGCCCAGCGGCGGCAGCCCGGACTGCAGCAGGGCTTGGGCATCGCGGCGGGCGTCGGCATGCAGCTCCAGCGCCATCCGGGCCCGGGCGTGCGGCCGACGGGGTGGGCGGGCCGAGACCTGCTCGCCCCAGGCCACGAGGCGGTGCCCGGAGGCAACCAGCAGGGCGCCGAGTCGGGAACCGCCGACGTGGAACGGTGGTGCGGCAAGGGCTGCGCTGTTCTGTTGCATGGCGTTCACCTTTCGGAGTCCGGAGTCGGGCCGGCGGCCGGGTCGATGAGGGGGAAGGCGTTGAAATGCAGTTGGATGGGCCGGGCATCCGCTCCGCCAGCGCCCCGGTACTCGTCGGCGATCTTCGTCAGGAACTCCATGGTGCGGACGGAGATGTCCTGGAGCTGCTGGGCATCCAGTTGCAGGTTGATGGTGTTCAGGACGGAGGAGTCCAGCCATTCCTCCGGGAGCGCCTCCATGCCGTGGTCCAGGAAGTCGGCCAGGGCCGCGGCCCGGCGCTGCTCGATCTGCCGCGCCACCGAATGGACCAGGATCCTGGCGGCAGGATTGTGCTCGGCGGCCTCCATTGACACTTGGAACCCGCCCGCGGGTCGACGCCACCAGCGTTCGCGTTTGGACCCGTGCCCCTCAACCTCTTCGACCAGGCCGTGCTTGGCGAGCTGGCGCAGGTGGTAGCTGGTGGAGCCGCTGGATTCTCCCAGGCGTGCGGCCAGCCCGCTGGCTGTCTGTTCTCCGTAGCTGGCCAAGAGATCCAGCAGTTGCACGCGCAAGGGATGCCCGAGCGCCTTGAGGGCGGTGACGTCCAGCATGCGGGGGGCGGGGGAGGTGCTCATGGCTCGACGGTACTATTGCAAAGATTCCTTTGCAATAGTTTCTTTGCAATTGATTCCAGTGCGCCGCGGGCGGGCCGTTTCCGCGGATGCGCCCTGCGGCCCGCTCGCGTAGACAAGCCACCCGGGCGCCCCAGCCGGACACGCATTCATGGCCCATAACCCAAAAAGGACGGCGGCAACACCCGGTGGGTGTTGCCGCCGTCCTTGAGGAACTTGTGGTTCCGCGCTGGTTACAGCGGGCGGATGTCCGTGGCCTGCAGGCCCTTCTGGCCCTGGGAAACCTCGAACTCGACGCGCTGGCCCTCTTCAAGAGCGCGGAAGCCCTTGGACTGGATCGCGGAGTAGTGGGCGAAGACGTCGTCGGAGTTGTCGTCCGGAGCGATGAAGCCGAAGCCCTTTTCGGCGTTGAACCACTTAACGGTACCGGTTGCCATGATGTGTGTCCTTTCGAGACTGTCCTGGATGGACGTAGGGGAGTGGCCGCCGGAATGGGCAGCCACATGCAGCTACGTGATTCACCGCTGGTCAAAAAGGAAACACGCCCCGGGAGTCCGGGACTTGGTACCGATTACTGCGAGAAAACAACGACTACAACCATTAACAGTACGGCACTCCGGGACCGGTTACTACCCCGCAAGACGGGAAAGTTCGTAAGTTTGCCTAATTGTCTCCGGAACGTCACCCTGCGTGTCCAGGCGGCGTCCCGCCTTTGGGGTCAGCCCGGCAGCCGGGCCCGGCTGCCTTCGGCGACACCGCGCTGGCCGACGTTCGCGCGGTGTCCGGCGGCCTGGCCCGCCCGGTGGGCGGTCCAGGAGCCCGTGTTGATGGGGCGCGAGCGGGCGCTGCGCAGGAACGGATGCATCTGGTGCAGGGCCTCCGTGACGCGTTCGCGGCGCCCGGCCAGGACCAGTTCCGTGCCGCTGCCCGCGTCCGCCACCTCCTGCGCATGCAGGTCCCGCAGGCGCCCGGCGACTGTGTCGAAGAACGCCATTTGGAACTGTCGCCGTTCGGTCACCCGCAGCGCCTCCGTGGGCAGGTGGCCCTTGTCGTGCTCCCGCCACCAGGCCGCCATGACCGAGCGGATCTGGACCAGTAGCGACTCGAACAGTCGCAGCACCTGGGCCACGTCGGACTCGACCCCGACCACGTACAGGGTGGAGGTGTTGCCGCTGGTGGACTGAAGCACCGAGATCGCGGGGAACGCCCGTGCGACCTCGCTCAGCCCGCGCAGCCGCCCGACGCGGTAGACCCCTCCGACCTCGAAGCGGCGCTCCACGACCGCCTCGCGCGGCCGGCCCTCACGGGCGGTCCGCTCATCCAGTTGGGCCCGGCCGATCCCGTAGCGGACCATGAGCCGCTCCGCGTGCTCCTGCAAGGCCTGGGCTTCCGCCGGATACGGGGTGCTCTCCGCCTTGCGGAGCAGCATGGTGATCTTCTCCAGCATCCGCTCGAGCTTGCCGGCGGTTGCTCCGTGGGGCTTGCTCATGGGGCCTCCTTCGTCGGGGCCTTCAGCTTTGCACGGACGCGGCACCGTCCTGCCCCGAAGGCCGCGGGTGTGGGGAACCCACGAACCGCGCGCACTTGTGGGCGCTACGGCGCCGCGGTTCCCACCAGCACCCGGCCATCCTGCACCCGCACGGGGTGGATGGGCAGGCGGGGGCGGCCCGGGGTGAGGCAGTCCCCGGTGTCCAGCCGGTACACCTCCTTGCGCCCGGCGCCGGCGACGGTGTGCACCAGCCCCGCGGGCGTCAGCCGGGTGCCCATGATGCCCGCCGCCATCACCGGCGCTCCGGTGGAAGGGCAGGCGTGCGAGGTGGCATGGACCGTTCCGTCCGGGAAGCGGAAGAGCGCGACCTGCCGGCCGTCCAGCCAGAGGCTTTGGCCCCAGCCGATGGACAGGTCGTCGATCCAGCAGGCGGGCAGCCAGTCGGCCGCGACGCCGGAAGTCATCACAAGGGCCACGCCCGTGTCCTTTCCATAGGCCTGCGCGGGGCCCGGAGCGGGCCCCGCCGCGGTGCGCGACGGCGCCGCAGGGTGGCCCCCAGCCTAGGAACCCGGTGTTACGGCAGGCCCAAGCCGAGGTTTCGGGCCCGTAAATACCGCGGTGTTGTTTCACCGTCGGGAATTGCTGCCGGCCGGACCGGCGGGGCGCGGTTCCCGCGGGGACCGCGCGCCGCCGTCGTGCACGGGAACCGCCCGCGGTTGCGAACATGCCCGGGCTGCAAGCATGCCCGGGCTGCGCCTGGAAGATGCCGTGGCCCTACCGTGCGCGGTGCCCCCGCAGCGTGCGGTAGGCCACCGTTGCCGCCGCCAGGGTCAGGGCCACCGCCACCGTGGAGGTGACGGCCACGCCGGAGTCGAAGGAGTGGGCGGCGGACTCCAGCAGCGCCCGGGCGGCGTCGGCCTGGTCCGCGGGCAGCTGCGCGGCGACCTCCACGGCTCCGCCGAGGGTTTGCCGCGCCGACTCCGCCTGCTCGGCGTCCAGTCCGGCCGGAACGTCCAGTCCCTGGGCGTAGGAGGCGTTGAGGATGCTGCCCAGCACGGCGGTGCCCATAACGGCCCCGACCTCGTAGGCCGTCTCCGACACCGCCGCCGCGGCACCGGCCTTGGCCGCCGGGACGGCGGCAAGGGCGAGGTCGTTGGAGACGGTCTCGGCCAGGCCGACGCCGGCCCCGAGTACGGCGAACGCCGCCATGATCGCCACCAGCGAACCCTCGCTGCCCCAGACGAGCACCACGGTGTAGGCGGCGGCGCTCAGGGCCAGCCCCGCCAGCACCACCGCCGCGGGGCCGAAGCGGCGCACCGCCGGAACGGAGGCGAAGCCGCCCAGTACCGTCAGGGCCAGTCCCGGGAGCATCAGCGTGCCGGCCTCGACCGGGGACTTGCCGGCGACCAGCTGCAGGTGCTGGGCCAGGAAGTAGATGAAGCCCACCAATGCGAACACGCCGAAGAGGTTCACCAGCAGGGCTCCGCTGAACACCGGGTTCCGGAACAGGCGCACGTCCAGCATCGGATGGTCCCGGCGCAGCTGGCGGCGGACGAAGAGCGCGCCCATGGCCAGCCCCAGCGCGAGCGAGGCCGCGCCGACGAGCCGCTCGTCCGCCGTCGTCAGGGCCTTGATGCCGTAGACCAGCGGCAGCAGGGTGCCGATGGACAGCAGGATGCTGGCCGGGTCCACCGGGCCCGGGTGCGGGTCGCGCGACTCGGGGACGAAGGCCGGGCCAAGCGCCAGCAGCGGAATGAGCACCGGCACGGCCAGCAGGAACACCGAGCCCCACCAGAAGTGCTCCAGCAGGACGCCGCCGACAATTGGCCCCAGGGCGGCGCCGCCGGAGAAGGCCGCCGCCCAGATGGCGATCGCGGTGCGCCGCTCGGCGGTGTCGGTGAAGATGTTGCGGATCAGCGACAGCGTGGCCGGCATAAGCATCGAGCCGAAGACGCCCAGCAGGGCGCGGGCCCCGACCAGCGCGGCGGCGGAGGGGGCGAAGGCGGCGGCGGCGGAGACGGCCGCGAAGCCGGTGGCGCCGATGAGCAGGAGCCGGCGGCGCCCGATCCGGTCGCCGAGGCTGCCCATGGGAACCAGCAGGCCGGCCAGCACCAGGGGGTAGATGTCGATGATCCACAGCAGCTGCGTGCCGGTGGGCGCCAGCGCGGCGGAGAGGGCCGGGACGGCGAAACTGAGCACCGTGTTGTCCACCGAGATGAGCAGGACCGGCAGAAGCAGGACGGCAAGGGCCGCCCAGCGGCGGGCTGCGGGCTGGGTTGGGGTCGGGGTCTTGAGCGGCGTCTGTCCAAGCGCGGGCATGATCGGGTCCTGGGTCGGAGGGTCGAAGGTTGTGAGAGTAACTGTACCGTCTGGACTGTTTAGTTATCAATGCGGCTCCGCGGGCTTTTGGGGGATCGGAGCGATAAAGTCATAGGCATGTCCCGCCCCCCGCATGCCAAAGAAAAGATCCTTGCCGCGTACTGCGGGCTGCTGTGCGAGGACGGGGAGCGGGCCGCGACGATGGACGCGACCGCCGCCCGGGCCGGTGTGTCCAAGGGCGGCCTGCTGTACCACTTCAAGAGCAAGGAAGCCCTCGCGGAGGCGGTGATCGTCCGGTTCGGCGAGATTGCCGCCCGTGACGTGGCGGAGATGGCGGCGGCGGCGGAGGGCCCCTCGCGGTACTACGTGCAGACCTCCTGCCAAACGGACACTGAGCTCGACGACTATTTCCGGGCGGTGCTGCGGCTGGCGCAGGGGAACAACGCGGTGGCCGTGCAGGCGCTGGAGTCGCTGCACCGCCAGTGGCTGGACCTGATCCGGACGGAGGTTGCCGACCCCCATGCCGCGGAGGCGATCATGCTCATCGGTGAGGGGCTGTACTACCAGACCACGCTGCCCGGATCGTGGTCCCGCGGCACGTTCGAGGAGTCGCTGCCGCAACTGCTGCTCCAGGTGGACCGGCTCAAGGCCGGGAACTGACCGGGGACTGAAGGCGGGCTATCCCAGCGCCGCGGCGACCTTCTCCATCGTGTTCAGGTTCCGGGTGGTCACCAGCGGCTTGTACTTCGCCTTGGCGAGCCGCTTGGACAGGTTGGTGTCCAGCGAACTGCCCTTGGGGACCTCCCAATACAGTACGTCCCCGGCGGCCTGCCAGCGCTCGGTGGGGGAGGGCTCCAGGGCGTCCACCACATCATCGACGGTGCCCGCCTCCGTGGTGAGGACGGCGTACGCGTGCAGGCCGGGGGTGGTCCCGAACGGGTAGCCGGCAATGATCGCGTGCACCTGCGGGGCCGTCTTGACGATCACCCACGCGTCGTAGCCGAACCGCTCCCGCAGCACGGACTCGACCCGCGCCTTCACCGTTTCCGCGTCGGCGTCCGCCGCCAGCACCACGTTTCCCGAGGCCAGCAGAGTCCTCACTTCCGCGAATCCGGCAGCGGCGAGCACCTGCTGCAGGTCCTTCATGGCGATCCGCACCCCGCCGACGTTGATCCCGCGCAGAAACACAGCGAACAGTTCACCCATGCCCCCATTCTGGTGCTCCTGCCGCCCTCCGACGCTCCAGGCCAAGTTTCCTGCCGTCCGTGTCGGGCGCCATCGGGGGATGATTCCCGGTTCCGGGCAGTGGTGCCCGGCGTGTTGGACCGACACGCCGTGAACGTGGGCGATCAGCCCGCCGAAGCTGGGAGAAATTCCGCAGCGTCGCCGAAACCACGGACGGAGAGCGTGCGCCGGACGGCCGCTATGAGCTGTTCGGGGCGGTACAGCACGTATTCGGGCAGGAAGCGGAGCACCGACAGGCCCAGGCAGGCGGCTTCGTTGTCCCGGGCATCATCCCGGGCCTTGGCTTCGCGGGAGGAATGGTAGGCGAAGCCGTCGATCTCGAGGATCAGGCATCCGCAGACCAGGAAATCGACTCTCCCGATGCCGGGAATGAACACCTGTTCCCGGAACGGGATGCCGTGCTCCTGCAAGAGGAGGCGCGCCCGGACCTCGGGATAGGAATCGGCAGTGGTGCGCGCCTGGTTCAGGAGTTCCAGCAGCGGCCGTAGCCGTTGGGCAGTCAAGGCCGCCTCCAGGTCCGATCGCCGCGCCCCGCGACGCAGCGCCGACTCCGCCAGTGCGATCGCCTCCGGCTTTGGCAGGCAACCCAAGGCGTGGAGCACCACGTCCCCAACGGCTACGACCGGCACGTGCGGGTGGGGAGCGAACCGTCTGGACCGGTGGACGACCGCCCCGCTGGCCCGGCCGTGGTCGCAACACACATGGATCCTCTCCGGCGGATCGTTGGGCCACAATCCGTGGAACGCCGCGGCGGAGATGCAGGTCAGGCGGCCTCCCAGAAGAAGCGCTTCGCGGAAGTCCCTCCGGTGCTCCTGCAGTGCAACCAGGCCGTGGCCAGGCCGGGTGAGCCCGTGGGAGAGCGCGCGCTGAATCTCCCGGCGGCCGAACCCGGCCCGGGAGAGGGCGCCGACCCGGGCGATTCCACCGCGTTGTCCCAGAAAGGTTTCGATGTCCATCCCTCCAGTGGCGCCGCCCGCCGTCTCCGCGGAAACCACGGAAGCGCCCAATGTGGATAAGTGCGCTGCAAAGGACAGATGCTTGAGGCCACTGGGGATTTCTCCCGGTTCCGGACGCGGATGCACGGCGTGTTGCACCCGACACGCCCCGCGTCCGAGCCCTGTCTGCTCCGAAACTGGGAAATCCTGTGGACGCGGTGCGGCGGGGCAGGCAGTGGGTGGATGCAGGGGGGTGGAGCATGGCCTGTGAACGCGGCCGGTAGGCTCGCCCCCATGACGATTCGCGCCTACGGGTCCTGGCCCTCCCCGATCACCGCAGAACAGCTCTCCGCCGGCATCCCGGTGGGCGGGGGAGCGTTCGTGGGGGAGCAGCTCTGGTGGCTCGAGGGCCGCCCGGCCGAAGGCGGCCGGCTCACCGTCATGGCGGGGCACCCGCGCCGGCGCATCGCCCCGCGCGAACTGGTCCCGGCCCCGTTCAACGTGCGCACCCGAGTCAACGAGTACGGGGGAGCGTCCTGGACGTCCCTCGACACGCCTACTGGGCCCCGGCTGGTCTTTGCGAACTTCGCCGACCAGCGCGTCTACCTGCTGGACCCCACCGGGGAAACCGCTCCGACCCCGCTCACCCCGCCCAGCGACACCACCCCGAACGGCACGGACCCGGCCCTGCGCTTCGCCGAATTCCTGCCCCGCCCGGAAAGCGGCGAAACCGGCGGCATCGAAACCCGCGAAGTATTCGCCCAGTGCGAGGACCACCGCGGCCCCGAACCCGAGCGCTACATCGTGGCCATCCCGCTGGACGGCAGCGCGGCCGCGGACCCGGACCGGCTGCGCCGCGTCACCCCCGCCTCCCGCTTCGTGGCCGGCGCCCGGGTGAGCCCGGACGGCCAGCGCCTGGCCTGGATCTGCTGGGAACACCCGCAGATGCCCTGGGACGGCACCGTCCTGCGGGTTGCGGACCTCGCCGGCGGCACCGCCACCAACGTGCGCGACCTGGCCGGCTCCACCACCGAATCCGTCCTCCAGCCCGAATGGCTGGACGGCGACACGCTGGTCTACGCTTCCGACCGCACCGGCTGGTGGAACCTGCACGCCCACCCCCTCGGCGGCGAGCCGCGCCCCCTGTGCCCGCGCGAGGAGGAGTTCGCCGGCCCGCTCTGGCAGGTCGGCACCAGCTGGTACAAGGTCCTGGACGGGCACCGGCTGCTGGTCTCCCACGGGACAAGCACCACCGCGCTCGGTGTGCTGGACACCGCCTCCGGAACGCTGGAGGACCTGGACCTTCCCTATACCCGGGTGCTGCCCTCCGCCGTTGTGCCCGTTTCCGGAACGACGGCACAGGCCGGGTTCCGGGCGCTGGTCACCGCCTCCTCGCTCACCGAGGGGGACGGGCTGCGCCTGGTGGAGGCCGGCGCCGGCGGCACCCGCACCCTGAACGTGCGGCTCGCGCTCGCCGAGCGCCCGGACCCGGGGGCCGTCCCGGCGGTCCGGACGATGGAGTTCGCCGGCCCGGACGGGCCCGTGCACGCGAACGTCTACGAGCCGCGGCTGGAAGGCTGTGCCGGGCCGGAGGGCGAAAGGCCGCCGTTCGTGGCGTTTGTGCACGGCGGCCCCACCTCGCAGGCCCATCCCACGCTCTCGCTGGGCATCGCCTACTACACCAGCCGCGGCATCGGCGTCGTCGACGTGAACTACGGCGGCTCCACCGGCTACGGGCGCGCCTATCGCGAGCGGCTCAAGGGCCGGTGGGGGATCGCCGACGTGCAGGACACCGTTGCCGTTATGGAGGGGCTCGCCGCGGCCGGCATCGCCGACCCGGACCGGCTCGCCATCGAGGGCGGATCCGCCGGAGGCTGGACCGTGCTCTCCTGCCTGGTCGGCACCGACACGTTCGACGCCGGCGTCTCCCGGTACGGCGTCGCGGACCTGGAGGCGCTGATGCGGGACACCCACGACTTCGAGTCCCGCTACCTGGACGGGCTGGTGGGCCCGTGGCCCGAGGCCGGCGCGCAGTATGCCGAGCGGGCGCCGCTGAACCGCGTCGAGGGCCTGTCCTGCCCCGTCCTGCTGCTGCAGGGTGATGAGGACCGGGTGGTCCCGCCGACCCAGTCGGAGGCGTTCGCCGCCGCGCTGGCCGCCAAGGGCATCCCGCACGCCTACGTCCTGTTCCGGGGAGAGCAGCACGGCTTCCGGAAGGCGGAGAACATCGTGAAGGCCTACGAGCTCACGCTGGCGTTCTACGCCAGTATTTTCGGGTTCACTACTGATGTTCCGGAGATTGAACTCACCTAGCGTCGTCGGCGCCTCCCCGACCCCGCTACGCTCGCTCGGGGGGCCCTCGGCGCCTAGACTGGCGCCAGCAAGACTGCCCGGCCGCCGCGCCGCGACGGCCCGGACCAACGGTCACGAGGTCAGGGGGAACAGATGGCCACGATAGCGGAACCCATGAAGACGGTCGGCATTGCCAGCATTTTCCGTGGTGTGCTGGCGATCGCCTTCGGCGTGGTGATCCTGGTCTGGCCGCAGATCACCGTGTCGATCGTGGTGGTGGTTTTTGGGATCTTCGTGCTGGCCGACGGCGTGGCGGGGATCGTGCACTGGTTCGGCCGGCGCAAATCCCCCGAGGGGCGACCCTCCGGCTGGCTCCTGGTGGCGAGCGTGGTTTCCATCGCAGCGGGCCTGGCTGCCCTCTTCTGGCCCGGCCCGACGGCGATCGTCGTGACCCTGATCATCGGCTGGTGGGCGCTGCTGATCGGCATCCTGCAGGTCGTCTGGGCCTTCATGGCGCGGAAGTACTTTGCGCTCTGGTGGACCGGCCTGATCGCGGGGCTGCTGTTCGTGGCCCTGGGCCTGCTGCTGATCCTGCAACCGGCCACCGGCATCATGGGCTTCCTGATCGTCCTGGCCATCATTTCCATCATCGCCGGCATCCTGCACATCTACGACGGAACCCGGATCCTCCGCTTCGCCAAGCGCCTGGATGCCTAGCGGATCCGCTCCGGGCGGCACCCGGAACACCGTCAACGGCGCCGTCTCCTTCTGGTACGCCGGCACGGGCCTGCCGGAGCCGCGCCCGCCGCTGCCCGGGGACGCGGAGGTCGACGTGGCCATCGTCGGCGCCGGCTACACGGGGCTGTGGTCCGCCTACTACCTGAAGAAGGCCGAACCGTCGCTGCGGATCGCGGTGCTCGAGTCCCGCTTCGCCGGCTTCGGCGCGTCCGGGCGCAACGGCGGCTGGCTGGCCAACTCCATCACCGGCGGGCGCACCGGCTACGAGCGCACCCACGGGCGGGCCGGCACCGTCCGCTTCCAGGAACTGCTGAACGAATCCGTCGACGAGGTGATCGCCGTGGCCGCGGCGGAGGGCATCGAGGCGGACATCGTCAAGGGCGGGGAGCTGCTGGTGGCCCGCAACGCGGCGCAGTTGGGCCGGTTGGACGCGTTGGCGGCGGAGGCTGCGCGCTGGCCGGACGACGCCGTCCGGCTGGGTCCGGCGGAGACCGCGGCCCGGCTGCGGGTCGCCGGGGCGCTGGGGTCCGTGCACATTCCGCACTGCGCCCGCATCCAGCCGGCGAGGCTGGTGCGCGGGCTGGCCGCCGCCGTCGAACGCCTCGGCGTGGCGATCCACGAGGGGACCACCGCCACCGAGATCCTCGCGGGAACCGCCGCCGCGCGCCCCGTGGTGGTGACCGACCGGGGCCGGGTGCGGGCCAGGCACGTCCTGCGCGCCACCGAGGGGTTCACCGCGAACCTCAAGGGCCTGCACCGCGAATGGCTGCCGATGAACTCCTCGATGATCGTCACCGAACCGCTGCCCCCGGACGTGTGGGAGGAGGTCGGCTGGGACGGGTGCGAGACCGTGGAGGACATGGCCCACGCCTACGTCTACCTGCAGCGCACCGCCGACGGACGGATCGCGATCGGCGGCCGCGGGGTGCCCTACCGCTACGGTTCGCGCACCGACCTGGACGGCGCCACTCAGCCGCAAACCGTCGACCTGCTCGCAGGCATCCTGAGGGAGATGTTCCCGGCGGCCGGGGACGCGGCGATCGAGCACGCCTGGGCCGGGGTGCTTGGGGTCCCGCGCGACTGGAAGGCCACTGTCGGGTACAGCCCGGACACCGGCGTCGGCTTCGCGGGCGGCTACGTGGGGACCGGGGTGACCGCCACCAACCTGGCCGGTCGCACGCTCGCGGACCTGGTGCTGGGCCGGCCCAGCGAGCTGACCGGGATGCCCTGGGTGAACCGCAAGGTGCGGCGCTGGGAGGTGGAACCGGTGCGCTGGCTCGCGGTGCAGGCCATGTATGCGGCCTACCACCGGGCGGACCGGCAGGAGCGGGACGGCCGCACGGGCACCGCGCCGCTGGCCGTCCTTGCGGACCGGGTCTCCGGGCGCTCCCACTGACCCAGCGCCGGATCAGTCTCCGGCGGGGGCCGCGTCGATCTGGGCTGGGTCTATTTGGGCGGCATCGATTTGTGCTGCGTCGATCTGGGCCTGGATGATCGGGACCACCTGGGCGGCCAGGTCCTCCTTGGCGATCTCCGCCTCGGGGAACAGGCCCAGGACCCGGACGCCCTCGGCCAGGCCGACCAGTTGGCAGGCCACCAGCGAGGCGAAGCGCTGGCCGGCCGACGTGTCGCCGATCAGCCGGGCGATGGAGGGGACCGTGTGCTCGCGGAAGTGGGTGCGTTCCACGTCGGCGTCCGGGGCGTCGTGGATGCGCTGGACCATGCCCACCCAGGGGTCCGGCAGGCCGTGCTCGCGCCGGTTCAGGACCTGCAGCACCAGCGCCCGGCCCAGCTTCTCGGGCGGCAGGTCCAGCTCGATCAGCCGCATGCGGGAGGGCCCGATCTCCGTGTACAGCTCCGCCTTGGAGCCGTAGAGCTTGATCACCAGGGCGGGGGACACACCGGCCGCCGCCGCGATGTCCCGCACGGTCACCTCGGTGTAGCTGCGGGCGGCGAAGAGTTCCGTCGCCGCCGCCGCGATGGCCTCGCGGTTGTTGGGACGGCTCATACCGTGGCCCGGTCGCTTTCCGGTTCGTGGGCCGGGAGTTCCAGGTCCATCGTGGTGGATTGCAGCGCCAGCACGACCTTCCGGGAGCGCGCCGAGCCGCCCTGCGGGTCGATGGCCGTGACCAGATAGGGGCCGGAAGCCGGCAGCGGCAGCGCGTAGCGGCCCTGCTCGTCCGCGGTGGTGCTGCGGATGTGCTCTCCGGTGGCCCTGTTGAGGGAGACGACGGCGGCCCCCGCCGGCCGGCCGTCCCGCGCCACCGTGCCGGAGAGGGTCTGCTCTCCGGTCAGCTCGAGGTGCAGGTCCGCCGTTTCGCCGGTGACTTCCAGGACGTGGGCGCGGGGGGACCAGCCCTGGGCATTGGCGATGAAGACGTAGCGGCCCGGGCCGGGCAGCACCACCGAGAAGCCGCCGTCCGGATCGACGCGGGACCAGTCCACCGGGGCGCCGTCCAGGTGGAGCACGGTGACGATGGCGGGCGGGCGCTGCTGCCGGCCCGCCCCCAGCGCAAGCGTGCCACGGGCGATGGTTTCCGGCGCGGTGGCGCCGGCCGCGGCGCCCGCCGGCTCCGGCCCGGCCGGCCGCGGGAGGAACAGCCCGATGGCGAGAGCGACCAGGCAGGTGCCGGCGCCCAGCCAGTGGGTCAGGTCGAGTGCGCCGCTGGAGGGGTACGCATGGCCTCCCACCTCGATGGTCAGCGAGGTAAACACCATGGCCACGATGGCGCTGCCCACGGCCGTGCCAACGGCCCGGACCAGGGCGTTGACGCCGTTGGCGGACGCGGTTTCGGAAATGGGGACCGCCGCCATGATGAGCATGGGCAGGGCCGCGTAGGAGATGGCCGTGCCGATGCCGACGAACGTGTTGCCCAGGACGATGTGCAGCACTGAATCGGCGTTGTAGACGCGCCAGACGTAGGAGGCGGCCATAACGCCGATGCCGATCAGCAGGGTCGGCTTGCCGCCGAGCCTCCTGAGCAAGCGGCTGGAAACGGGGGCGAAGACCAGCATCATCAGGCCGCCCGGGACCATGGCCAGTCCCGCCGTCGTGGTATCCAGTTCCTGGCCGAAGCCGGTGGCCGCCGGCAGTTGGAGCTCCTGGGCGGTGACCAGGCCGTTGATGAACATGGCGAAGCCCACGAAGAAGGTGGCGATGTTGGTCAGCAGGACGGGAGGGCGGGTGGAAGTCATCAGGTCCACCATCGGGTGGGCGACCTTGAGCTGGAGCGGGATCCAGACCGCCATGCTGGTGGCCGCCAGCACCAGCAACCCGATCACCTGGCCGCTGCCCCAGCCCCAGCTGGCGCCCTTGGACACGGCCAGCAGGAAGGACGCCAGGGCAACGGAGAGTATGACCGCGCCGGCGACGTCGAACCGTCCCGGGAGCCGCAGCCGGGATTCGTCCACCAGCAGCTGGATGGCGACCATCAGCAGCGTGCCGACCAGCGCGGTGGACCAGAAGAGGGAGGGCCAGCCGAAGGCCTCGTAGAGGATGCCGGCCAGCGGAAGGCCCATGGCCGCGCCGATGCCGATGGTGGCGCTCATCAGGGCGATGCCGCCGGCGACCTTCTCCCGGGGCAGCTCGTCGCGCATGATGCTGATGCCCACCGGAATGAGGGCCGCGCCGACGCCCTGCAGGGCGCGGCCGATGACCAGCGGGACGAAGCCGCCGCCGAGGGCCGCGATGAGCGACCCGACGGTCATGATGGCCAGGGACAGCACGAGCATCTTCCGCTTGCCGTACATGTCCGCCATGCGGGAGACGATCGGGGTCGCCACGGCTCCCATCAGCAGGGTTGCCGTCACCAGCCAGGAGGCGTCGTCGGCGGAGATCCCGAGGATGTCGGGCATGACCGGCAGCAGCGGAACGATCAGGGTCTGCTGCAGCGCGACGATCAGGCCGCACAGGGTCAGGACGCCGGTTTTCAGCCAGGCCGGCGCGGATGAGGTCTTGGTGGGCACGGGTGGCGCTCCAGGTGGGATCGGACCGGGGGTGGCCGGGCGGGAAGGGTGGGGCGCGCGGGGGTGAACGCATGTTTACTCTAACCCCGCACGGCTTCCCGGGCCACCGATCGCAAGGCGGGAGCCGGAGACGTCCGGCCCGGGGAAACTAGTTGCAAAAAATCAACCATCGGAATATAGTTGACGTAAATCAACCAATTCCTCGTTCCTTTGGAGCCCCCTTGAGCCATTCCTCCGCCCCCGCTGCGGCCCCGCTGTCGGACAACGGGATGACGCACCGCGAGGTGCTGCAATCCTTGACGGGCCTGCTGCTGGGCATGTTCGTGTCCATCCTCGCCGGCACCGTGGTCAGCACGTCCCTGCCGGTGATCCTGGCCGACCTGAACGGCGACCAGACCGCCTACACGTGGGTCATCACCGCGACCCTGCTCGCGACCACGGTCTCCACCCCGATCTGGGGCAAGCTGGCCGACCTCTTCGACCGCAAGATGCTGACCCAGCTGGCGCTGGTCATCTTCGTCCTGGCCAGCGCCGTTGCAGGCTTCTCCCAGGACACCTCGCAGCTGATCGCCATGCGCGTCGTCCAGGGCCTCGGCGCCGGCGGCCTGACCGCCCTGACGCAGATCGTCATGGCGGACATCATCAGCCCGCGCGAACGCGGCAAGTACATGGGCCTGTTCGGCGCCGTTATGGCCGTGGGCACCGTGGGCGGGCCGCTCGTCGGCGGCTTCATCACCGACAGCATCAACTGGCGCTGGAACTTCTTCATCGCCCTGCCGTTCGCCGTCGTCGCGGTCATCATGATCCAGAAGACCCTGCACCTGCCGAAGCTGGCCAAGCGCAAGGTGTCCATCGACTACGCCGGCATCGTCCTGCTCGCCACGGGCGTTTCCACCCTGCTGATCTGGGTCTCCCAGGCCGGCCATCAGTTCGAGTGGGCCAGCGCGACCACCGCCTGGATGCTCGCCATCGTCGTCGCGGCGCTGGCCGCGTTCGTCGTCGTCGAGCTGAAGGTCACGGAGCCGCTGATCCCGCTGACGCTGTTCAGGAACCGCACGTTCACCCTCGGCGTCCTCGGGTCCATCTCCGTGGGCGTCGCGATGTTCGGCACCTCCGTTTTCCTGGCCCAGTACATGCAGCTGGCCCGCGGCGCCAACGCCACCCAGTCCGGCCTGATGACCCTGCCCATGATGGCCGGGCTGCTGATCATCTCCACGGTCGTCGGCGGCGTCATCACCCGCACCGGCAAGTGGAAGCGCTACGTCGTCACCGGTTCCGTGCTGCTGACCGTGGGCATGTTCCTGATGGGAACCATCGAGTACGACACCAACTTCTTCCTGGTCTCCGTCTACATGTTCATCCTCGGGGCGGGCGTCGGCATGGTCATGCAGAACCTGGTCCTGGCGGTCCAGAACGCCGTTTCCCCGCAGGAGCTGGGCGTCGCCAGCTCCGGCATCGCCTTCTTCCGCAGCCTCGGCGGCACCGTGGGCGTCTCGGTGCTTGGCGCCACCCTGGGCAGCCAGGTCACCGAGCGGATGGGGGAGCGGGCCGCCGACTTGGGCGCCGCCATCGCCGCGCTGGGCGAGCAGGGCAAGGAGATCGCCGCGGCCCTGGCCGGCGGCTCCATCCCGGCCGTGCACAGCCTGCCCGAGGGCGTGCGGGTGATCATCGAGTCCGTCTACGGATCCTCCGTGGCGAGCGTCTTTACGGTCGCCGCCCCGCTGGGCTTCCTGACCATCCTCGCCGTCGTGTTCCTGCCGAACCTGGCGCTCAGCCGCCAGACCCGCCAGCAGCGGATGGAGGCCGACGCGCAGAAGGCCGCCGTGGAGACGGCCGGCGCGGAGGGGGCCGCGGAGAGTCTCGGGGGCTCTCCGCGGGCCGTGGAGTCCGGGGCGGCGGGAAGCGTCAAATAGAATGACGGCCATGGCTACCGAACCCGAGTCCGCCGAGATGTCCGGCCTGATCGAGGAGGTGGAGCGCCAGTTCTCGGCGATGTTCCTCCAGTTCCGTACGGCCATGCGCGAACGCGCGGCCCATGTCCACCCGGACCTGCCGCCGATCGGCTTCAGCATCATGACCCTGCTGGCCCGCGAGGGCAACCAGCAGCAGGTTGAACTGGCGCACCGGCTGGTGGTGGACAAGGGCGCGGTCAGCCGGACCGTGAAGCTGCTCGAATCCTTCGGCCTGGTCCTGCGCGCCCCGGATCCCCACGACGGGCGGGCGCACCTGGTGGGCCTGTCCGAGGAAGGGCGGCGGCGGTACGACGACGTGATCGTCCGGCAGCGCAAGATCCTCCACGAGCGGCTCGGCCTGTGGGATCCGGAGGAGGTCCGGCACTTCGGCGAGCTGCTGGCCAAGCTCAACGAGAGCTACTAGCCCGAACGACGCCGGCGCCTTCGGTTCCGCAATTGCGGAACCGAAGGCGCCGGCGTCGTTGTCCGGGCGCGGCGGTCATGTTCGTTCCAGCAGCACCATGGCCTCGTAGTGCCCGCTCTGCGGGAACATGTCCAGCACCCGGGCCCGCCGGGGCGTGAGGGAAGGCATCGCTGCCAGGTCCTTCGCCAGCGTCTCGGCGTTGCAGCTGGAGTACAGCACGTGGCGCACCGCGGAGGACTCCAGCCAGTTGCACAGGTCGGGTCCGATGCCGCGCCGCGGCGGGTTGACGATGACCAGCTCGGGGGCCTCGGAGGACTCCAGGGCGAAGGCCGTGGCATCGCCGGCCTCGAAGCGCATGCCCTCGAGGCCCGCCTCGCGCGCGCTCAGCCGGGCGCTGGCGATCGCCTCGCGGCTGGTCTCGATCCCGGTGACCTCGCGGCCCGGTCCGGCACAGTGCAGGCCAAAGCCGCCGACGCCGCAGTACAGGTCCCAGACGGATGCCGGTTCCAGCTCCCCGACCCAGTCCCGGCCCTGCCGGTACAGCTCCGCGGCGATCTCGGTGTTGGTCTGGAAGAAGCTCTGCGGGCGCAGGTGCAGGTCCACGTCGTTGATGCGCATCCGCAGCGTCGACTGGCGGGTGAGCAGGATCTCCGCCTCGCCCTCCACCGTCGCCTTGTGCTCAGGGTGCAGGTTCACGGACACGACCCTCAGCTGCGGCAGGGCCTCCAGCAGGGCAGGCAGGTTCTTGCGGATCCGCCCCACCAGCGCCTTGGAGCGCAGCACCAGGCGCACCATCAGCTCCCCGTCAGGGGACTCGGTGACGATCAGGTACTTCAGCTCGCCGCTGCGCCGCGGAACGTCGTAGGGGGTCAGGTTGGCCCGGGTGACGAACTCGCCCAGGACGGGGAAGCTGGCCAGCAGGCCCGGGGAGCACAGGCCGCAGCGGCGCAGGTCCACGCCCTGGCCCTCGGTGTCCAGGATGCCGATGGTAGGTTCCTGGGCGGTGCCGCCGATCACCATCTTGGCCTTGTTGCGGAAGCCCGCCTCGCGGCTGGCGACGGGCGGCAGCCACTCCAGGCCGGCGT
Source organism: Arthrobacter ginkgonis (assembly GCF_039540195.1). Taxonomy (NCBI): domain Bacteria; kingdom Bacillati; phylum Actinomycetota; class Actinomycetes; order Micrococcales; family Micrococcaceae; genus Arthrobacter; species Arthrobacter ginkgonis. The sequence continues at coordinate 142,662 of NZ_BAABEO010000020.1, read as the reverse complement.
GGCCGGACAGCAGGGAACGGCAGTGGCGCTCCTTGGCGGCCAGCTGCTCGGCATAGGGGACGGCGATGTGCGTGCAGGAAAGGCAGAGGCCGGCGTCGAAGTAGGAGCACTCCATGGGACAAAGATTCTACTATGTCCCCGCCGGAGCGCCCTTCGCGCCGGCCCCTGCCTCTGGATCCCTACTTCTGGACCGGGGCCTTTGTCGGGGCAATGCTCTGTGCCGCTTTCTGGACCTGGACGGTCCGCGCCGACGTGAAGTCCGCCGCGTAGCGCTTGCTGCCGAGGTACTTGGCCTGGAGCACATGCTTGCCGGGCTTGAGTGAGCCGTAGACGAAGTCGGCCCTGCCGTCCTTCAGTGCCACGGGCGCGCCGACCTTGGTGTTCCAGTCGTAGAACTGCACGTATCCGGTCACGGTGCCGGAACCCGTCCGGGGCGAGATCAGCGCCGTGGCCTTGACCTTGGTGCCGGCGGCCACCGTCCCGGTGGGGTAGGCCTTGAGTTCGCCCCGCACCGGGGCCGGGCCGGCGGGGTTCACGACCACCACCACCGGATCGGAGGTCGACATGCCGAAGTTGAGGAAGGATTCGAAGTGCGCGGTGATGTTGTGGGTACCCACGCCCAGGGCGGAGGTGGTGAAGGTCGCGCTCCACTCCTCGTTGACCTGGACCCCGTCCGTCAGTTCCACCCCGTTGTCGAAGAACGTGATGCCTCCGGACTCCAGCGTTCCCGGTGTCATGGGCCTGCCCTCCGGGTCGGTGACGACGGCGCTGAAGGTGATCTCCTGGCCGGAGGCAATGGGCCCGCTGGGGATGGCCGTCAGGGTGGTCTTCGTCAACGGCCCGACCGGGATGAAGTAGGAGATGGTGACGGTGGCCGGCGCGAAGTTCGCGTCCCCGCTGTATTCCACGGTGAACTGGCGCGTGCCCGGCACCGACGGGAAGACGAAGGCGAGGAACTCGCCGGTTTCGGTCAAGGTCTCTTCGCTGGTGGGGTTCCCGGGTTCCAGGGAAGTCACCACCACCGTCCCGGTGGGGATGGCCGTGGCCGGGGCCACGGGAGCGACCAACCCGAGGACGGCAGCCGGCTGGCCGGCGAAGTTCAGGTCGAACTGGGAAGCGGTGATGGTCACCTGGCCGCGGGCCGGATAGCTGTCCGCGGCCTGCGCCGGGGCGCCCCCGGCCAAAACGGCGGCGGCGAGGAACAGGGCGATCGCCGCCGCCAGGCCGCGGCGTGTTCGGGTGGCTGCAGGACCCTGGACGGTTCCAGGAGGCTGGGGGGCTTTGGGACTCATGGGGGAATTCACGGAACACCTCACTGATGTGCGAGTAACAGGAAGGCGCCCCCCAGCGGCCTTATGGATCCGGCCCCGGATCCAACGCCCCACAAGCTACAGCCCCTTTCCGCGATCCGTAAGCGCAGCCGCTACCCGTTTTCCATCCGCCGGGGTTCCGTGAACCGATCAGAGCCTGTCGAAACGCTCCAGCACCAGTTCCACCAGTTCGGCGGGGACCTCGGCGCCGGGCACCAGCAGGGGGGCCGTGACCACGTCCGCGCCGCACCCGGCGACCCGGGAGGCGAAAAACCCGGGGGCCAGCAGGTACGTGGCCACGACGGTCCGGGAGGGGCGCCGGCTCCGCCACGCGCGGCCGAGGGAGCGGCGCAGGGATTCGCCCAGCGACCGCGGCTCGGGCCGCGCCTCGGCGGTGTCCCGGGCGACGGCCTCGGCGAGCGTGGGGGAGGCGGCGGAGACGTAGGCCGCCTCGACGCCGGTGCCCAGCCGCTCGGAGAGCATCCGGGCCATGGCCTGGCAGTCGCGCACGCCGGCGGGATCGGTGGACCCGGCGCAGGCCAGCACCACCCGGTCGCCGCGGCGCAGCCCGGCCTCGCGCAGCCTGCGCTCCAGGACCGCGGCCAGCCGCGGATCCGGGCCGAGCGGCCGGCTCACGGTGGTTCCCGGGCGCTGCGCGGCAGCCCCGGCGAGGTCGTGCCGGGTGTGGTAGCCGGCCGAAAGCAGCAGCGGCACGATCCGTGCCTCGGCGTCAGCCTCCGCCAGGACCGCGTCGACGGCGGGGGACTGGACGTCCACGAAGGCCGGGACCACCGCGAGGTCCGGGCGGGCCGCGGCCACGGCTGCGACCAGTCCGGCGATCGCGTCCTGCCCCGCGGGGCTTGCGGTGCCGTGCGAGGCGGCCACCAGGACCGACGCCGTCGTTCCCGGCTCCCAGCCGCCCCACGCTCCGTGGGCGGCGGGCAGGGCGTCGTGCGGGGTCGGCAGGGTGGCGCCGCGGACGGGCAGGGACACGGGCCGCGGGCCGTCGAGCAGGGCGGTCATCGCGGCACTCCCACCCAGAGGCGTCCGTCCCGGACCTGGGTGCGGAAGACCCTCAGGGACAGCGAATCGTCCCCCAGGCACCGTCCGTCGTCGAGCCGGAAGACCTGCTTGTGCAGGGGGCTGGCGACGGTGTGGACCGTGCCCTCGGCGGTGGAGCGGCTGCCCATGATGCCGCGGGCCATGACATTGGCTCCGGTGGCTGGGCAGCGCTGCTCAGCGGCGTAGAAGGAGCCGTCCGGGAAGCGGTACAGGGCCACCTGCAGGCCGTCGAGCCAGGCGGCCTCGCCCCAGCCGGGCTCCAGGTCCCCGGGCCGGCACACGTCGTGCCAGCGCAGCTCGGAGGCATCGGTCTCGGATCGTTCGGCAACGAGGATGGTCATCGGGGTGTCCTTTCATACGGCGGCCGGCCGCTTTCGGGGCGGGCCGCATCGGGATGGTTCGAGCCTAGGGAGCGGTTGTTACGGGGCGCACGGGGCGGCGTTTCGGCTCCGTAAATCCGCCCTCACACCGCCGGGGGCACCGGCGTGAGCGGTTCGGGGGCACTGGCCGTTAAAACGCGTGGAGGCATTTTTCGGGCCCCGGGCCCGGTTTTGGGGCCGGTGTTTCGGGCATGTTTCGGCCCTCTCACCGGGATTCCGCGGAATCCTGAAATCAACGTTGCGCAGCCGAAACACTGGGGACACTCGGGGGCAAAAGCACTTGCCTACCGTGGAAGGCAGGAACACCGGCGCACCAGTCGCCGCCCCACCAGCCACACCGGAGGACACCATGAGCGCAGCAACCGACAGCACGGCAACCAACAGCACGGCACCGGCCGGCGTGCGCCGGATCGTGGTCGTCGGCGGCGGACCGGCCGCCCATCGCTTCACCGAGGCCGTGGCCGCCCGCGGCCTGGACGGCATGCACGTCACCGTCCTGACCGAGGAGGCGCACGTCCCCTACGACCGCGTGGCCCTGTCCAAGGCGCTGACGCAGATGGACGTGGACCTGACGCTGGGCGACCCAGCGCTGTGGCAGAACCCGGCGGTCGAACTGGTCACCGGCGCCCGCGCCGTGGACCTGGACCTGCCGGCCCGGGAAGTGCTCACCGCCGACGGACGCCGCTTCGGCTACGACGAGCTGGTCCTGGCCACCGGATCCAACGCCGCCACCCTGCCGATCCCGGGCAACGAGCACACGCACGTCTACCGCTACCTCGAGGACGTGTGGGGCATCAACTCCGAGGTGGCCCGGCTGACCGAGAAGCTCGGCCGCACCATCAACGCCGTCACCATCGGCGGCGGCCTGCTGGGCCTGGAGGCCGCGGCGGGGGTGCAGTCCCTGGGGGCCAACCCGGTGGTCATCGACGGCGGCAAGTGGCTCATGGGCACGCAGCTGGACGAGGGCGCCGGCCAGGCCATGGGCCGCCTCATCGCCGAAAAGGGCCTGGAGGTCCACGGCGGCGTCTTCCCCTCAGCCGTCCTCACCGAGGAAGTGGACGGGGAAACCGTCGTCACCGGCGTCGAAATGGCCGACGGGCGCGTCATCCCCGCGGACATGGTGATCGTCTCGATCGGTGTCCGTCCCCGGGACGAGCTGGCCCGCACCCTCAACGGCCGCGCCAAGGCCGCCGCCGCGGAAACCGCCGGGGTGCCCGTCGAGGAGCTCGACGACGCGGACTTCGCGCCGGTCTTCCGCATGGGCGTGCGCGGCGGCATCGTGATCGACGAAAGCTGCGCCACCGACGTCGAGCACGTCTGGGCCGTGGGCGAGGTCGCCAACTTCGGCGGCATGTGCATCGGCCTGGTCGCCCCGGCCAACACCATGGCGGAGATCGTCGCGGACCGCCTCAACGGCGGGAACGCCACCTTCGCCGGCTTCGACACCGCCACCAAGCTCAAGCTCTCGGGCGTGGACGTGGCCAGCTTCGGCGACGCGTTCGCCAAGACCGACGGCGCGCTGGAGGTCGTCTACGCCGACCCGGCCCGCGGCGTCTACCAGAAGGTCGTGGTCAGCGACGACGCCAAGACGCTGCTCGGCGGCATCTTCGTCGGCGACGCCGCCCCCTACACCTCGCTGCGCCCGCTGCTGGGACGCGAACTGCCGGCCGAACCCGGCGCCTACCTCTCCGCCGCCGGCGGGGGAGAGGCCCCCGAGACCGAACTGCCGGACGACGCCGTGCTGTGCTCCTGCAACAACGTCACCGCCGGGAGCATCCGCGACGCCGTCGGCGGCTGCGGGGCCTGCGAGGGCCAGGAGCCGGTCCAGGAACTGGCCGGGCTGAAGTCCTGCACCCGCGCCGGCACCCAGTGCGGATCCTGCGTGCCGATGCTCAAGAAGCTGCTGGAGCAGGAGCTCACCAAGAGCGGCATCGAGGTCTCCAAGGCCATGTGCGAGCACTTCGAGTTCTCCCGCGCCGAGCTCTTCGAGGCCGTGCGGCTGGCCGGCCTGGCCTCCTACGAGGCGGTCATGGAGCGCTTCGGCACCGGCCTGGGCTGCGACATCTGCAAGCCCGCGATCGCCTCCATCCTCGCCTCCCAGCACTCCGCCTACCCGCTCGACGCCGGGCTGGGCACCCTGCAGGACACCAACGACCGCGCCCTGGCCAACATGCAGAAGGACGGCACCTACTCGGTGGTCCCGCGCATCCCGGGCGGGGAAATCACCCCGGAGAAGCTGGGCGTGATCGCCCACGTGGCGCAGAAGTACGGCCTCTACACCAAGCTCACCGGCGCCCTGCGCATCGACATGTTCGGCGCCCGGCTGGAGCAGCTGCCGGACATCTGGAAGGAACTGGTCGAGGCCGGCTTCGAATCCGGTCAGGCCTACGGCAAGGCGCTGCGCAACGTCAAGAGCTGCGTGGGCTCCACCTGGTGCCGCTACGGCGTTCAGGATTCGGTGGCCATGGCCATCCAGATGGAACTGCGCTACCGCGGCCTGCGCGCCCCGCACAAGTTCAAGATGGGCGTCTCCGGCTGCGCCCGCGAATGCGCCGAGGCCCGCGGCAAGGACGTCGGCGTCATCGCCACCGCCGACGGCTGGAACCTGTACGTCGGCGGCAACGGCGGCGCCAACCCCGCCCACGCCAAGCTGCTGGCCCAGGACCTGGACGACGCCACCCTGGTGAAGTACGTGGACCGCTACCTGATGTACTACATCCGCACCGCGGACCGGCTGCAGCGCACCGCCCACTGGATGGATGACCTCGACGGCGGAATCGACCACGTGCGCGCCGTCGTCGTGGAGGACTCCCTGGGCCTGGGCGAGGAGCTGGAGGCCGCGATGGCCCGCCACGTCGAGAACTACCAGGACGAATGGGCCGCCACCCTCAACGACCCCGACCGCCTGCGCCGCTTCCGCTCCTTCGTCAACGCCCCGGACCAGAAGGACGAGTCGCTGGCCTACGTCGAGGAGCGCGGCATGCGCCGCCCCAACGGGCCGGTCCCGCTCGGTGCCGCCATCCCCGTCGGCGCCCCCACCACCACCCTCGGCGAGGAGTAGGACCATGAACACCACCCCCGGAAACCCGTCCGCCACGCTGTTCGGAACGGCCGACCTGCGCGGCCACACCGTCCTGGTCGCCGGCGCCGAACGTGCCGCGCGGCGCGCCACCGCCCGCTACCGTGCCCAGGGCGCGGAGGTCATCGCCGTCGCCACCCCCGCCGGGCTGGGGCAGGTCTCCGCGGTCCTGGGCCGGGCCAGCCTGCTGGTCGCCGTCGAGGACGGGCATCCGGGCTGGAAGATCCTGCCCGCCCTGTGCCGCGAACGCCGGCTGCTGCTGGTGCGCGAGGAGGCTGCGCACGACAGCGGGCACGTGACCCTCGTCGGCGGCGGCCCCGGCTCGGCCGACCTGGTCACCGCCCGCGGGCTGGCCGCGCTGGCGCGCGCCGACGTCGTCTTCTACGACCGGCTGGGGCCCTACGGCACCGTGGCGGCCCTCGCCCCGGGCGCCGAACTGGTCGACGTCGGCAAGCTGCCCGGGCACCACAAGGTGCCGCAGCGGCAGATCGAGGCGATGATCGTGGAGGCCGCGCTCGCCGGCAAGTCGGTGGTGCGGCTCAAGGGCGGCGACCCGTTCGTCTTCGGCCGCGGCGGCGAGGAGGTCGCCGCGTGCGCCGCCGCCGGGATCCCGGTGACCGTGGTCCCGGGCATCACCAGCGCCGTCTCCGTGCCCGGCTCCTCCGGCATCCCGGTGACCCACCGCGGGGTGAGCCGCATGTTCACCGTGGCCAGCGGCCACGATCCCTTCTCCGAGGCCGAGCTGAAGCACATGGCCGGGCTGGGCGGCACTATTGTTGTCCTTATGGGTGTCGCCACGCTTCCGCAGACCGTCGCCGGGCTGCTGCGCCACGGGCTGGACCCGGCCACCCCGGCCGCCATCGTCGAACGCGGCTTCACCGATTCCCAGCGCAGCACCGTCGCCCGGCTCGACGGCCTGGTTCCCGCGGCTGCGGCCGCCGGGTGCGCCTCGCCGGCGGTGATCGTGATCGGCGAGGTGGTGGCCGTTGGCCACGATGCGCTGCTCTCCGGCGCGGTGGCGGACCTGGCCGGCTTCCCCGGCACCGCGGCGGTGTCCCTGTGACAGTGGAACCACCCTGCCCGGAGCCCGCGGGCCTGCCCCTGTCGGGGTTCCGGATCGGCGTGACCAGCGACCGCCGGTCCGAAGACCTCATCGACGCCCTGACCCGGCGCGGAGCCAGCATCCTGCACGCGCCGGTTCTGAAGATCGCCCCGGTGGCCGAGGACGCCGAACTGGTGGCCGAGACCCAGGCCATCATCGAAGCCCGGCCCGACCTGCTGCTGGTGACCACCGCCTACGGGTTCCGGCGCTGGATCGAGGCCGCGGACGCCCACGGACTGGGCGAGGAGCTGACCGCGGCATTGGAGGCGTGCAGGATCCTGGTGCGCGGACCGAAGGCCCGCGGCGCCGTCCGCGCGGCCGGGTTCGACGACGAGGGCATCAGCGCCGACGAACGCACCGCCTCCATGGTGGACCGGGCCTTGGCCGACGGCGTCGACGGACTCACCGTCGCCGTCCAGCTGCACGGGTACGGGGACCTGGAGTCCCTGGACCGGCTGGGCGCCGCCGGGGCCACGGTCCTGTCCGTGTCCCCCTACCGCTGGGTGGCGCCCGAGGGCAGCGCCGAACGCGTCGAACGCCTCATTGACGCCGCCTGCACCGGGGGCCTGGACGTGGTCACCTTCACCTCCGCCCCGGCCGTCGATGCCCTGTGGAGCGCCGCGCACCAACTCGGCAAGTACGCGCAGCTGCTGGAGGCCTTCCAAACCTCCCTGGTCGCGGCGACGGTGGGACCCGTGACGGCCCAGCCGCTGCTGGACGCGGGCATCGAGCCGCTGATCCCGGACCGGTTCCGGATGGGGGCGATGATCCGCCAGATCGTCGAGCGGCTCTCCGGCGCGGGCACCCGGCGCTTCGCCACGGCGCTGGGGGAGTGCACGGTCCGCGGCAGCATCGTGGAGCTGAACGGCCGGGAAGCAGAGCTCAGCGGCTCCCAGCTGGCGCTGTTCCGGGCGCTGGTGGAGGCGCAGGGGACGGTGCTGCCACGCACCGAGATGGCGGCGCTGCTGCCCGAGGCCTCCGGCGACCACGCCCTGGACATGGCTGTCAGCCGGCTGCGCCAGGCCCTGCCCGCGCCCGGGCTGGTCGCCACCGTCATCAAGCGGGGGTACCGGCTGAACGTCTAGCGGTCCCGGCCCGGGACGCCGCCGCGGTGCTGGACTAAGTTGTGCAGGACCACGGCGGTGCAGGACTACTTGGCCTGCTCCGTGTCGCAGGCGTCCTTCAGCTTCTGGATGTCTTCGTCCTTGATCTGGTTTCCGGCCGCGACGATGTCGTTGAGCGGAACGGTGATCGAGGCCGGGACTCCGATCTTCTCGGCGGCCAGCGTCCAACTGGTGAGGAGCGCGCGGTCGCCACCGGAAATCTCTCCGTCATCCACCGTTGCGCAGATCCCCGCGATGGCCCGGGTCCGGGCGGCGTCCCCGGCCTGCGAGGCGGCGCTGCTGGCCGCACCGCTGGCGGCCCCCTTGACGTCCGAGGCCGCGCTGCTGGCGACCTCCTTGACGTCGGAGGCGGCGCTGCTGGCGGCCGACTTGAGCTCGGAGGCGGCGCTGCTGGCGGCTTCCTCCGTGCTGCCGCCACCCGGCCCGCACCCGCTCAGAAGGGCCACGATCGCGGCGCCGGACAGGACCAGAGGCAATGAACGTGCGACTCGCATATTTCAAGGCTACTCAGGAATCGCCCGAAGAATAGGGCACAGCGACCGCCGAATTGGGGCCGGCTCCACTGGCCCCTGCGTGGCGCTACTGGGCCAACGCGGAGTCGCAGGCGTCGTCCAGCGCCGCGACGGCCTCGGCGGGGGCCTTGTCCCCGGCCTCGGCAATCTGCTGGAGCGGGCCGGTGATCTCCGCCGGCACGCCGTTCTCGCCCGCGGCGAGCACCCACCCGGAGAGGGCCTGGATGTCCCCGGCGGAGACCTTCCCGTCCTTCACCGGAGCACAGATCGCCTTCACGGCCTCGGTGCGGGCGGTGTTGGCGACGTCGGACGCCACCTGGGAGGCAGCGTCGCCGGCGGCCTGCTTGGCGGTGTCGGCGATTTCCGCGCACCCCGTGGACAGGGCAACAACGGCCAGCGCGGACAGGGACAGTGGAAGGACACGGGCAAATCGCATCCGTTAAGGGTACCGGCGATCTGTCGGGGGAATGGTGCACACTGGATCGGGTGAGCCAGAAGAGCACCACCGGCACGGACCGGGTCCACGCGTCCATCATCGAAACCCTTGCCGCCGAACTCGGCGTCCAACAGTGGCAGGTGAAGGCCGCCGTCGAACTGCTCGACGGCGGGGCCACCGTCCCGTTCATCGCCCGCTACCGCAAGGAAGCCACGGGCACGCTGGACGACGCCCAGTTGCGCGAACTCGAGGAGCGGCTGCGCTACCTGCGCGAACTGGAGGACCGCCGCGCCGCGGTCCTGAAGGCGATCGAGGAGCAGGGGCAGCTGACCGAGCAGCTGCGGGCATCCGTCCTCCAGGCCAGGACCAAGGCCGAACTCGAGGACCTCTACCTGCCCTACAAGTCCAAGCGCCGCACCCGCGCGCAGATCGCCCGCGAGGCCGGCCTGGAACCGCTCGCCGAGGCGCTGCTGGCCAACCCGGCGCTGGATCCGGAGGCCGCCGCGGCCGGCTACCTGAACTCCGACGTCGCCACGTCCGCGGACGCGCTCGCCGGCGCCCGCGCGATCCTCACCGAGCGCGCCGGCCAGGATGCCGCGCTGGTGTCCGACCTGCGCGAGCGGCTCTGGACGCGCGGCCGCATCCGGTCTGTAGCCGCAGGAACAAGGACCACCGGTTCGGCGGCCACGGCGGCCGGCCCCGCTGATGGCAAGCCCGGCGACGCGTCGCGGTTCTCCGACTACGCGGACTTCGTGCAGCCGCTGGATTCGCTGCCCAGCCACCGCCTGCTGGCCCTGCTGCGCGGCGAGCGCGAGGGCGAACTGTCGCTGGAGGTGGCCGAGGCGGATCCGCACGATCCGGACGCGGTGGACACCGCCCGCGCCGGGTACGAGGCCGCCGTCGCCCGGTCCCTGGGCATCACGGCTCCGCTGGACGCCGCGGCCGGGAAGTGGCTGGCCCAGACCGTGCGCCTGGCCTGGCGCGGACGCCTGCTGGCCCGGCTGGAGGCCGACCTGCGCTCGCGCGCGTTCGACGCCGCCGAGGAGGAGGCCGTGCGCGTGTTCGCCGCGAACCTGCGCGACGTGCTGCTCGCCGCGCCCGCCGGCAACCGCGCCGTGCTCGGCCTGGACCCGGGCCTGCGCACGGGCGTGAAGGTCGCCGTCGTCGACGGCACCGGCAAGGTCGTGGACACCGCCACCATCTACCCGCACGCCCCGGCGAAGAAGTGGGAGGAATCCCTGGCCGTGCTCGAAGCCCTGGCGGTGAGGCACGGGATCGAACTGGTGGCGATCGGCAACGGCACCGCCAGCCGCGAGACGGACAAGCTGGCCGGGGAGCTGCTGGCCCGGCTCGGGAAGAACCCGACGTTCGGGCGCACCGCCGCCAAGGTGGTGGTCTCCGAGGCCGGCGCGTCCGTCTACTCGGCCTCCGCGCTGGCCAGTGCCGAACTGCCGGACCTGGACGTGTCCCTGCGCGGGGCGGTGTCGATCGCCCGTCGCCTGCAGGATCCGCTGGCGGAACTGGTGAAGATCGAACCGAAATCGATCGGCGTCGGCCAGTACCAGCACGATCTCACCCCCGCGAAGCTGGAACGCTCCCTGGATGCGGTGGTGGAGGACTGCGTGAACGCGGTCGGGGTGGACGTGAACACGGCCTCGCCGGCGCTGCTGGCCCGGGTGGCCGGCGTCGGGCCGCTGCTCAGCCGCAACATCGTCGACCACCGCGACGCCCACGGGGCCTTCGCCACGCGCCGGGACCTGCTCAAGGTCCCGCGGCTGGGCGCCAAGGCGTACGAACAGTGCGCCGGCTTCCTGCGCATCACCGGCGGGGCCGAGCCGCTGGACGCCTCGGCCGTCCACCCGGAGGCCTACGGGCTGGCCCGCCGGATCCTGGCCGCGGCGGGGAACACGCCCGGCGCCATCGCCGCCCTGGACGCCCCCGCCTTCGTGGACGAGCGGTTCGGGCTGCCGACCGTGCGCGACGTCATGGCCGAACTGGTCCGCCCGGGCCGGGACCCGCGCCCGGAATTCGTCACCGCCTCGCTGAAGGAGGGCGTGGAGAAGATCTCCGACCTCACGCCCGGCATGGTCCTTGAGGGCACGGTCTCCAACGTCGCCGCCTTCGGGGCGTTCGTGGACATCGGGGTGCACCAGGACGGCCTGGTGCACGTGTCCGCGATGAGCACGAAGTTCGTCTCCGACCCGCGGGAGGTGGTTCGTTCCGGGCAGGTGGTCAAGGTCAAGGTCCTGGAGGTGGACCCGGCGCGCAAGCGCATCTCGCTGACCCTGCGCCTGGACGATGAACCGGGAAAGAATGAGCCCGGAAGGAACCAGCCCGGACGGCCAGCCCGGCAGGAGGGCGGCCGGCCCAACCCGCGGCAGGGTGAGGGCGGCCAGCGGGATGCCCGCCCGGCCCGGACCCAGCCGGACGCCCGCCGGCCGCGCCCCGCCGGCGGCTCCCGGCAGGACCGGGAACCGGACACCGCGCTGGCCGAGGCGCTGCGAAAGGCAGGGCTGGGCCGGTAGCTGCCCCCTGCCGCACACCACAAACAACCACGACGGCGGCTGCCGGCACCTGGGTGCTGGGGTTCTATCGGTCGTTGCAACGCCCGGATTTCCGGGAGTTGCAACGACCGTGCCGCGTTCAGGAAGCGAATCGCCGAAGCGGAAGCACGCCGGGGAGCAGAAAGGCGGGTTTCTGGCGGTGCGGGCCCGGAGGGGCAGCGTGACGGGGCTTAGCGGCCGCGGTCTGCACGCCGTTTTTCGCGGAGTGCATAGGCGTCGTATGCCAGGCTCATCGTTGTGACGTCGGCCGGACGGGCCAAATTGAGTCCGGTCACGGATTCCAGCTGTTGGAGGCGCTTGCGGATTGTGTTTCTGTGCCGGTAAGTGATCTTGGAGATGTCGGTTATCGTTCCGTCGCTGACAACGTACGCTGCCAGGGTCTCGAAACAGGCGTCACGCTCCGTGGGCGGCAGTGACTCCAGGGGCGCCAGAATGTCGGCGGCAAGGCTGTCGGAGAGCTCGCTGTCCACCGAAGCAAACGCCCCCGTCCAGCTTTGCCGTAGGTGCCGGATTCCCGGCTGGCTCGATCCTCGGATGACGGCCCGGGCGAGGCGGAGTCCTTTCGGAACCGCCTTCAGTCCGTGAACGTCGAAGATCCCGCAGGTGAAACGCTGCAAATCATCAAGATGCCGGAGAGTCTCGTCTGCGGAGGTGTCCAGCAATATGACTCCCACAAGTTCGCCGGCTGCCCATGAGAAATGCGAACTGATTTTCCGCTGGTTCAGGCGTGCGAGACTGCGGTTGAGGATGTCGGGATTTGGCGTGGGGAACGCTCCAACGAGGCACAGGTAGCTGCCTTCGATCGGGAAGTCGAGTGTCCTGGCGGCCTCGGCGACGACGGAGCCATCACGCTCGCCGTCCAGCAGCAAGCGTTCGAATGCTGCGGAGCGGATCTCCTCCAAGCGCCGGCTGACCCGATCCGCCGCTCTCCTGTACCCTTCGATGACATCGGCGATATTTGCCTCGACGGCCTCCCAAACCTCCACCAGTCCTTCCAGGAATTGCGGGCTTGTATCAAGTCCCAGCGCCTTGCCTTCCTGGACTATGGCCTCCCACAGGATGCGCAGGTCAATCCGGAATGAGTGCAGGACGCTTGACAGTTCCAGGTTTTGGTAGGCCCGGAGCTGCCCCGTCTCGTAGGCGGCGGACGAGAGCGAGGGGGGAACGGACATTCCCGACAGCCTCATCAGCGTCAGCGTGAGCGTTCGCTGCATCTGCTGGCGCAGGTCCGCAAGATTAATGGACTGGTAGCCCGTCTCATCTTCCCTCAGCCGGGCCATCGACATATCGGTCAGCTGATCCAGTTTGGTCTCGAGCAGGCTCTGCGCCACTCTTCCTACCTCTGTCGAGCCCATGCCCAGTTCCTCACTCGTGCCCCGGTTCGGTCGTGATGTCACACTCTGTGTGCATGGTGCACACGGAATGCCCGCATTTTAAGCACCCTGTGCATTGACCGTCCAGAGCCGCGGTTGCTGTACTTGAAGCCTGAAACAGTGACAGCGTGCTCCTCTCACGCGGTGACCGGAAGGGTACGAAAAAATGCCGACAGGCCCGGAAAACCAAGCAATCGGTGTGCGGCACCGCGATCGTTCGGATGTTCCGCTGGGCGAAATCGCCACGCTGATCCGGGACCTTTACGGCATGCAGGTCAGCGACGCCAAGGTGCTGGGCGGGGAAGTAGACCATAACCTCTGTGTGACCGATGCACACGGCCGCAAGTTCCTGGCAAAGCTGACCCCGGCTTCCGCACCGCGGGATGCAGTGCTCTGGCAGGAGTCGGTTCTGGCGCATCTGGCACAACGGCCCCTTAGCGTCGAGGTTCCCCGGATGCTCCCGAACCGGCAGGGCGATGTTCACTGCAATGTCTCCGTAGGGGGTGAACCCTACCTGCTGCGGCTGCTCAGCTGGATTGACGGGGAACTGATGGCCACTGCGGTTGAGCACCCCCCAAGACTCCTGCGCCAGCTGGGCCGGGTGGCCGCGGAGATTACCGAGGCCATGGAAGGACTGGTCCAGCCGGCCGGACTCACCGCCCACCACTGGCAGGTCACCCGCAGCCCGGAAGCCATCGAGAATTCCATCGATGCCGTTTCCGATCCGGAATGCCGCCGGGCCGTGGAGACGATTCTGGGCTGGTTCCGGGAGGCGGCGCAGGTCTTCGACAAGCTGCCCACCGCGACCGTCCACCAGGACCTCAATGATTTCAACGTCCTGGTCACGCCCCCGGACTCCGGCGAAGTGCGGCTCACCGGGGTGCTGGACTTCAACGACGCCGTAACCACCATCCGGGTGGCTGAACTCGCAGTCGCCGGGGCCTACGCCATGTTGCGGAAAGCCGATCCCGTCTCGGCCTTCTGCGAGGTGGTGGCCGGCTACCGGGAGGTCATCGAAATGACGGAGGAAGAACTGGACGCGGTTTTTCCCCTGGCCGCCACCCGGCTGTGCGTCAACGCGGCCACCTGGACAAAGCGCACGTCAAAGCAGAAGCACCGCTATGGCGAAGCGCGCAAGGAGGCGACGTGGCCCACCGTCCTGCAGATAGCCAGGGTCGACCCGGCAGAGGTGGTTTCGAGGATCCGGCGGGTCCGGACGTGAGCGCGGCCAGCGCGTCAATCCTACTGGAATTCGCTAGGGAGATAGAGCATGTCGTTCGTTGAAATCCATGGCATATCGAAGTCGTTCGGGGCAACAAAGGCCCTCTCGGACGTGACGATGACGCTGGACCGCGCCGAGATCCACGGCCTGCTCGGAGAGAACGGCGCGGGCAAGTCCACGCTCATGAAGGTTCTGTCAGGCATGGTCGTCCCTGATACCGGTTCCGTCCAGATCGACGGTCATCAAGTGCCGTTCGGCCATCCGCGGCATGCACGCCGGGCAGGACTGGGCATCGCGTACCAGGAACTCAGCTCACCGCCGAACATCACGATTGCCGCGAAGCTCTGTCTCCCGGATCTGCCTCGCGGGCCGCTGGGATTGGTTTCACGGAAAAAGATGGCGCTGAAGGCGTCGCGGATTCTTGACAAGTTCGGTGCCAACCACGTCGATCCGGAGGCCCTGATTGCCGACGTCGACCTGGCCACCCGCCAGCAGGTCGAAATCATCGCCGCGATGTCGATCGACCCCAAGCTTCTGATCCTCGATGAGCCGACCGCCGCGCTGCCGGATACGACCTGGCTGTTCACGCAGTTGCGCCGGCTCAAGGAATCGGGCTGCACGGTGGTGTACATCACCCACAAGCTCCATGAAATCGAAGAGATCTGTGACCGCGGGACGATCCTGCGTAGCGGCCGCACTGTCGGTTCCTTCGAGCGCGGTGAAAAAACCGATGATGAACTGGTGGAACTGATGATCGGCCGTTCCTTTTCCAAGACGTTTCCGCCCAAACCGCGTGGTCGCGACGACGGAAAGCCCGTGCTCGTGGCGGAAGGCGTCGCCGTCGGAACCCGGCTCAAGGAGGCCACGCTGACGGTTCGCGAGAACGAAATCGTCGGGATAGCGGGACTGGAAGGCCATGGCCAACGTGAACTTCTCTATGGTCTGGCGAACTTGATGCCCCTGGTGGCGGGCAGGGTCGTGGTGGAGCCGACCGAGACCGGAACCAAGACGGCCCTGGTTCCCGAAGAACGGAAGACCGAAGCCCTTTTCCTGGAGATGTCCTCCGCGTTCAACATGACCGTTGGATCGCTTCGGAAGTATTCCGCGGGCGGGATCATCTCCAAGCGCCGCGAACTGCGGCTTGCCGAAGAAATTTCCAAGCAGGTGAATCTGCCGCGTCAACTGCTCACCCGAAGAGTGGGCGATCTGTCCGGCGGCAACCAGCAGAAGGCGGTTTTCGCGCGCACCCTCTCCCAGGATCCGCGGTGCCTTATCCTGTTCGACCCGACCCGCGGCGTCGATGCGGCCACGAAGCTGGAGCTCTACGACCTGATGCGGAAATTCGCGGACAACGGACGCGGCGTCGTCATCTACTCAACCGAGATACCCGAACTGGTCGGACTGTGCGACCGCGTCTACACGGTCCACGGCGGCAGGATCCGCGCGGAATTTACCGGTGGCGACATCACCGAAACCAACATCATGAGAAGCGCTCTTAACAGAGTAGAGGTGAGCTGAGGGTGCAGAAGAAGAAATTCAAGATCTTGCCGGAGCCGAGCCTTGTCACAGCCATCGTGATCTTCATCGTCATGTACGGGCTCTTGCTGGCTGTCTCTCCCTTCGAAAGGAATGCCTTCGCCTTCAGCAACTACGTTGTGCTCTTCACCCCGCTCGCCATTGCGGCGGTGGGCACAACCCTGGTCTTGATCACCGGTGGCTTTGACCTGTCGGTCGCCGGGACGATCTCGCTGTCGAATGTCATGGCGGCGACGCTGCTGACGAAGTACGAGGGCAGCCCCGCGCTGATCATCCTGCTGATCGTGCTGGTGGGTCTGGCCATTGGCCTGCTGAACGGATTGCTCATCGTCCTGCTGCGGCTTCAGTCGCTGGCGGTCACGCTGGCCTCGTTCATCATCAGCACCGGCATTGCGCTGATGCTGCTGCCGGCCCCCGGCGGCTCGGTGCCGCCGGAGTTCACCGCCGTCCTCCTCGACTCGATCGGGAACATCCCGGTGGCGCTCCTGGTGCTGATCGCCATCGGCGTGCTCTGGTCGATCTTCCGCCGGACCCGGACGGGCAGCGCCCTGTTCCCGATCGGCGCCGACCGGCCCGCTGCGGTCATGTCCGGAATCCCGGTGAATAGGAGCGAGATCACCGCCTATACCGTGGCGGGCGGCCTGTACGCCGTGGCCGGGCTGTACCTCACGGCGGTGACTTCTTCGGGCGACCCGAACTCCGGCCGGCCGTTCCTGTTGACCGCCTTCGCTGCCATGGCGCTGGGACTGGTCAGCTTCCGCGGCGGATCCGGCAACGCCGTCGCCGCGATCCTGGGCGCCGCCAGCCTGATGACCATTCCGAAACTGCTCTTCGGGCTGGGCATCGCAGACTTCTGGGTCGGTGCCTTCCAGGGGCTGATCATCCTGGCAGCGCTCGGCATCCCCGCAGCTACCGGGTACCTGAGGTCGAAGACGGTCCAGAAGAGCAGTACCGGCACGGCCCTGGCACTGCCCGAACCCCCGGTTCCGGCAAATGACGCACAAGGAGCGGCAACGTGAAACTGCAAGAATCTTCTGCCGTGAAGCCGGCCCGACCCGTCCGGGGGCACGCCGAGCCCACGCAAACGGCCAACGGCGCGCGCAGATTCGCCAGGTCACTGGTCAACCAGGTCACCATTGTCTGGCTGATTACCCTCGTTTGCCTGCCGCTCTCCCGGCTGGTCAGTCCAAACTTCCCTTCGGTCGCCCAGGTCAGCAGTGTCCTCATTCTCAGCCTGTTCCTGGTCACCGTGGCCTTTGGACAGGGCTTGGTGATCCTGACCGGGGGTATCGACCTGTCCGTTGTCTCCGTGGTTGGACTGGGGGCGTTCGCCACCGGATTCCTGGCCAATGCCGGACTTCCCGTGGCTGCAGCCGTTGCCATCGCCCTCGGGGCGTGTGCGGTAGTGGGCGTCATCAACGGCCTTTTCGTGGCCTACGCGGGATTTCCCCCGTTCATCGTGACGCTCGCCTCGGGCACCATCCTGGCCTCGGTTCTCCTGGTCGTGAGCCGGGGCGCTCCGGCACAACGGTCTCCGGCCGTGCTGGCCGACCTCTTCAGCGGACGGATCTCGGTTGCCGGCATCCCGACGCCCATCATCATGCTGGTGCTCGTGGTGCTGCTGGGATGGCTCATCCAGAACCGGACACGTCTGGGACGGCAGGCCTATTGCGTCGGCAACAGCGTGCGGGCCACCCAAATCGCGGGGTTGTCCGTCAGCGCGACGCTGATCGCGGTCTATGCGGTGGCAGCCGCCTTCTACGGACTCGCCGGAATCATGCTGCTCGGATATTCCTCGGGAGCGGACCTGAATATCGGGGCGAGCTGGCTGCTGCCCAGCATTACCGCAGTTGTTGTCGGCGGTTCTTCCATCCGGGGCGGAGCCGGATCCTTCATGGGCACGGTGGGCGGCGCCGTACTGCTGACGCTGCTGGGCATCTGCATTGCGGCGGCGGGCATCCCGGAGGGATTCAAGCAGGTGCTCTACGGCGTCATCATCCTCATCGCGCTCCTCGGCGGGAGGTTCACCCAGCGTGTCCGCTAGGAACCTTCATCCAGTCAGCCTCCAATCCCACTCAACCACCAGAAAAGAAGGACCAATGCGCAAAACAATATGCGGCGTGCTTCGGGCAGCGGCCGTCGGAGCTGCGGTAATCGGCCTCACTGCAGCATGCGGAGGCGCGGAGCCGGCGTCGGACGGCAAGCAGAAGATCTACCTGAATCTCAGCTACAGCGGCAACAACTGGCAGGACGAAGCCGCCAACCTGGCGATGTCCATTGCCACGGCACCGGAGAACGCCGAAAAGTACGACGTCGTCAAGCAAATCTCCGGAACCGATGTGCAGAAGCAGATCTCCGACCTCCAGTCCATGATTGCCTCCGGAGCGAAGCTGATTGTTTCCTATCCAATTTCTCCGACCGCCCTTGATGCTGTGGTCAAACAGGGATGCGACCGCGGTGTCACCTTCGTTTTCTACGACTCCACCGTGAACGCGGACTGCGCCTACAACGTTGCCTTCATCACCGGCGCCCGGGCGGATGATCCGGAAAAGGCCTTCTTCGGGGCCCAGACGGCGCAGGCGCTGGTCGACTTGCTGGACGAAAAGGGCAAGATCTTCATGAACCGCGGGGTGCCGGGAACTTCCACCGACTCCGTCCACTACGACACCGCCAAGGCAGTGTTCGACCGTTACCCCGGGATCGAGATCGTTTCCGAGTACTACGGCAAGTGGGATTCGTCCGTCAGCCAGCAGGAGACGGCGAAGGCACTCGCCGCCCACCCCGACGTGGACGGCATTTGGTCCCAGGACGGCGAGGCCGGCGTCCTGAAGGCGCTGGAAGCCGCGGGCAAGGAAATTCCGGTGACCGGCGAGAACAGCAACTACTTCCGCCAGCGGCTCAGTGAAGGTTGGCCGGGTGTCTCCTCCGGCTCGCCGCCCGCCCAGGCAGGGGTGGCCATGAAGGTCGGCCTGAAGATCCTGGAGGACGGCCCCGATTCGGTTCCCAAGAACATCGAAATGCCGCTGCCGTGGGTTACTACCGAGACCGCGAAGGCGTGTGAGGGAAGCGAGTTCACCAACGGCTGCAATTTCTTCCCCGATGCCGACGACACGTTCGTGACCGAGGTCTTCCAGGAGGACCTGCTTCCGGAAAGCTCCCGGGATGCGGCCACGACGGGCGCCCCTGCGGACAAGGTCCAGCCGCTGCCGGACATGAGCCAGTTCGAGCAGCCCGAGATGCGCAGGATCTACACCCGGGGTACCTGCGACCCGGGCTGGACCGAGGGCAGCGTCACCTCTGGCCAGGAGCCGGCAGGACTGCCCGGCTGCGTCCAGCAGTAACAACCAGTTGCGATTTGTCCTGCGGCGCCCACGCGCCGCAGGACAAATCCGGAAACCAGGCAAGGGCAATGAAGACCTTCGATATCAACGCAGACGCCGGCGAAAGCTTCGGCCGGTGGAAGCTGGGCAACGATTCCGAACTGTTCAAATACGTCACGACTGTCAACATCGCGTGCGGGTACCACGCCGGGGATCCGGCCACCATGCGGGAAACAGTGGCCAAGGCAAGGGACAACGGATTGGCAGTCGGCGCGCATCCCGGATATCCGGATCTTTTGGGCTTCGGCAGACGGGCCATCCCCGTCACCGAAGCCGACGCCGTCGACTACATGCTGTACCAGGTCGGTGCCCTCCAGGGAATCGCAGCGTCCGAGGGCGTACGCCTGAGTCACGTCAAGCCGCACGGATCCCTCTACGCGGAGGTGGCCCGGAACCCGGGACTGGCGGTGCGGATAAGCACGCTTCTCCAGCGGCTGCAGCCGGGCCTCCCGATGTTGATCGCCCCAGGGCCGTCCACCGAGAAACTGAGGGAAGCGGGTCTGCCGGTGGTGGCCGAAAATGCCGTAGACCTGGACTTCGACGACCAGGGGCAGAACATCATTGAGAAAACGCCGGCGTCCAAGGACCCGGACACTATCGCGGGCCAGGCCCTGCTGATGGCCAACGGCCAGGCGCGGACCGTATCCGGAGCGGTGATCCCCATGCCGGTGCAGTCCATGTGCATCCACGGAGACCGCCCGAATGCGGTGGACATTGCCCGTTCCGTCCGTCTTGCCCTGGAAGAATCCAACATCACTGTCCGCAGCGTCTTCGGATCGGAGAACTGAAGTGGACCAGCCGATTTACCACTATTTCCACGATGGCTCGAAGCTGAGTTTCGGCGCCGACGAATTCCTTTTTGTTGAACTCTCCGAAGCGATGTCGCTGGTTGACGCGCTGAGGGTCCAGCTGATTACCGCAGAGATCTCCTCATGGGAAATCCCCGGAGTCCTGGATGTCTGCCCGGCACACATCAGCTACATGATCCGGGTGGATCCGGAACGCCAGGATCCGCGTGGCTTGGTGTCCATGCTGGCGGATGCGCATACGCGCTTCCCGAGCGCCGAGTCTTCGGTCCTGGAAACCGAAATCATAGAAATTCCCGTCTACTACGACGACCCCTGGACGACGGAAGTCGTGATGAAGTTCAGGCAGCGTCACCAGTCGCCAACCGAGACCGATCTCGCCTACTGTGCACGGATCAACGGTTTTGCGACCATCGGTGATTTTGTCTCCGCCCATTCGGGAAGCCCGTTCATGACTACCTTCCCGTGTTTCATCCCGGGCAATGCGGAATGCTTCCAGCTGGTCCCCCAGGAGCGGCAAATCCAGGCACCAAAATATGTCAGCCCGCGGACAGAAACTCCCGCCCGGGCAGTTGGGCACGGAGGCGCGTTCACCACGGTCTACCCAACACGCAGTCCCGGCGGATACCAGCTGATCGGCCGGTCTCCCGTGCCGGTCTTCGACATGACGCAAACCACCCCGGGATTCGAAAAATCCATCGTCCTCGCCCAGCCCGGCACGATTTTCAAGTATCGGCCCATCGACTATGACGAGTACTTCGAAACGCGGGCCAGCGCCGAATGCGGGCAGTACCAGTACAGAAGGAGCCCCGTGCAGTTCAACTACGCCGAGTTTGTCCGGGACATTGACCGATACAATTCCCGGCTCATGGGACAGCTGGCATGATCGAGGTAATTTCACCGGGTCTGTATTCACTCGTCCAGGACCTGGGCCGTGATGGCTACTATGCGATCGGCATGCCCCCTTCCGGGGCGCTCGACCGGTACTCCCACTCGGTGGCCAATCTGCTGGTGGGAAACACCATCCCGGCTGCCACGCTGGAAGTCACTTTCCTCGGACCCGAACTGCTGTTCCACAGCACCACCATGGTGGCCGTGACGGGGGCAACGCTGCCTGTCTGGCTGGACGGCGAGCCGGTGGAGCAATGGACGCCGCTGGCGGTTTCGGCCGGGCAGACTCTCAAATTCGGGATGATGACCGCAGGCTGCCGCGTCTATATCGCCGTCGCCGGCGGGATTGATACCGTCCCCTTCCTGGGCAGCCGCTCCACATACGCCACCTCCGCCATCGGCGGGCTGGATGGCCGCCCCCTGAAGTCCGGTGACAAGCTGCCGATGGCAGAGCCCGGCCCGTCCAGGAAGGGGCCGCGGCCCGGCGTCCGGCTGCCGGAACGCTTCATCCCGAAGCTGGGGAAGGAGTATGAACTCAGGGTCGTGGAAGGGCTGTGCAACTACCGCTTCCAGCCCGACAGTCTCGAAACCTTTTTCTCAACCGACTACGGCGTCACCTCGGAGTCAAACCGCATCGGCTATCGGTTCCATGGCGAACGCCTCCAGTTCATGGACCGCGCTCCGGTCTTTGGGGCCGGCGACAATCCGAGCAATGTCGTGGATCTCGGATATCCGATGGGATCCATCCAGGTGCCGGACGGCGCCGAGCCGATTTGCCTCCTGCGGGACGCCGTCACCGGCGGCGGATACGCCACTCTTGGCACGGTCATCGCCCGGGACCTGGATCTGCTGGCCCAGGCGAAGGTTCCGGACCGGGTACGGTTCACGCGGATCGGCATCGACCAGGCCCTGGAGCTCCGGCACCAACAGCAGGCGCGGATCAACGAAGTTGCGTCGGCCCTCGGAGCCTGAAGCGTTTCGAGCACTGCCGAACCCGGTCATTTTTCGATAGCTAGGAGGACCACGTTGTCCAACAGGAACATGTACATGGCGAATGGATTCGATCCCTCCACCCTGGATTCACTTGCCCCCGAAATGAGGGCCATGGTCCAGCGGCGCAACAGCGTGCTGGCCCCCTCATACCGGCTGTTCTACAACGAGCCGGTCGAGTTTGTCCGGGGGAGCGGGGTCCGGCTGTTTGACAGCCACGGCAGGTCCTACCTGGATGCCTACAACAATGTTCCCGCCGTCGGCCACGCCAATCCCCGCGTTGCCCAGGCGGTATGCGAACAGATGTCACGGCTGAATACACATACCCGCTATGTCACGTTGCCGGTCATCGAGTATTCGGAGCGCCTCGTCAGCCTTTTCCCGGAGGAACTCGGCCAGGTCATCTATGCCTGCACGGGCAGCGAGGCCGTGGACCTGGCGCTCCGCATCGCCAAGTACGAGACGGGCAGGCAAGGAGTCATCGTCACCCGGCATGCCTATCACGGAACGACGACCGAGGCGGCGGCGATCTCGCCCAGCCTCGGGCCGCACCGGCCGACAGTTCGGTGGGTACGGTACGTGGATGCGCCGAATCCGTCCGTGGAAGGCGCCGACGCCGGTACGCTGTTCGCCGCCCGGGTCCGGCAGGCCATCGCCGAGCTCGAGGCGGACGGCACCGGATTCGCGGCCTTCATCGCGGATTCGATCTTCTCCAGCGACGGCCTGCAGGCCGATCCGGCAGGCTTCCTGAAGCCGGTGGTCGACGCGGTCCACGCGGCCGGGGGCCTTTACCTGGCCGACGAAGTCCAGCCGGGATTCGGCCGCACCGGCGACGCCTGGTGGGGTTTCGTCAGGCACGGCATCCTGCCTGACCTGGTCATCCTCGGCAAACCGATGGGCAACGGCATGCCGATCTCCGGCGTGGTGGGCCGCCCGAAGGTTCTGGAACGCTTCGGGAACGATATGCGCTACTTCAATACGTTCGGGGGCAACTCGGTCTGCATTGCCGCCGCCAATGCCGTTTTGGACGTGATCGAGGACGATCACCTCCTCGATGACATCGCCAGGATCGGCCGGTTGCTCGGAGAGGGCCTACGGAACATAGCCCGTGACTACCCCGTGCTCTCCGAGGTCAGGGGCGCCGGGCTCTTCTACGGCGTGGACGTGACGGCTGCTCCGGAAAGCCAGGAGGCGGACCAGGACGGAGCCGAGAGGATCGTCAATGCGCTGCGCGAGCGCCGGGTTCTGATCAGCAGTTCGGGCCCGGAAGGCAACGTGCTGAAGATCCGGCCACCCCTGGTCTTCTCCGATGCCGACCTTGAGGAATTCCTGGACAACTTCCGAGCGGTGATGGAAGACCTCTCCAAGTGAATGGGACGACCCGTTGTGGACTGCTCCCCAGAAGTTGGACTGGAGAATTCCAGGCCCGATTGCTGGGGAGCAGTCCACTTGGTGCCGTCAGCCGCCGTCGTTGGGTGAGGGGGCCGTTCGTGACTACAACCGGTTTGCCCGTCGCTGCTGGTCCGCATGGCCGAGCAGGGCGAGGGTGAACTCAGCCGCCGACATCTCCGGCAGTTCGCCGTCGACGGGCAGGCTGCGGATCAGGTCGAACCGCCCGTCCGGATCGTGGTTGTCCGGA
Source organism: Arthrobacter ginkgonis (assembly GCF_039540195.1). Classification (NCBI taxonomy): domain Bacteria; kingdom Bacillati; phylum Actinomycetota; class Actinomycetes; order Micrococcales; family Micrococcaceae; genus Arthrobacter; species Arthrobacter ginkgonis. The sequence goes on along the minus strand of NZ_BAABEO010000020.1, from coordinate 119,256 downwards.
GTCCGGGTGTCGGCATCGATCGCATCCCGGGTCCCGGCCAAACAGTGCAGCCGGTTCCGGTCGACCGTCCCGCCGGCCACCAGGGCGCCGGCCAAATGCTCCAGGTCGGGGAGGACCTGTTGCCTGCCGGTGGGGGACCGCAGGATCCACTGGTCGCCGAAGGCGGAGACGGTTGCCCGGCTCCCGGCAGCCTGCTGCAGCAGCCGGGCAACCTCTCCCTTGATGCCTTTGAGGTTCACGTAGGCCGCCAGCCGGGAGACCGCCCTGCCGCCGGGACATCCTGCACACATGGGTCACCGTCCTGTTCGGGCCCGGTCAGGGCATGACATCGCCGCTGTTGGGGCCGAGGGTCTGGCCAGTGTACAAGTCCCCGCCGGGGGAGGAGGCGAGCAGCAGCGCCGTCGGGGCGACCTCGTGCGCCTGGCCGAAGCGGCCGATCGGCAGCTCCGCCTGCTTCGCGGCCTTCCAGTCCGGCGACAGCCCCTCCACCAGCGGCGTCTCGATGGGCCCGGGGGCGATGGCGTTGACCAGGATCCGGTGGGGTGCCAGTTCCAGGGCAAGCGCCTTGGTGAGGCCGATGACCCCGGCCTTGGCGGCCACGTAGTGCGCCAGGCCCACGCCGCCCTTGATGCCCAGCTGGGAGGCGATGTTGATGATGCGCCCGCCGCCGCGCTTGACCATCTCCGGGGCCGCCCAGCGGCAGCCGAGGTAGACGCCCTTCAGGTCCACGGCCAGGGTCCTGTCGAAGGTCTCCGGATCCATCTCCAGGAACGGCGTTTCGTCGAGGATGCCGGCGCTGTTGACCAGGATGTCGATGCCGCCGTGCTCGGCGGCGACGTCGGCCATCGCCGCCTTGACGCCGTCGCTGTCGGTGACATCCACCGCGTGCCAGGAGGTCGGCACGCCGTGTTCGCCGCACGCGGCCGCGGCTTCCTTGCACTGCTGCTCGTTCAGGTCCAGCAGCGCGACGGCGGCGCCCTCCTGGGCGAACAGCTGGGCGATGGCCGCTCCGATGCCGCTGCCGGCACCGGTGATGACGGCGACTTTTCCGTTCAGTTGATTCATGTTGGTGTCCTGTCTGCGGAGGGGCTCAGCTGGGCCAGCGGACGGTGAGGCCGCCGTCGACGATGATTTGCTGGCCGGTGACGTACGCGGAGTCGTCGCTGGTCATGAACCGGATCACCCGGGCTGCCTCGTCGACGTTGCCGACGCGGCCCCACGGGATGATCCTGCCGGCCTCGTCCAGGCCCTGCTTGCCGAGGGAGTTGACGCCGTCGAGGGACTGCGGGCTTTCGATGAGCCCGGGGATGACGGCGTTGACGCGGATCTGCCGCGGCGCCAGCTCCACCGCCAGGGACCGGCACATGCCCAGCAGCCCGGACTTGGCGGCGGCGTAGTGGCTGTGTTCCTCCCAGCCGTAGACGCCGCCGGCGATCGAGGAGGTGGCCACCATCGCTCCGGCGCCGGCCATCCGGGCCGCGCAGGAGCGGAAGGTGCGCATGACGCCGGAGAGGTCCACCGCCATCATGTCGTCCCAGGCCCGGTCGGTCATGTCAGCCAGCGCCGCCCGGCGCAGGATGCCCGCAGCCGCGATCGAGATGTCCAGCCGGCCGAAGGCGTCAAGGGCGGCCTGGGCCATCGCCTCGGTGTCCTCGAAGCGGCGAACGTCGACCGGGACCGGGATGCACTTGCCGCCCTCGGCCTCCACCGCCGCGACCGTTTCCCCGACGTCGTGCGGGTCCGCCGGCAGGTAACCGACCACCGAGTGGGCGCCGGCCCGCGCGTAGGCCACGGCCAGGGCCTGGCCGATGCCGCTTCCGCCGCCGGAGATGACGGCGACCTTTCCCTCAAGTCCGTCGTCGCGCCTCATGCGGCCACCTCCTGTGCCTTCTTGTGGTCGCCCGCGCGGTTGGTGGTGCGGGTGCCGAGCATGAACACGCCGGAGAGCAGCATGAACAGCGAGCCGGTTAGTACGGCCGCAACCACCATGGGGATGCCGGAGGCCAGCAGGATGCTGAGCAGGCCGGAGCCGACGATGCCGCCGATCGGGGCCATCACGTGGGCCACGTTGGTGCCGGTGCCGCGGACGTGGGCGGGGAAGGACTCGCCCATGTAGAACAGCAGGGCCGCATAGGGGCCGGTCAGGAAGAAGAGGGTCAGGGCGTACAGCGGGATGATGATTGCCGGACTGGACGGGCCCAGCAACATGACCAGGCTGACGATGCCGCCGGCGATCCAGCCCAGGACGACGGTCTGCTTGCGGCCGATGCGGTCGCCGAGCCAGCCGTGGAAGATGTAGCCCACGAAGCCCACGGCGTTGGCCAGGACCAGGATGAGCAGGGCGTTGTCGAAGGAGACTCCCTTGGCCTCCACCAGCACCGTGGTGCCCAGGACCGCGAAGACCTGGATGCCGATCCAGTTGGCGAACCAGGCCAGGGACAGGCAGATGGTGTGCCGGCGCAGCTGCGGGGTGAACACGTCCTTCAGGCGGGCCTGGTGGTGGCTGCCCTCTTCGAGGTCGTGCTCGGCGGCCAGGGCGTGCGCCCCTTCGATGTCGCCGGCGGCGCGGCGGCGCTTGACTTCCTGCATGGCCGCGAAGGTGGGCGACTCCGGCAGCCGGGTGGCCATGAGCACGACGATCAGGGAGAGCACGGCGGCCACGACGAAGCTCCAGCGCCAGCCGATGATCGGCAGCAGCAGGGCCGACAGGCCCGCGGAGATCAGGGCGCCGATCGGCCAGCCGCCCTGCACCAGCGAGTACATCAGGCCGCGGCTCTTGACCTTCTTGTAGATCTCGTTCAGGTAGACGGCATTGACGACCTCCTCGGACATGGAGAATCCGGAGAAGGAGCGGATGATGATCAGGCTCACGGCCCCCATGGCAAGACCGGTCAGGCCGGAGGCCACGGCGCCGCCGATCATAAGCAGGATCAGCGCCTTCTTGCGTCCGAGCTTGTCCAGGATGGTGCCGACGACGAGCGAGACGATGAACACGCCGATGGTGGCGATTGTGTTGATCGCGGTGGCCTCGGCGGTGGACCAGCCGAACTCCTCGCTGATGACCGGCAGCAGGGTGCCGAAGAGGGTGAAGTCATAGACGGAGGCGACCCACGCGATGAAGCAGACCACCGATACGTAGATGACGGTCTTGCGGGTGATGGGTACGTTCCACGGCTCGGGCTTGGCCGGGGCGGCCGGGGTGTAAACGGGTGGGGTGGTCATGGCTGGCTCCTAACGGGGGTTGCGCTTGGCGAAGTCGCGGGCAACGTCTTCCATGAAGGCGAACTCGACGCCGTCATGCTGCTGGATGTGGTCGAAGAGGCGCTCGAGCATGAGCAGGTTCTGCGGCCGGCCGCAGACGTCGGGGTGGATGGTGATGGGGAAGACGGCGTAGTCCATTTCGCGGTAGACCCAGTCGAACTGGTCTTTCCAGAGCTGTTCGATGTCGCGGGGGCTGACGAAGCCGTGGCTGTTGGGGCTGCCCTTGATGAACATCATGGGAGGCAGGTCGTCCAGGTACCACGAGGCCGGGATCTCGATCAGTCCGGTCTCCTGGCCGCGGACCAGGGGCTTCATCCACTCGCGGGCGGAGGCTGCCTCGTAGTTGATCTTGGTCCAACTGTCGCCGACCCGGACGTAGTAGGGGGTGAAGTCGTTGTGCATGAGCGAGTGGTCGTAGAGGAACCCGCGCTCGAGCAGGATCTCGTTGGTGACGGGGGAGAACTCCCACCATGGAGCCACGTAGCCGACCGGCTTCTTGCCGGTGCGGGAGACAAACAGGTCGATGCAGTGGTCCAGGACCTCGGTTTCCTGTTCGCGGGTCATGGCGATGGGGTTCTCGTGGCTGTAGCCGTGGACTCCGACCTCGTGCCCGGCCGCAACGGTGGCCTCGAACTGCTCCGGAAACGTCTCGATGGAGTGGCCGGGCCAGAACCAGGTCACGGGCATCTCACGGCGCTGGGCCAGTTGGAGCAGCCGCGGAACGCCGACCTCGCCGGCGAACAGGCCGCGGGAGATGTCGCCGGGGGAGTCCTCGCCGCCGTAGGAGCCCAGCCAGCCGCCGACGGCGTCGACGTCGATACCGACGGTTACGTAGATCTTTTTGGACACAGTTCCTCCTGGGATGGGTCGAAAACGGTTAGCAGTAGTGGGAAAAAACGTCGGCGAAGTCCTCGGCCGGGGTGCCGAGGGACAGCAGCAGGGCGGCCAGGATGCGGGCCTGGAAGGGGTTGAGGTCCCGGGAGGGGACGGCGCCGGCCGCCACCAGGTCGGTGCCTCCGCCGTTTCCGTAGGTGGGCACGACCGGACCCCACGGTGCGCGGGTGCTCAGGATGACCTGGCAGCCCTGCAGCACCGCCCGGGCCACGGACTCGGCAAAGCCCGGGCCCGCGTTGCCGACCCCGGACCCGGCCAGGACGATGGCGCCGGTCCCGGAGGCGACGGCGAAATCGAACAGGTCCGTCGTGGCGCCGGGGTAGACGGTGATGACCTCGACGCGGGTGCCGGCGAATTCCGGCGGAGGCACAGGCAGCGGCCTGCGGGCCAGCGGCCGGGCGGTAACCACCAGGTCGCCGCCCACCAGGTGCGCCACCTCGCTGCCGCCGGCAAACGGGTTCGCCGCCGTCGTGTGGGCCTTGCGCGCGCCGCGGGCGCAGCGGACGACGCCGCTGAAGGCGATCAGCGCCCCGGAGCCGCGGAGCTCGCCGCACGCTGCGGCCTGCACCGCCAGCTCCAGGTTGCGCGGCCCGTCGGGGGCGGGGCTGTCCGCGGTCTGCTGGGCACCGGTAAGGACAACGCTCTTCTCCGAGGCGTGGACCAGGTCCAGCAGGAACGCCGTCTCTTCCATGGTGTCGGTGCCGTGGGTGACAACGACGCCGTCCACCTCCGGGGCAGCCAGGGACTTCTGGACAAAACCGGCAATCGTGCGCAGGTCTCCCAGCCCCAGCCGGTAGCTGCCGGTGGTCAGGAGGTCGAGCGAGCTCACGGTATGGGGCTGGGACATGCCCTGCAGCAGGACCTCGGTGCTGTCCGCGGCGACAGCGCCTTCCCCCGGGAGGCTGCGGGACGCGATGGTCCCGCCGGTTCCCAGTATCTGAATGTGAGCCAAGCCCGACACTTCCTAACTTCCCTTCGAAACGGATAAGCAAACGTTTGTGGCAAACGTATGCCGCAAACGTTTGTGTAGTGCGCTGCGAACGATAGTATGGGTGGTGTGCGGTGATGCGCAACACATTCACGGGAAATTAACAAGAGCGGGAATCCAGAAACGGAAGCGAAACATGAACAGTTCCGAACCGGTCACCCTCAAGACGCTGGCCAGTGAGCTGGGACTGAACGTTTCGACGGTTTCGCGGGTGCTGAACGATCCGCGGGGTCCCGAGTCCAAATGGGCCTCGCGGCAAACCACCGAGCGGATCTTCGCCCTGGCCAAGGACAGGGGCTACAGCCGGAACCCCCACGCCGCCTCGCTGCGGACCGCCCGGTCCAACATGGTGGGGGTGATCGTTCCGCGCCTGCAGGACTACGTCCTAGCCACGATGTACGAGGGCATCGACGAGGCGGCGACCGAAAACGGGCTCTTCACGGTGGTCGCCAACTCCCTCGACGTGGCCGCCACCCAGCGGACGAAGGCGGAAATGCTGCTGGACCGCAGGGCGGACGGGCTGATTTTCGGGGATGCGCACCTGTCCGAGCCCTACCTGGACGAACTGGCGAAGCGCGGCGTCCCCTTTGTGCTCATCAACCGCACCTGCGACGGGCACGTGTCAGTGACCTGTGACGACTATGCCGGCGGCCAGATGATTGCCAGGCATTTCCTGGCGACGGGCCGCACCGTCTTCGGCATTCTCGGCGGTGCCCCCAACACCTCCACGGCCAGGGACCGTACGGCCGGCTTCATCGACGAACTGCACAGCCACGGCGTGGCGGTACCGGAGAAGCGGATCATCCACGGGGGATTCGACGCCCCGGCCGGGCAGGAGGCGGCGCTGCAGATGCTGGAAGCGGGCGACATGCCCGAGGCGATCTTCGCGGTCAACGACTTCGCCGCCATCGGCGCGCTGGGGGTGCTTCAGGAGCGCGGCCTGCGCGTGCCGGACGACGTGGCCCTCGCCGGCTTCAACGACACTCCGCTGGCGGCCGCCGTCAAGCTGACCACGATCCGTTCACCCATGCACGAGATCGGCAGGCTGGGCTTGGAGGCGCTCCAGGAACTCATCGGGGGCAGGGAGGTCCGCAGCGTGCGGCTCGAGCCCACCCTGGTGGTGCGCGCCAGCGGCTAGCTGCACCCCG
>NZ_BAABEO010000020.1:104390-112908 GCF_039540195.1 Arthrobacter ginkgonis | reverse complement strand
AGGCGGCGTCGTGGTCCGTTTCCAGCACGGCGGCCAGGGCGTCCAGCGCGGCCTCGGCGCCTTCGCCCTCGGCGCGCAGGACCACGCGGGTTCCGTGCTCTGCGCCCAGGCCCATCAGGGCGAGGATGCTGGAGGCGTCCAGCGCGTCCTCGGCCGGCTCTCCCTCGAGGGCGATGGTCACCTCGACCGGCTGCTCGGCGGCGGCCTCGGCGAAGATGGCGGCCGGGCGGGCGTGGAGCCCGACGCGGCTGGCGATGGTGGCGGTGCGTTCTGCCATGGTGTTTCTCCTGTGTGGTTGGTTGTTGGGCCTGGGGGATCGGTTAGAGGCCGAATCGTTCAAGATCCGGCAGCTCGGCGCGGACACGCTCCTTGGCCTCGGCGGCCGAGGGGGCGTCGAGGGCCAGCTGGGCGAGTTCGCGGGCCCGCTCCAGTGTCACCGTGCGCAGCACGGCGGAGACCTGGGACAGCGCGCGCCGGTTCATGGACAGGGTTGCGACGCCCAGGCCCACCAGGACGACGGCGAGGGCCGGGTCCGCGGCGGCCTCGCCGCAGACGCCCACGGGAACGTCGCCGGCCTGCGCGCCGCCGTCGACCGTGTAGCGCACCAGGTGGAGCACCGCGGGCTGCCACGGGTCGTTGAGCGCGGCCAGCGGGGCGAGCTGCCGGTCGGCCGCCATGGCGTACTGCGTCAGGTCGTTGGTGCCGATCGAGGCGAAGCGGACGCCGGCGAGCACGGAGCGGGCCAGCACCGCGGCGGAGGGAACCTCCACCATAACGCCCGGGATCCGCAACCCCGCCGCGGCGCAGAGCCCGGCGAAATCGTTGGCCTCGGCGGGGGTGGAGATCATCGGCGCCATGACCCAGACCTCCGCGGTGGAGCCGGAAGCGGCCTCGGCGATGGCGGCCAGCTGCCGCTCCAGCACGCCGGGCACGGAGACGTCGGTCCGGTACCCGCGCACGCCCAGGGCGGGGTTCGGCTCGGTGGAGTCGGTGAGGAACGGCAGCGGCTTGTCCGCCCCGGCATCGAGGGTCCTCACCACCACCTTCTGTCCGGGGAAGGCATCGAAGACCTCCCGGTAGGCGGAGACCTGTTGCTCGTGCCCGGGTTCCTTATCCCGTCCCAGGAAGCAGAACTCGGTGCGCAGCAGGCCCACGCCCTCGGCCCCGGCCTCCGCGGCCGCGCGGGCATCGGCCCCGCCACCCACGTTGGCCAGGAGCGGGACGCGGTGGCCGTCCGCCGTCGTGCCCGTTCCGTCGAAGTCCGGCAGCGGGGTGCGCTGCTCGTAGGCGGCGGCCGCGGCCTCCTCCTCGGGGCCCGGGTTGATGATGACCACGCCGGCCGACCCGTCGACGAACACCTGCGTCCCGTCCTGCAGACCCACCGTTTCGGGGGCGGCGACGACGGCGGGCAGGCCCATCGACCGGGCGATGATGGCGGTGTGGGACTGCGGTCCGCCCTCCGAGGTGACCAGCGCCAGCACGCGGGCCGGGTCCAGCGCGGCGGTGTCCGCCGGGGCCAGGTCCTCCGCGCAGAGCACGAACGGTTCGTCCGCCTCCGGGATCCCGGGGGCGGGAATCCCGCGCAGCTCGGCGACGATGCGGGCCCGGACGTCGAGCACATCCGTGGCGCGTTCGGCCATGTAGCCGCCCAAGGCCTCCAGCTGCAGGGCGACCGCCTCCGCGGCCTCCCAGATCGCCGATTCCGCGGACGTGCCGGTGGCGACCAGCTTGCTGGCTGCCTTGAGCAGGGTCCTGTCCCCGGCCATGAGGGCGGTGGCCTTCAGGACCGCTGCAGCGTCGCCGCTGGCCGAGGCCGAGCGGGCCCGCAGGTTGGCCGCGACGGCCTGCGCGGCCTCGCCCAGCCGGTGGGTCTCGGACTCGACGGTGGTCCCTTCGGGCAGCGGGGCGCCCTCGGTGGGGGACGTGATCGGGTGCGGCATCCGGCGCACCGGACCGATCACGCGTCCGGCGCCGACTCCGACGCCCCGCAGGACGGTTTCCGAGGTGGGGTGAGTGCTCATCATGCCACTGCCTTCCTGGTGGCGTAGCGCTTCAGCGCCAGGACCGCCAAGGCGGACACTACCGTGCCGACCGCGATCGACACCACGAACATCACGAAATTGCCGATCGCGAAGAAGACGAAGATGCCGCCGTGGGGGGCCTGCGAGGTCACTCCAGTGGACATCACCATGGCTCCGGTGATGCCGGCGCCAATCATGGAGGCGGGGATGACGCGCAGCGGGTCGGCAGCGGCGAACGGGATGGCGCCCTCGGAGATGAAGGACGCGCCCAGCAGCCAGGCGGCCTTGCCGTTTTCGCGCTCGGCGAGGGAGAACCGCTTGCGGTCGAGCACGGTGGCCAGGGCCATCGCCAGCGGCGGGACCATGCCGGCGGCCATGACGGCGGCCATGATCTGCCACGGGGCCTGGTAGGCCACGGTGCCGGCACCCAGTCCGGCCACGGCGAAGGAGTAGGCCACCTTGTTGATCGGGCCGCCGAGGTCGAAGCCCATCATGAGGCCCAGGATGAGGCCGAGGAGCAGCGCCGCGGCCCCGGTCATGCTGCCCAGCCAGGAGTTCAGGCCGGCGCTGAGGCTGGCGATGGGGCCGCCGAGGACCAGGAACATGAGCCCGGAGGCGACGATGGAACCCAGAAGCGGGATGACCACGACGGGCATCAGCCCGCGCAGCCAGCGCGGCGGGGCGAGGGTGCCCAGCCAGTGCGCGAACCAGCCGGCCAGCAGGCCGCCGGCCAGGCCGCCGATGAAGCCGGCGCCCATGAAGACCGCCACGGCACCGGCGGTGAAGCCCGGGGCGATGCCGGGCCGGTCCGCCAGCGCGTAGGCGATGTAGCCGGCCAGCGCGGGGACCAGGAAGCTCATGGACAGCGCGCCGATCTTGAAGGCGACCGCGCCGAGGTAGGCGCCCAGCGGGCCCCATGCCTGGGGCGGATACTCGGTGGGCAGGTTCCACAGCGAGTTGTTCAGCGTGATCTGGTCCGCGAACTCGGTGATGGTGTAGCCGCCCATGAGGAAGCCCAGCGCGATCAGCAGGCCGCCGCCGGCCACGAAGGGAATCATGTAGCTGACGCCGGTGAGCAGGGCCCGCTTGAGCTTGGCCCCGAAGCCTTCGTCGGCCCCAACGGTGTCGTGGCCGGACACGTCCGCCGTGGCGGAGACCCGGCGGGCGTTGGGGTCCTTGGCCGCGGCGAGGGCCTCTTGGATCATCTCCGCCGGTTCGTCGATGCCGCGCTTGACCGGGGACTGGATGACCGGCTTGCCGGCGAAGCGCTCCTTTTCCCGCACGTCGACGTCGACGGCGAAGATGACGGCGGAGGCCGCGGCGATGACCTCCGGGGGCAGCGCGGTGGCGCCGGAGGAGCCCTGGGTCTCCACGTGCAGGTCGACGCCGGCCTCCTCGGCGGCCGCCACCAGCGAGTCCGCGGCCATGTAGGTGTGCGCGATGCCGGTGGGGCAGGCGGTGACGGCCACCAGCGTGGGGCGGCCGGTCTCGGCCGCGGGGGCGGCAGGTGCCGCCGGTGCAACCGCGGCCGGTGCGGCACCGGCCGCGGCTGCCCCCGCGGGGACGGCGGCGGGTACGGGGGTGCCCACCGCCTGCTCCACGAGTTCGACGATCGCGGCCGGAGTCGGCGCGGCACGCAGGGCGGCGGTGAAGTCCTTCTTGACCAGCGAGCGGGCCAGCTTGGACAGCAGCCCCAGGTGCTCCTTGTCCGCGCCCTCCGGCACGGCGATGAAGAACACCAGGTCGGCGGGGCCGTCCTTGGCCCCGAAGTCCACCGGCGGCGCCAGCCGGGCCATGGCGAGCGTCGGCTCGGTGACCGCCGCGGAGCGGCAGTGGGGGATGGCAATGCCGCCGGGGACGCCGGTGGAGGTTTTCGCCTCCCGCGCGATCCCGTCGGCGGCGAGCGCGTCGACGTCGACGGCGCGGCCGGCGTCCACAACGGCTGCGGCCAATCGGTTGATGACCTCGGTGCTGGAGGCCCCCAGGTTCGCATCGAGGCGAACGAGGCCTTCGGTGATGAGTTGGGTCATGGCTGGTTCCTTCGCAAGGGGTGGTTAGATACCGACGACGTTGACGGCGGCAGGGGTGGTTTGGTCGGGGGAGGGGATTGCCGTGCCCGGCAGCGCCACGGCCGCGGAGCCGTGGGCGACCGCCTGGCGAAGGCAGCCGGCCGGGTCGGACCCGGCTCGGTGGGCCAGCAGGTAGCCGGCCAGTGCGGAGTCGCCCGCCCCAACCGTGCTGCGCGCGGCAACGGGCGGGTGGGAGGCGAACCAGGAACCCGCGCCGGTGGTGAGCACCGCGCCCCGGGAACCCAACGTGGCAAGGACGGCGCCCGCGCCGGCGTCGACCAGCGCACGCGCCGCGGAGGCCGCCAGCGCAGGATCGGACTCCAGTTCGCCGGCCGTGGCGACCCCGGAGAGTTCGGCGAGCTCCTCGGCGTTGGGCTTGATGAGGTCCGGGATCTGCTCCCGGCCGCCCGCAAAGGCCGAGGCCAGCGGGGCGCCCGAGGAGTCGAGGGCCACCAGCGGAGCCGCGGCCCCGAGTTCCCGGCGGATCCGCGCGGTCAGCCGGGCGTAGAAGTCCTCGACGACATCGGGCGGCAGGGAGCCGGCAAGGACCACCCAGGCCGCGCCCGCGGCGGCCTCGAGGACGGCGTCGGCCAATTCCTCCTGCTGGGCGGCGGACAGCGCGGGACCGGGCTCGTTGACCTTGGTGGTGGTTCCGTCCGGCTCGGCCAGCGTGATGTTGCTGCGCAGCGCCTGGCCGATCGGCAGCGCCAGGTAGGCCAGGCCGTCGGCCGCGAGTCCCGTGACCACGGGATCCGACGGATCGCCGGGGAGCACGGCCAGGATCTGTTCGCCTCCGGCGGCCAGCGCGCGTGCGACGTTGACGCCCTTGCCCGCCGGCTGGGCGGAGACGGAGGTGGCCCGCTGCACGCCGCCGCGGGCCAGTGGGCCGGCGAGTTCGACCGTGCGGTCCAGGCTCGGGTTGGCAGTAAGGGTGATGATCATGCGACGAGTACCTCCACGTCCGCGCGTTCCAGGGCCGCCGCGAGGGCGCCCTGCGGCGCCCTGTCGGTGACCAGGGCATCTATTTCATTCAACGTTCCAAACCGGACGAAGGCCTCTTCGCCGAACTTGGATGAATCGGCCAGGACCACGATCCGGCGGGCACAATGCACGATCGCCGACTTGACCGCGGCCTCGAGGACATCGGGGGTGCTGAGACCGAACTCGTAGTGCACCCCATTGGTGCCCAGAAAGGCGATGTCCGGGCGCAGCGCCTGGAACTGCTCGACCGCTCGGGCGCCGATCGCGGCGCTGGTCAGTCCGCGGATGCGGCCCCCCACGAGCTCGAGCTGGAAATCGGGCGAGGCGGCGAGGCGGTTGGCGATCGGCAGGGCGTGCGTCACGGCCAGGATCTCGGAGGCGCGCTGGGCGGGGATCCGGTCCACCATGGCCTCGGCCAGCAGTTCGGTGGTGGTGCCGGCGTCGAGCACCGCCGAAACCGGACCGTGGGGCAGCAGGTCCAGGGCCCGCTGCGCGATCCGGCGCTTCTCCGCGAAGTGGCGGCTGGTCCGGACGGTGTGGCTTTCCTCGGTGGTGCTGGCCTTGCTGGCCGCGACCGCCCCGCCGTGCACGCGGCGCAGGACGCCGGCGGATTCGAGCTGGGCAAGGTCGCGGCGGACGGTCTCGCGGGTGATGCCGAAACGGCCCGACAGGTCGGCCACGGTCACCTTCCCGTAGTCGGCGAGCATGCCGCCGATCAGTCGGTGTCGTTCCTCGGCGAACATGGACCCTCCGATAGCTTGTGATGCAAATCACAACAAATGTTTGATTATCTGACTTTAGGTCCGCCCATAAGCCAATGTCAACACAAAGACACATAATTCCAGATAAACGGGCATGAGCGAAGCGCGCGCGGCGGCAGCGTGGGGCGGGCGCGGCCGACGTGTGGGGGTGGGCTCGGCGGCGGCGCGGAAGGCCCTGGGCGGCCGCCGGCGTGCGTGGACGGGCGCGCGGGAAAGGGCGGCCGGGGGCCGGCCGCTGGAGGGGGTTGCGGGGGAGAAGCTGCGGGGAAGGGGCTGGAGGTGGCTACGCGCCGCGGCGTGCGGCCGGCACCAGGTCCAGCATGTTGGACTCCACGTGGTCCAGGGCCAGCCGGACCGCGCCGGTGGGCACCAGGGCGTCACCCATGTCCGAGACGGCCACCCGCGGAGGCGAGTCGATCAGCTTGCCCAGTTCCTCCGTCAGCGCCGGCAGGAGGGCCGTGGCCGAGGCCGCGACGGCACCGCCGATCACCACCAGTTCCGGGTCGAAGAACGTGGAGATCAGCGAGAGCACGCGCGCCATCCGCCGGGCGATCCGGTCCAGGATCTCCAGTGCCAGGGCGTCGCCCGCGGCGGCGGCCTCGAAGACGAAGCGGGCCGAAACGCGGGTGGTCCCCGGCCCCACGAGGTCCCGGATCAGCGTCTGCTCGCCGGCCTTGAGCGCCGCCGTTCCCCACAGTCGGGCCAGCTTGGCGATGCCGTCGTGGCTGCCGACCCCGTCCACGATCTCCAGGGTTCCCACCTCGCCCGCGCCGCCGGAGGAACCGTGAAGCAGCCTGCCGGATTCGATGATTCCGCTGCTCAGGCGCTCGCCGGCCAGGATCACGGCGAGGTTGTCCACCCCGGATCCGGCGCCGCGCCACCGCTCGGCGAGGGCGGCGAGGTTGGCGTCGTTCTCAAGGAGCACCGGCCACTCGCGGTCCGTCCAGGGGCCGCCCCCGTGCTCGAGGTCGAAGAGGGATCCCAAGTGGTGCCCCGGCGCGATCCTTCCCTTCCGGTCCACGGGCGCGGCAACGCCGACGCCCACCGAGAGCACGTTGGAGGCGGGCACGCCTGCGGCCTCCAGGGCCGCGTCGATCGTGGCGGTGATGGTTCGGCTCCGCTCCGCGGCGGAAGCGTCGTGGCCGCTGAAGCGGGCCGTCTCCCGCCCCACCACGGCCCCGGCGAGGTCGGCGACCAGCACGCGCACGGTGGCCATGCCCACGTCCAGGCCCAGCACGTGCCCGGCGTGCTCGTTGAACTCGAACTTCCGTGCGGGACGGCCCTTCTGGCCTCCGGGCGCGCGGGAAGCGTCGGTTTCCCGTGCCCAGCCGCGGGCGATGAGGTCGTCGCAGACGGCGATGACGGTGGCCCGGGTGAGCCCGGTCGCCTGGATCAGGTCGGTTCCGGTGACCGCGGGGGAGGCCCGCAGGACGTCCAGGACCGCACGCAGGTTGGCGTGGCGGAGCAGCTGGGGAGTGGTGGCGGAGGTGTCCACGGAAAAAACCTTTGACGTGTCGGGCGGTTGTCCCCATAATAGTAGTAGAGCTTAAATTTAGGGACTAAATAATAGTCCTCAATAAATGCAGGCCCCCGCAACACCCCCAGCAGTACAAACCCCGCAGTAGACACACCAAGGAGCACCCCCGTGACCATCCGCATCGGAATCAACGGTTTCGGCCGCATCGGCCGCAACTTCTTCCGCGCCGCCCTTGGGCGTGGAACGGACTTCGAGATCGTCGCCGTCAACGACCTCACCGCCCCCGAGTCCCTGGCCCACCTGCTGAAGTACGACTCGGTGGCGGGGCGCCTGACCGAGGACGTGCGCGTGGAGGAGGGGAACCTCGTGGTGGGCGGGCGTACCATCCGCGTCTTTGCCGAGCGCAACCCGGGCAACCTGCCGTGGCGCGACCTCGGCGTCGACATCGTCATCGAATCCACCGGGTTCTTCACGCACGCCGCGGACGCCGAGAAGCACCTCGTGGCCGGCGCCCGCAAGGTGCTCATTTCCGCCCCGGCCACGGACGAGGACCTGACCGTGGTGATGGGCGTGAACGACGGCGACTACGACGACGCGCTGCACAACATCGTTTCCAACGCCTCCTGCACCACCAACTGCCTGGCCCCGCTGGCCAGCGTCCTGCACGAGCAGTTCGGCATCGAGCGCGGCCTGATGACCACCGTCCACGCCTATACTGCGGACCAGAACCTGCACGACGGCCCGCACCGCGACCCGCGCCGGGCCCGCGCCGCCGCGCTCAACATGGTGCCGACCTCCACCGGTGCCGCGAAGGCGATCGGGCTGGTCCTGCCCGAGCTCAAGGGCAAGCTCGACGGCTTCGCGATGCGCGTTCCCGTCCCGACCGGCTCGGCCACCGACCTCACCGTCACGCTGAAGCGCGAGGCCACGGCGGAGGAAATCAACGCCGCCTACCGTACCGCCGCCGCCGACCCGCGCTGGGCCGGAATCCTCACCTACACGGAGGACCCGATCGTTTCCTCCGACATCGTGCACGATCCGGCCTCCTGCGTCTTCGACGCCGGCCTCACCAAGGTCATCGGCAACCAGGTCAAGGTGGTGGCCTGGTACGACAACGAGTGGGGCTACTCCAACCGCCTGGTGGACCTCACCGAGCTGGTGGCCTCGAAGCTGGCCTAAGGCCGCGGCACCACACAACACCACGACGGC